>JACRCU010000568.1 GCA_016218865.1 Deltaproteobacteria bacterium | reverse complement strand
CGGGGGCTGCTGGTCTTCGTGAACAAGGCCCGGTGCGTGCTCTGCCACGTCGGCGCCGAGTTCACGGCGGCCTCCGCAAGCGCCGCCCTCAAGCGGATCGTCTTCGAGCCGCTCCCCGAGGTGACCGCGAACCTCGACGGCGCCAGCGCACCTGGCCCACGATCACTTTGCACGCGTGCGGCCGCCGTGCCAAGCTGCCGGCATGGCCGCCGACCCCGCTCCCAACCCCGACCCGCGCGAGTCCACTCCGCCACCGGTACTCAGCGGCGAGCCCACGGCGCGCGCGTGGTTGATCGCCGCAGCGGTAGTCATTCTGCAACTAACTGTTCTTGCATGGGGATTGTCCGTCCAGCCATGAAGCGCGCCACTGCCGAAGACGACCAGACCCGCGCCGGCTTGCTGGCCAGCGAATTCAGCCTCATCGGCCTGGGGGCCGGGCTGCTGCTGGCGGCGGCGCTGATGCAGCTGGGGTCTGCGGGCAACGATCAGCCGGCCGGTCGAGAAACAGCTGTGGTCGCCGCGGGTCTGCTGACGCTGGGCGGCCTGCTGGCTCTCGCGGGGTGGTGGTGGAACCTGGGCGACCAGCGCAACCGCGCCCCGCACCTGGCCCAGACCTTGCCGTTCTTGCTGGGCTTTGCCGCTCTGGGCGCGCTGGGCGCTGGGCTGGCGGCCGGCTTGCCGTGGCCGACGCAGAGCCACACCGCCGCGTGGCTGCCCGGGCCAACCCTGCTCGCCGTGGTTGCGCTCGCCAGTGGCGTGCCGCTGCTCGCGGTGCTGGGCCTGCGCGCGCTGGCGGTAGGTCCGGGTCGCCCGCCGCTGCCCCTGCTGCAATTGCTGCAAGCGAGCGCCCATACGCTGGCCGGCGGTGCCGCGGTCCTGCTGGTGCTGGCCGCCGCCGCCGATCGCTTGACCGTCGCCGCCCGCAACGACTTGACCAGTGCGGTCGGGCTGTTGTGCGGCCACGCCTTGTTCTGGAGCGGCGGCTTGCTGGCGGGCTGGCGGCACCTGCGCCGGGGCCAGCCGCCTCGCCCGCCCACCACAACTCTGGAAAGGGTAGACGTCTTGGCCGGGGCCGTGGCGCTGCTGGGGCTGGGGTTGCCGGGGCTGGTGCTGGCCAACGCGCTCTTGAGCGGCCGAGAGACGGGCCTGCTCGCCGCCTGTGCCGTGGCCGCGGCGTCGAACCACGTGATGCGCTATGCCTGGGCGATGGCGCACGCCGGTCCGTAATTCGGGCTACTTGACCGCTGCCTGGGTCGGCCGGTGATCGAGCGACAGCTCGGCCAGTTCGTCTTGGAACTTGACCTTGGCGACCATCAGGCGCTCCTGGGCGCTGACCACATCCAGGGTGGTCTGCTGCACGCGGTCGCTCATTTCCTTCATCTTTTGCTGCAGGTGCGCCATCAGCGGCCCGGCGGTCTTGACCATCTTCAGGCTGAAGATCTGATCGTGCAGCTCGTCGCTGCGGAGGCGGTATTCCTCGGCGCGCTCGCGGAGGTGGGCGATCTGCTCCTGGGTCTTGGCCATGTCGTCGAACAGGGCCACCAGCTTCTTGATCGACGCCTCGACCTTGGGGTCTTCCTTGGCGGTCTGCAGATACATGCGCACCATCTCCACGCCGACCGGCGAGCGCATGTCCACGGTGCGGGTCATGGGCGTGGCCTCTTCGATCTCCAGGATGCGGCTCTCGCCCGCCGGCACTTCCACCGCGAACAACCGGCTTTCGCCAATCACTTCCGCGGCCTTGGGCCCCTTGCTGATGGTCCAGCCCTTGGGCGTGGTGTGGCGCACCAGCACGGTGGTGGCGGCGTGGCTGCGGTTGGCGATCTTCAGCTTGGTGGTGCGCAGGTGCTGCACCTCGGCGGTCAGCGCACCGCGGCTCAGCTTGACCAGCTTGCTCATGCGGTCGCCGGTCGAGCCGTCGCGATCGACCACCACTTGCCGATCCAGGGCAAACGGCACCACCGCGGTGGCTCCCGGCGGAATCGGTTCAGCCAGGCCTTCGCCCACGAAGCGGCCGGCGCCGTACACCGTGATCGGTCCGCTCTCGAGCGTCGAGCCCGTCGGGTTCTTGAAGCGCACCGCCTTGAAGGCGTAACGGCTGTCGCCACCCGTGCTTTCGGCATCGTACAGATACACCACCTCGCCCTGGGCCTGTCCCTGGACGATCGACACCATCGCGCTGGTGCCCTTGGCCACCGTCATCGGCAGCTTGCTGTCGAAGTGGCTCTCGCCCACCGGCGGGGCATCGCGGTCCTCGACCTTGCCGCCCTGGGCCGGCTGCGGCGCCACCACCAACCGCACGCCCGCCTTCTGGCCAGACACCACGCCGCGGCCCACCGCCTGCACTTGCGCCGGCGGCACACCCCGCTCGATCAGCTGGTTGCGCAGAATGTTGGCGCGGTCCAGAGCCTTGTCGTCGGCGTCGGCCTCGCCAGCGTTGGCGTAGCCCTCGACCACCACGGGCCGCTTGGAGTTGCGGATCTGGTCGGCCAGCGCCCCCACCTTGCGATCCTCGGCCGCCACGTCCTTGGTCGCCACCTTGGCGGCCTTCTCGACTTTGTAGCGGGCAGCGCGGGTCGAGGCCTCGGCCAACGCCACCTGGCCGCTGCCGCCACCGGCGCGCGCAGACACCGAGGCCGGGGCACGGTAGTAGGCGCCCGAGTCGGCGACGTCGGGATGGCCTTCGGGGCGCGCCAGCTCCTCGTCGCTCAGGGCCGCCAGCGCGACTTCTTTGCCCGGATCGTCGCGGCCCACGCTGCCACCCAGCGGCGGCGCCTTGGCAAAACTATCGTTGCTGCGCAGGGTTTCGCGGTGCACGACCCGGATCGAGTGCAGGTCGTAGCGGAACGACAGCGCCGAGCTCGAGCCTACCCCTACCTGAACAGCCTTCCAATCCTCGCCCGAGGTGTTGTCGACGATCGCCCAACCCTGCAAGTCGACCTTGCCGTTCTCGCCGACCGCCACGCGATAGGTCGGCTTCCAGG
>JACRCU010000558.1 GCA_016218865.1 Deltaproteobacteria bacterium | reverse complement strand
GGGCGCCGCGGGCAAGTTCGGCGACTGCATCCGCAACAAGTTCATGGCCATCCGCGGTCTGCCGATGCTGGCGTCGCCGCAGACCTTCAGCCAGAGCTACGTCTTCAGCAAGGGCGGCTAGTTCGCGCAGCGCGGCGCCGGCCGATGATCGGGCAACCCCTGTACATTCTTGGGCTTACCGGCGGCATCGCCTGTGGCAAGTCGACCGTTGCCGCTTGGCTGGTGGCGCGCGGCGCAGCGAACCTGGATGCCGACCAGCTGGCCCGCGACGTCGTCGCACCCGGCACATCCGGACTGGCGGCGGTGCTGGCGGAGTTCGGCGCTCATCTGCGGCAACCCGACGGTACGCTGGATCGCAAGGCGCTGGGGGCGCTGGTGTTCGCCGACCGGCCGGCCCTACGGCGCCTGGAAGCGATCGTCCATCCGCGGATCCGCGCCGCCCTGGATCAACGGCTGGCGCAACACCGGCAGCAGGGGACTGGGCTGGCCGTGATCAACGCGGCGCTGCTGTTCGACATGGGGCTGCAGGCGCAGTGCCACGCAACCCTGACCATCGAGGCCCAGACGGCCACTCAGCTCCAGCGGCTGCACCAGCGCGACGGCCTGAGCCCAGAAGCTGGGCAACTGCGCATCGATGCTCAGATGACCTCGGAGCAGCGCCGCGAGCGGGCCACCTGGGCGATTGACAACGACGGCGGGCTGGCCGACCTTGAGCGGGCCCTGTGGGCCTGGTGGCCGAAGCTGCAGGCAGCCCAGCAGCGGCAGGCAAGTGAGCCTACGCGCGGATGAATCTGCGGGCGAGCGCGGTCGCTGCGGGGCAAGGGGGAAGGCATGGGTCACGAAGCGAACGCCCGCACGGTGCTGGTCACGGGCTACCCGCTGGACGCCGCCCGCCGGCTGGCTCGCGAACTGACCAGCATCGGCGACCGGGTGCTGCTGCTGGCGCGCGACAAGTTTGCCGTGCAGGCGCGCGAGCTTGCGGCAGACTTGAGCCAGTCGGGGCCGGGCAAGGCCGAGGTGCTGGAGGGCGACATCCTGGCGCTGGACCTGGGGCTGTCTGGGGCCGAAGTGCGGCGCCTGCACGAAGAAGTCGAAGAAGTCCACCACCTTGCGGCGATCCACTACCTGGGCATCGAAGCGCCGCGCATGCGCCAGGTCAACGTCGAGGGGCTGCGCGAGACCCTGGAACTCGCCTTGGGCATGAAGAAATTGCGCCGGGTCTGCGTGTGGTCGACGGTCTTCGTGGCCGGCAATCGCACGGGCTCCGTGCACGAGCACGAGCTGATGGTGGGCCAGGCCTTCCGCAATCCCTACGAGCGCACCAAGGCCGAGGCCGAGCTGCTGGCGCGCGCGGCAATGGCGAAGCTGCCGGTCACGGTGGTGCGCGTGCCGATCCTGGTCGGCGACTCGCGGACCGGCGAGGCGGGCCGGCTGGAAGGCGTGTACGCGCTGGCGTCGCAGATTGCCCAGTCGGATCAGGCGATTGTGCTGCCCATCACCGGCACCCACTCGCTGCACATCGCGCCGGTGGACTACGCCGTGCAGGCCGCCGTGCACCTGGCGCGCTTGCCGCAGACCGAAGGCGGCACCTTCCATCTGGTCGACGAGCAACCGATGACAGCGCGGGCGTTTTTCGACGCGGTCGCCGACGCCGCCGGTCGGCCCAGGCCGTTGGTGTCGTGGCAGGGCCGCGTGCACGCCATGCTCCGCAAGGTGCCGGCCGTGAGCGGGCAAGTGCGCCACGAGCGGAGCTTCTTGGAGTGGTTCGACTGCGAAGTCCGCTTCGATGCGACGCAAACGCGGCTGGCCCTGGCCGGCAGCGGCATCACCTGTCCGCGGGTGGCCGAGTACGTCGACGCGCTGGTGCAGTGGTTGCGCGAACGCGACGACGGATTGAATTCGGCGCCCGCAAACGCCGTTGCTTCGGGCAGCGGCCGCTGGTAATATGAACCCCAACTGATTCGCGCATGTATGGCCACTTTGCCCCGTCGTGCAACTGGCGAGAATCAGTCGGGGACCCCGGTTCTGGCCCAGACAATAGTGGAGGATTCCGATCCAGCCGGGGTGGGATGGGAAAGGAGTCCTGAGCAAGTTTGCCGCACCGCTGCACGCTGACCAAGCGAGACGTAGAATGTCGCAAATGCGTACAACCGCTAGCCATTTGGACGCCCAGACCCGCATCACCTCGGTCCGGGACCTGACCAGCCTGGGTCAGTCGCGCGACGCATTCTTGGTGATGGTGCGCGGTCCCGAGATCGGCCGCCGCATCCAGGTCACCGACTCCGTCGTCACCATCGGCCGCGATCCAGAGAGCACCATCGCCCTGAAAAGCGACAGTGTTTCGCGCTACCACGCCCGCATCGAGCCGACCGAACAGGGTTACCGGCTGGTGGACAACATGTCGACCAATGGCACCTACCGCAACCAGGCGCAGGTGCACGGCTCGACCATGCTGACCTCGGGCGACTACATCCACGTGGGCGACTCGATCTTCAAGTTCCTGGCCGGCGACAACATCGAGGCGGCCTTCCACGAGGAGATCTACCGGCTCACCATCGAAGACAGCCTGACCCAGGTGGCCAACAAGCGGGCCCTGCTCGACTTTTTGGACAAGGAGTTCGCCCGGGCCAAGCGCTATCAGCGCGACCTGTCGGTGATCATGCTGGACTTGGACTTCTTCAAGAAGGTCAACGACACCTATGGCCACCTGATGGGCGACTTCGTGCTGCGCGAGTTCGCCAAGCTGGTCAGCTCGCGCATCCGCCGCGAAGAGCTGTTTGCCCGCTACGGCGGCGAGGAGTTCTGCATCGTCGTGCCCGAGATGAACCGCGAAAAAGCGGTGAGTTTCGCCGAGGCGTTGCGGGCGCTGATCGAAGAGCACACCTTCGCCTTCGAGGGCACCTCGCTGAAGATGACCTGCTCGCTGGGCGTGGCGACGGTGGCCGAGGCGATGACGCGCGTAGAGGACCTGCTCAGCGCCGCCGACGAGAACCTGTACAAGGCCAAGAACGAAGGCCGCAACCGCGTGGTCGGGTAGCCGGCGACGCGGATGGGGCTGCCCGCGGGTCTGCGGCCGAACCGGCGCCGCCTGCTGGCGTGGCTGCTGCCGGGCTTGCTGGTAGCTTGCGGCGGCCAGAGTTGCACGACCTGCTCGGGGCCGCTGCCGCCGCCGCAGTCGCCCGACGCGCTGTTGCTGCCCAAGGCCGCGCAAGTTCGCATCACACAACATGGTTTCGATGTCATCGCCGGGCACGTGGTGGCGCTGCTCAAGGCTCTGTTCGGCGCCGGCCCGGGCGGGGTTGCGCAAATCGACGTGGCCAAGCTGCTGGGGCCGCAACCGCTGCAGTTTTCGGGCGGTTTGGGCCTGTTCAAGGGCAAGGCCGGCGCTCGCGACCTGGTCCTGACGCTGGACCTGGCCTCGCTGAAGATCGAACTCGTGGAAGGGTCGAGCCCGGCCCGCATCCGTATCGCCTTTGATCACGCGCGCATCGGGGTGGTCAAGGGCGTCGTGTTCGGCGCGGCCAGCTTCCTGGGCGTGGAGTCCGACGCGGCCTGCCATCTGCACGACGGCGTGGACGTGGGCCAGCCGACTTCGCATCTGGCGACCCTGTCGGCACAGCTGGACGTGGTGCTGGCAGTGGACGCCCAGGGCAAGCTGGCGGTGAAGACCCAGGTGCAGCAACCTGTGCTGGACGACATCGGATTTTCGCTGAGCAAGGACTGCGGCCTGGCCGAGTGCACCGACCAATTGCTGCTGGAGGATCCCTGCTTGGAGTGCGAGCTCTGTGCGACCGGCAAGCTGGGCAGCGACGCCATCGCCGGGCTGAAGGACCTGCTGGGTCCGCTGATGAGCAATCTGTTGGAGCTGGTGGGGAATTTGCTGGTGCAGCAGGTGCTCAACCAGGCCCTGAACGGCAAGCCGCTGGACATAGAAGTGCCCGTGGACGTGCGCACTTTGCTGGCGCAGGCCGCGCCGCTGCTGGGCGATCTGGTGGGCGAGCCGCTGGGGCCGCTGCTGGTGCGGGTGCGGCCATCGGCGCAGGCCTTTGATGTGCAGGACGCGGCGCTGCGGACGCGCCTGGACGCCAGCGCGTTCGCCAAGGCCCACCCTTGCGCCACCGAACCGGGCGCCGATGCCGCCGCGGCCTTTGCCAAGCTGCCCGAGGGGCCGCCACCGACCCTGCCGCCGCAGATGCAGCAGTGGCACGCCGATGGAACCAGCACTGCAAAACCCGTGGATGTGGCGCTGCTTTTGTCGTCGCGGGTGGTGGAAGAAGCGGTGTTGGCGACGCTGCGCTCGGGCCTGGTGTGTGCCGCGGCCGACAGCCAGCAACTGTTCGCGGCCTCGTCGGGCAAGCTGTTGGTCAGCCTGGGGGCGCTGGATGTGGTGATGCCCGGGGTGCGCCACCTGGCGACGGCGGGCGCGCCGATCCGGGTACAGGTCGCCCCGTCGGCGCTGCCCGAGCACGCCCCGCTGGTGCATCTGGCGCAAGCGGCGACGGCCACACTGGTCGACCTGGGCATCCGCCAGCTGTCGGCGCGGGTCGAGGCGCGGGTCGACGGCCGCTGGCTGACGGCGCAGGAGCTCACGGCCGATGAGGACCTGCAGGCGGCGCTGCAGGTGATCGAACGCAAGATCGTGTTGGGCGTCCGCAAGGTGGACGTGCCGCACATCGCGGTGGGCGGCGATCCGATCGCACCCTACGCCAATTGGCAGGCCCTGGCGCCGGCGGTCGCCAAGCTGGCGGTGGCGCTGCTGCTCGCGCAACCCCTGCAATTCGATGTGGACGTGCAGCAGGCGCTGGCGGCGGTGGTCAAGCTGCCGATCTCGGCGGAGCTGGTGGGCGTGCAGAGCGGCGGCGCCCTGGGCGACTGGCTGGTGCTGGGGATTGCCCTGGGCGACACCCTGGGCGGGAAGGCGGGGGCACCATGAAAGTGGGCTTGCGCTGGTCGCCTTTGCTGGGGCTGCTGTGGCTGATGGGCTGCGACGACCCGCCGGCGCCGGGGCCGCTGCTGTGCAGGGCGACCTCGCAGTGCCCATCGGGCTACCACTGCACCGTGGGCGGCGTGTGCCGCGGCGATCAACCCTGCCACGACGACAACGGCTGCTGCCTTGGCGAGCGCTGCCAAGACGGCCGCTGCCGCGAGCGCCAGGGCTGCTCGGCCAGCGCGTCGTGCTTGGACCCCGCGACCGTGTGCACTTACGGCGTCTGCGTCCCCAAGGACTGCCAGGCCGACAGCGACTGCGGCGGGGGCCGGGCCTGTCTGTGGGGCCTGTGCCAGAACCACACGCCGTGTGGCGGCACCTGTCCGGCGGGGCAGGCCTGCGCAGCGCGCTTGGACCGGTGTGTGCCGGCACCCGCGGCCAGTTGCCCGGCCGGCAAATTGGCGGTGATCGACAGCGAAGTGGCGCGCATGCCGGAATTTTGCCAGGCCCTGCCGATCAGCTTGACGTGTCGGGACTTGCCGCCTCTGCCGCCGGGAGAGATCGGCTGGCCGGGTGTGCTGGTCGGCAGCGGCGGCAGCCTGACGCACATCGCCTACGACCGCCGCTACGGCGATGTGGTGGCCACCCGCTACGCCGGAGCACCACCGCACACGCCGGCCGCCACCCGCTGGCTGCTCGGCCTTCCCGCGTCTGGCGCAGTGGTCGGCGACCCACTCGGCCCGCGCCACGGCGTGGCAGAGCCCGGCCCCGACGTGGGACGCCGGTTGGCGGCGGTGGCGCTCGGCCAGGGGGCGGTCGCGCTGGTGGCCCGCGACGCCAGCCACGACGCCCTGATCTATGCCGAGTGGGCGGCCGACGGCAGCTTGAGCCAGCACAAGCTGGCGGCCTTTGTCGGTATCGGCGAGGCCCTGGCGCTCGCGGTGGTCGGGGACAAGCCGGCGGTGGCGGCCTTTGTGCCCGCAGCTCCCCAGGCCGCGCCCGCCACACCCGCGCGCGTGATCGTCTGGCAGGCCAAACAACCGCACCCCACCGACGCCGAGCACTGGCAGCCTGTAGAAGTCGACAGCCAGGCTGTGGCCGCGCCCCTCGCCCAATGCGGCGGCGCGTGTCCGAGCGGTCAAGTGTGCGCCGTCAAAGGTCCCCTCAGCCTGTGCGTCACGCCAAGTAAGGACTGCTCTAACTGTATTCTTGAGCAGGTATGTAGTTCTGGGCAGTGCTTGCCCAAGGCCGTGGGCCTGGCGCCGCTGGACGGCGAACCGCAGGGGCGCGGGGCTTCGCTGGCGCTGCGACCGCTGGCGTCCGGGCAGCTGGCCCTGGCGGCCTACAGCACCGCAACCCGCGACCTCGCCCTGTACCGGCGCACCGGCGACACCTGGAGCAAGGACGTGATTGCCCCCGCGCAAGTCCCGGCCAGCGCTGGCGATGTCGGCCGCTTCGTGCAACTGGTCGAGGGCGACGGCGGCGAGCTCTGGGCCGTGTGCCAGGGCGGCGACGGTCGCAACCTGCTGCTGGTGCGCCAGGGTCCGGGCGGCGTCCACAGCGAGGTGCTCGACGACGGGGTGCGCGGCGACGGCCTGCACCGCGTGGGCGCCGACATTGCCGCCGT
>JACRCU010000574.1 GCA_016218865.1 Deltaproteobacteria bacterium | reverse complement strand
GTCCTATGTGGACCAGATGAACCTTTTCAAGCAGTTGGTAGACACGTTTGGCCAGCCGACCGACGGGCTGCCACAGCCGTAAAGTCTGGATACGTTGGGGAATTCTCCGGTCACTGCGGCGCGCTAGTGGGTCTCGCGACCGCTCTGGTGTGGCCGCGTTCACCCTTGTGCTTCGAAGCGTTTCTACGCAGAATCGACCACAGGTACCCCACTCCGAGGTGCTGGCGATCCATCCCCCGCCGCATGGAGTTCGCATGGACGCAGATCGCCGTCGCCATCCACGGTTCCCCTGCTTGGTGCTGGGCGAGGTGGCTCCCGCTGGCGGCGCGCCGACGTCTGTGGTCTGCACCAGCGTCAGCCGCGGTGGAGCCTACTTCTCGTGCAAGTCCAATCCGTCCCCGGGCACAGAGCTGCTCGCCACCCTGCGCCCCCAGGGCAGCGCGGGTCTGGCCATCCTGGCGGTGATCGAGGTGGTGCGCGTCATCCCGCGCGGGCAGCCCGAGCCGCCGGGCTTCGGCGTGCGCTGGAAGTCGCTGGCCTGCGCCCAGGGGCCAGAGCCTCTGCTGCGCTTTGTGAGCGAGCACTTGCGCTGGCCCGATCCCCCGGCGCCGGAGGTGGACCCGGCAGGCCTGGCGCGCTACACCGTCAACGCCGACGGCGTGTGGATCGGCGCAGCCAAGGCGCCGCCGGCACCGCGACCAGCCGCGGCCCCCGAACCGGACCGCCGCGCCCCGGCGCGCGTGTCGCAGGGGACGCCGATCGCCTTGGGTGCGGGCCCGGCCCCCGCTGTGCCGACGCCGCCGGCCGCCGAGCCCGAGCCACGCTACGAAACAGGGACCACGCCGGGCCTCGGCCTGGATGCCGAGCCCATCGACTTGGGCTGGACCGGCACCAAGCTGGACAGCGGAGTGTGGCCTGCGGGCCAGGTCGCCGCCCAAGAGGAACTGCCCCAGGCGCCACAGGCCATTTTCGCGGCACGCCGGCGCGATCCCTCGCAGCCCTACGAGCCACTGCAGCTGCCCGAAGCGGCTCCGGCGGCCTGGTCGCCGCCTCCCGCGCCCAGTGCCGAGCGAACCGTGGCCGTGGCGCCGCCGATGGCTGCACGCGCGGTCACCGGTCCGCGCGCAGCCGTGGCTCCAAGTGCCGCCGTCGCCCCGAGCGCCCCGGTGCCCGCCGTGGCCGCGCGCCCCAGCGCCGCCAAGCCGCCGGCACCGGCCAGCGAGGCCACCCAGGCCTACCAGCGGACGGCCAAGCCAGCCGTCGCCCCTGCCAAAACCGAGTCGCCCCTGCCGCGACCGGCCAGCCGACCCGAGATGGTGCTGGTGCCGGGCCCGGCGGCGCGACCGCGCAGCGATTGGCCAGCGGGGGTGCCGACTTCGCTGGCCAACCGCTACCGCGACCTGCACCACATCGGCCAGGGCGGCAGCGGCGTAGTGTACCGCGCCTTCGACTCGATCCTGGAGCGGGCGGTTGTACTGAAGTTCTTGTCGCAGCCGCGGATGACCACCGAGATGGCGCACCGTTACTTCGCCCGCGAGATCAAGGTCGCCGCCAGCTTGAACCACAACCACATCGTGCACATCTACGACGCAGGTACCGCCGACGGGGTGCCGTACTACGCGATGGAGTTCGTGGACGGCGTGACCCTGAACCACTACCTGCCCGAGGGCAAGCCGCTGACCGATATGGCCTTTGTCTACTCGGTGTTCGCCGCGCTCTGCGATGCCCTGGACTACGCCCACGGGCTGGGGATCCTGCACCGCGACATCAAGCCCGACAACGTACTGGTGTCGGCCGACGGGCTGATCAAGCTGTTCGACTTTGGTTTGGCCCGGTTGGCGGACCAGGGCTTTGGCGAGAAGTCGGTGCTGCTGGGTACGCCGTACTACATGGCGCCCGAGCAGCTGACCGGCTCGACCGTGGACCACCGCGCCGACATCTACGCCCTGGGCGTGACCCTGTACCAGATGCTTACTGGGGTTTTGCCGTTCCGCTCGGGCAACATCTTTGCCGCCCACGTGCTGGAGACGCCGCCCGACCCGCGCACCTACAATCCGGCGCTGCGCCCGGGTCTGAGCGAACTGCTACTGAAGATGCTGGCCAAGCAGCCGGGAGACCGCTTCGACGCGTGCCGGCCAATGGCGCTGCGGATGTGGTCGATTCTATTTGAGTAACTTGCCGGCCAGGTTAGCCCGCAAAGCGCCGCGCCAACCGGTCGGCGGTGCCGCTGGTCTGACTGTGCCACTCCGCCACCAGGCGATCGAGCTGGGCCTGGCAAGTGCGCCAGACCTTCTGATGGAACGCGGCCACGGCGGCGGGGTCGTCGGCCAGGTGAGCGCCAGTGGGCGGAGCGATCGGCTCGCCGATTTCGTACGTGAATTTCACAGGTAGCGGCAGCATCCCCAGGCCGAGCGACAGCGGAAAGTCGTAGCGCGCCTTGCCCTGGCCCACCAGCCGCCGCGCCAGCCACCGTTCGCGAAACAGGAAGCGGTAGGCGTGGTCCGGTCCCGCCGCCATCACCGGCACCACCGGCACCTGGGCGCGCATCGCCACCTTGGCAAAGCCAAAGCGCTCGTTCCAAAACAGCTGGTAGCGCTGGTCGGGGTCCTTGAACGACTCGGCCGAGCCGCCGGGATAGACCAGGCACAGCTCGCCCTGTTGCAGCAGCTCGACGGCCGCTTGCGGATCGCCCGGCACCGCGCCGATGCGACCGAAGGCGCGCGCCGCGGACGGCAGGGTAAACAGGGCCCGGTCGGCCAGGCCGCGCGGCAAGCGCCCCAACTGCTGCCAAAGCAAGGGGTACAGGGCGAACGAGTCCACACCCATCAAGCTGTGGTTGCCGGTGAGCAACGCCCCGCCCGCGGGCACGCGCTCCACGTGGCGCAGCTCGGGCTGTACGTAGCGCAGCACCCGCGCGACCGCGCCCATGCCCACGTCCAGGTCGGCGGCGGGCAGCAGCGCCCCAGGGGCCGGCGGCTCGCGCTGCAGCAGGTGCTTGGTCAGGCGGGCGGCGGGCCGAAGGGGACCCAGGAACGACGAAGGGATGCGAGTAGGCTTGGACATGCGGCCAGGATGCCGAGTGACCACGGGAGAGGTCAAGGGGTAGGGTGTCAGGTATTGACACTTGACACCTTTTGGGGGCCGGTTCGGGTTCCGGCGCCGGACCCAACTTGGCCGAGTCCACTGGACTCGCCCATCCCTGCGGGCACGTGGGGGCCCCTGGTTCCGGGGCCGGTTCGGGTTCGGGTTCCGGGACCGGTTCGGGTTCCGGGGCCGGTTCGGGTTCGGGTTCGGGCCTAAAGCCCCCGCAGCCACTCGGGTTTCAGCATCCCGGCGTCGCGCTCGGCCAGCACCGCGTCGATGGCGCGCAGCATCGGCTGGCGGTCGCGAGCCAGCAGCGCCCGCAAGGGCAGGTAGTTCGACGCGTGGTTCGAGGCGAATTGGCAGGCGGTCAGCGCACTTTCGGCCACCAGTACCCGCAGCTCGCCCAGCAGCTGCCACGGATCCGGGAGCACGAACTCGCCCGCCTGCTGGGCCAGGTACAGCGGCGTGCCCGGCACCGGCGTCACCGTCAGCGCGCCGACGAAGGGCGGGTCGATCCGCGACAAAAGCGACGCGGTTTCGTGGGCATGGCGCTCGCTCCCCGCCACCCCGCCGATGCCAAGCAGCACGATGACCGAGTGGCGGATGCCGGCCTGGCGCAGTCGGTCCGCGGCCTCGATCACCTGCGCCCGCGTGGAACCCTTGACGATGGCGGCCATGGCCAAGTCGTCGCCGGTCTCGACCCCGTGGTAGACCATGCCCAGGCCCAGGTCGGCCAGCTCGCGCAGCTCGGCCGGCGTCTTGCGCAGGATCGAGCGGCAGTCGCCGTAGGTGGCCACCCGCTCGACCCACGGCAGCCGCGCCCGCAGGTAGGCAAGGGTCGCAACCAGGCGCGCTTGCGGCAGAATCAGGGCGTCGCCGTCGCACAGGAATACCCGCCGCGACGGGGCCGGCCGGGCGCGGGCAAAGGCGTCGATCAGCGCCTCGACCTCGGCCTGCGGGCGGATAGCAAAGCGCTTGTCCGTGTACATCGCGCAGTAGCTGCAGCGGTTGTGCGAGCAGCCCACGCTCACCTGCAGCAGCAGCGAGTCGGCCTCGCTGGGCGGGCGGTAGACGCTGCCGCCGGGGACCAAGGTCCGGCCATCGGCGGCGGTGGTGACGAACGGGGCGACGAAGGGCGCGGGGATGTTGGGGTTTTGTGGGGTCATGCTGGGTTGCCCTGTTCGTGGGTGCCCTGTTCAGGGGTGCCCTGGCCGTGGGCGCGCCAGGATAGCGGACGGGCCGAACGGGGTCCAACGGGCACGGGAACCGGCTACTTGACCAGGCTGGTATGTTCTTGCGTCAATGCTGCCTTGCTGCATCGGGCAGCTGGCGTTCGTCGGGCGGGAAGTCGAAGAGGTGGCGATGCGAACCTTGGTTTGGGTGCTTGTGGCGCTTGCGGGGTTGGCGGCCTGCGGGAATCCGGGCGGCGCTGTCGCAGGTTCGCCCGACGCTGCGGCGGCCGACGCGGAGATTGCGGAAAGCCCGGATGTGGCGAGCGTGGACGCGGATGTGGGCGACGGGGATGTGTGGGTGGATGTGCCGGGCTTCCAGAAGGACTGTGCCGCGCCGCAGACCGCAGGGTGCCCGTGTAGCAAGCCGTCGGATTCGTGCTGCTTCACCCCTACCTGGGGACTCGAGTGTCATGATTTCGGCGGCGGCGGAGTCTGGACCGAGTCCTTTGACTGCTGCCGTGACGTGTCGTGCAGTAGCTTCGACCCGAACCACTTTCCGCCGTGGTGCAACGGGAAGGCGCCCTGGTAGCCGACCCCAGGCCGCCGCACAGCGGAGAGTAGTTGTCGCGTGGCAACTACTCGGCCAGCTCAGCCACTCCAGGGTCCTTGTCTGCCTCGCCCGCAACCCCGCGTCAGCGATACGTGCCCGCAGGGAGGTGGCGCGACGTAGCGCCGCCTGGGCCGGGGCGCAAGAACCTACGGTGCCCGTTGGGGATCCCCTTCGCCACGGCCCCCGTAGCGCGACGGGCCGGCGCAGGTTGCACCGATCCCAGCCTGCCCCTTGGTCGCCGGCCCGGGACGCCCAAAGCAGCCCCGCGCAGCCGGACCTACGCCACGTCTGCCGGGTCAACCTCGCCGGCAATCCCCAGCAACAGGCGGTTTTTCGGCGTAATCTCCGCCGGAATCGCCTGCGCAAAGATCCGGTACCCCGCCGCCCGCAGCCGCACCGCCCGCTCCACGTCCAGCGCCAGCGGCCCGTCCAGCCACCCGGCCAAGTCGCCCCGCGCCGTCAGGTGGTGGCAACACGGCAGCACCGCCACGCTCGCCCGCACCGCAGCCGCCTGCGCCAGGATCGCGTCCGTCAGCCCGCCGCACGCATGGGCCGACACCACCACGTCGCCCGGCCGCAGCTCGACCTGCTCCAGCGGCACTTCGGCAAAGTCCACGCGCCCTTGCAGCCTGGGCCACTCCGCCTGCAGCGCCGCCGCCAGCGGCACGTGGCTGGGCGGCAGGTGCCGGTCCACCGCCAGCACCCCCGGCGACGTGTCGTCCAGCAGCAGCATCACCTGCCCCAGCAACCCGTGGCCACAGCACAAGTCCACCACCCGGCCCCCGCGGATGCGCCGCCGCACCCGCCGCGCCACTTCCCACGCCTCGTACAGCTCTTTGCGCGGCAGCACGCCCACTTGGCTGACCGTGCGCCCCAGGCGGTCGAACAACCCGTCGCCGGCAAACAGCGGCGCGTGCTGCGGCATCAGGCGGTTGGTCGAGCCGGGCGCGTGCATGGGGTCCGCCAAATCTGTAGGGAGATCAGGGAGTAGAAAATGCCCCCCATTTTGTCGCCCCAAGTTCTACACCGTGTCGAGCCCGCGCTTGTGCAGCATCGCCGCCACGTCGGGGTCGCGGCCGCGGAAGGCGCGGAAGGCCGCCCCCGGCTCCAGGGTATTCGCCGCGCTGTACACGTACTGCTGCAGCCGCTGCGCCACCCCGGCGTCGAACGGACTGCCCGCCTCGACAAACGCGCCAAAAGCATCGGCGTCCAGCACCTCGGCCCAGATGTACACGTAGTAGGCCGCGGCGTACTCGGCGCCCGAGAACAGGTGCAAGAAGTGCGGCAGCCGGTGGCGCGGCACCACCTCGGCCGGCATACCCAGGCGCTGGAGCTCGGCTTGTTCCCAGGCGTCCAAGTCCGCCAGCTCCAGGCTGGGGTCGGTGTGCAGGGCTTGATCCAGCAGCGCCGACGACAGGTACTCCACCGTCTCGAGCCCGCCGCCAAAACGCCGCGCCGCCAGCAGGTTGTCCAGCAGCGCCTGCGGCAGCGGCTCGCCGGTCTGGGCGTGGCGGGCGTGCTTGGCCAGCACCTCGGGCTCCAGCACCCAGTGCTCGAAAAGCTGGGACGGCAGCTCGACAAAATCGCGCAGCACCCGCGTGCCGGCCAGCCGCTCGTAGGTGGCGTTCGACAGCAGGCCGTGCAGCCCGTGGCCGAACTCGTGGAACAGCGTGCGCGCGTCGTCCAAGCTCAGCAGGCACTCCTGGCCCGGCGCCGGCTTGGCAAAGTTGTTGTGGTTGCCCACGATCGGCTGCACCACCCCGCCGGCCTTGCGCTGGAAGCGGTACTCGTTCATCCACGCGCCGCTGCGCTTGGTCGGCCGCGCGTAGTTGTCGGTCAGGAACACGCCCACCGCCGCGCCGCCCGGCCCGCGCACCTGGTAGACGCGCACGTCGGGGTGGTAGGTGGCGATGCCGTGCTGCTCGACAAAGTCCAGCCCGAACAGGCGCTTGGCGCAGTCGAACATCGCCGCCGTCATCGCCGACAGGGTGAAGTACGGCTTGACCGCATCGTCGTCGACCGCGTGGCGCTGCGAGCGCAGCTGCTCGGACCAGTAGCGCCAGTCCCACGGCTGCAGGGGCTCGCTTTGGCCAGACTTGGCCGCCAGTTGCGCAAGCTCCTCGCGCTCGCCGTGCACCTTGCGCAGGGCCGGCTGCCACGCCCGCTGCAGCAGGTCGCTCACCGCCTGGGGCCCCCGCGCCATCGTGTCGGTCAGGGCAAACGAGGCAAAGTCGCGGTAGCCGTGCAGGCCCGCCAGCTCGTGGCGCAGGCGCAAAATCGCCCGAATCACCGGGGCATTGTCGCGCTCGGGCTGCAGCTGGCCGCGGCGGATCCAGGCCCGCCACGCCCGCTCGCGCAGGGATCGCCGCGGACACGTGGCGAGGAGCGGCATCACCTGCGAGCGCGACAGCGGCAGCACGTGGCTCCCAGCGCGCCCGCGATCGGCGGCGGCCTGGGCAGTGGCGGCGCGCAACCCGGCAGAAAGACTCGCCACATCCTCGTCGCTCAGCTCCACCACGAACTCGCGCTCGTCGGCCAAGACGTTCTGGGCAAAGCGAGTCTGCAACTCCGCCAGCCCCTGGGCGATCTCCAGCGCGCGCTGCCGACCCGCCGGAGCGAGACGGGCCCCAGCCAGGCAGAAGTCCAGGTGCAGGCGCTCGACCAGCCGCCGCTCCTCGGGTCCCAGGCGTTCGCGCTGCTGAAACACCGCGTCGAGCCTGGCAAACGCGCCCGGGTGCTGCAGAACCGCGGCGTCGTGACCGGCCAGCAGCGGTGTGACCACCAGCTCGGCGGCCTGCAGCTCGGGCGAAGCCTCGGCCGCGACCAGGTTGCTGAACAGCAGCGCAATGCGCTTGTAGGTGGCGCCCGCCGCGTCGAAAGCCAGGGCGGTGTTGGCAAAATCCGGCGGGTCGGTCTGCGCGGCCAGCTGGTCGAGCTGGGCCAGGTGCTCGGCCATGGCGGTGCGCACCGCGGGCTCGAAGTCGGCGGCCGTCAGGCGGTCGAACGGCGGCAGACCAAAGGGTCCGGACCAGGGAGCCAACAGCGGATTCATCGGACGCTCGCAGGGCAGCGCCAAGGCGGGCGCAGGCGCAACAGGGTGTCACGGCAGACCGCCCGGATTCAAGAGGCGACGCTTCCGCCACGGTGGGCCGCCGCGGCCAGACCGGCCGGCGAATTCGTGCACCGGTCCAGGCATCTGGCGTAGAACGGCGAGCGACGCCCGCTCGCGTGCGTCCGGTCAGCGCGCGCAAGGGGCGATGGCGGGCCCAAGGCGCGGATCGCGCGCCCTATCGATGGCGTTGCGCAAGTGGTGGCCAAGTGCCGGACCGTCGAACGGTTTTTGGATGATGTCGGTGCGGGTTCTGGCGCCATCGGCATAGCCCGAGATGAACAGCACCGGCAAATTCGGGTCGATGGCCAGGGCCTGCTGCGCGGCCTCTTCGCCGCCCAGCCGCGGCATGCGCAGGTCGAACACGGCCGCCGAGTAGGCGGTGGGGGCGTTGACCAGCCGTTCCAGCGCCTCGAAGCCGTCGCGCGCCTCGTCGACCGCCCAGCCCAGGCGCGACAGCATGCGCGCAGTCACCGTTCGGACCAAGTCGTCGTCGTCGGCCAGCAACACGCGCTCACCGGGCCGGGCCGCACCACTTTTTGCCGCCACGGCCGCAGTGGCCGGCGGAGTCGGCGGGTCGGCCAGCGGCAAGCGCACGTGCACCGCCGTGCCAGTGCCCGGCTCACTTTCCAGCCAGATGCTGCCGCCACTCTGGGTGATGATACCGTGGCTGACCGCCAGGCCAAGACCAGTGCCGCGCCCCAACTCCTTGGTCGTGAAGAAGGGCTCGAACACCCGCGGCAGCACGTCGGGCGCGACGCCCACACCGTCGTCCAGGACGCTCAGCAGCACCGAAGGTCGCAGGTCGTTGGCCGTTCCTCCCGGCTCCAGCGCGACGCGCAGCTGTAGGTGGCCGCCGCCGGGCATGGCATCGCGGGCGTTGGTCGCCAGGTTGACCAGCACTTGCTCCAGCTGCGCCGGGTCCACCCCCACCCAGACTGGGCCTTCCGGAACGCTCAAGCTTACGGCAATTTGCCCGCCCAGGAGCCGCTCGAGCAGCGGCCCCAGATGCTGCAGCGCCTGCCGCAAGTCCAGGGTGAGGGGGCGCGCCGGTTGGCGGCGGGCAAACCCCAGCAGCTGCCGCGTCAATTCCGCAGCCCGCCGGACGGCCACCTCGGCCCCTTCCAGCTCGGCCCGCACCGCCGCATCGCCGGTGGTGGCTGCCGCCAACGCCACGTGCATGCCGATGGCACTGAGCAAGTTATTGAAGTCGTGTGCAATTCCGCCAGCCAGTGTGCCGAGCGACTCCAGACGCTGGCGATGCAACTGCTGCTCCTCGATCAAGTGCTGCTGGGCCTGCTGCTGCTTGCGCTCCGAAATGTCGCGCGAGTTGGTCACCACGCCGCGCACATCGGGGTTGTCTAGCTGGTTGCTGGCCACGGCCTCCATCCAGGTCCAGCCGCCCTCCTTGCGCCGGTAGCGGTACTCCACGGTGACCATCGCGCCGGGCGTCGCCAGCACGCGGGCGAATTCCGCCTGCACGCGCTCGCGGTCATCGGGGTGGAAGAAGGTGAACGTGTCGACGCCGCTCAGCTCGGCCGTCGAAAACCCGCTGATCTTCTCCGCGGCCGGCGAGTTGTAGAGCAACCGGCCGGAGTCATCCAAAAGCGAAATGATGTCGCCGGACTGCTCGGTGAGCGCGCGGAACATCGCCTCGGACCACGGCGGCGGGTCCAGAGTGGGCTGATCGGGCATTTGGCGGCTCCTTGGGGAGAGGGAGCGTCATAACGGGCGGACGGGGCGCCCGGCAGAAGTTTGCCTTGCAGGGCATACAAACGCAAACCGACGGTGCGCCCAGGCAACTCGCCAGCGCGGGTCGGTCGGCGGCCGGGGGCACGAGCTGGCAAGGCGGCCGGGGCTACTGAGCCACGTCGGCCAACTTCTCGCGGTAGAACGGCGTGGCCTGCACTCCGGCCAGGCTGGCTTCCAGCGGCACGTAGGTGCGCAAGTACTCGACCACGCGCGCTTCCGAGCGCCGCAGCCAGCCGCCGCTTTGGCCGCGCGACAGCCCGGAGGCCTCGGTGTGCAGAGCGTCGGCGTGGCGCAGGTCGCGGTCCAGGTCGCGCAGCCGCAGGCAGGCGGGCGTATCGGCGGCAGCCAGACAGCCGAACCACTCTTGCGGCATGGTCTTGCGCCACAGGCCCGTGGGTCCGGTAACCTGAACCATCGTCTCGACCAGGGCGTCGACCACATCGGCCGGATCGGGCGCCGGCTTCTGCAGCTTGTCGACCATCGCCCGCACGAACACCTTGCGTTCGAGCAACAAGTCGGCGACATCCTTGGCCGTCTTGCCGTCGGGCGTGCTCGGCTCCGGCTCCACGGCCGGTGCCGGGTCCGGCGCAGCGGGCGGAGGCGACGGCTCGGAGTGCGGCGCGGGCTTGGCTCCGGGGTCCATCAGGGCCGACCGCACACACTGCGCCTGCCACTTGTAGGTGTGCTTTTCTACCGCTTCTTGCGAGCGCACCTTGGCGCCGCCAGCGCCGAGCCGTTCAACGGTCTTCTGGCTGGTGGTCACCTCGTCGCGCCTCGACAGCCCGACCAGAGCGTCGCAGCCGACCCGGCGAGCCTGGTTGCTGAGTGCAACGACAACTTGTGGCCGATCGGCCTCGCCCTTGGCCGTGTCGGTACGGAGCGTTCCCACCACGGTCACTGGCTGGGCCAGCACGTCGGCCGACTCGACCACCTTGATCTCGGACTTGATGGGCAGGGCCGCAAATCGCGGCACACCAGCGGCGCGCTCCAGCTGAACGCCGGGCCCGCAACCCGCGGCGAGGGCCGCAGCAAGCAGCAGCGGAGCCCACCTACCTACAACGCTGAAGGGAGTATGCATCTCTAGTTTCTCTCCAAATACCTGTCCGAACATGTACTTATTGGTGATCGGCGCGACACGGGTCGTATGCAGCGGCCAGCTTCGCAAAGTATGCGGCGGACGGTGCGGGCGGGCAAGAGTCGCCAGACACGCAGACTGCGCCGCGGCGCGCACCCCACCGGCACTCCGGCTGTTGCGGTCGAGGAGGCGAACCGGCAAAGTACGGTCCGTGGCGCGACACGGGACGCCGCCAGCGACGGGCCAGCGGGACGGCAGTCGCCGGCGCGGCGCCACGCGACAGCAGGGGTGGCCATGGCGATTCGGCATGCGTTCGGGACTACAGACCGACTGGAGCCCCTGGAAGAGGCCACGGCCGTGATTCAGGCCATGAGCCCGACCATCGAGAACCTGCTCGCGCGCGCCTCGGACTCGCCGCCCTCGCTGCTGCTGCTGCAGGGGCCGGCCCACCGCATGGGCGAGCTTTGGAAGCTGGACCGCGCGGTGGTGCAGGTCGGGCGGGCTCCGGCGGCGGACATCTACCTGGACGACCGCAGCCTGAGCAAGTTGCACTTGGCAATTCACCAGTTCGGCGACGAAGTGCGGGTAGTGGACCTGGCCTCGACGAACCGCACGCTGGTCAACGGCCTGGCGCTCAAGCCCCACGAAGCGGTGCCCCTGAAGGACAACGATCAGATCAAGGCCGGCAACGTCCTGCTGAAGTTCCTGGCCGCGGGCAGCGTGGAGGCCGTGGCCGCTCAAGAGATGCTGGACCGTCTGCGGCTGGATTCGCTGACCGGCACCTTCAACAAGGGCGCCCTACTGGCGCGGGTGCCCGACCTGCTGCTGCGGGCGCGGCTCAACGACTGGCCGCTGGGCGTTTCGGTATTGGATCTCGACCACTTCAAGAAGGTCAACGACACCTGGGGCCACGACGCTGGCGACCACGTGCTGAAGGAAATGGCGGGGTTGCTGCGGAGCCTGGCGCGCCCCCAGGACTTCGTCGCGCGCTTTGGCGGCGAGGAGTTCGTGATGCTGCACGAGCAGACCCACCAGGCCGCCGTGGCCGAGGTCGGCGAGCGTGTGCGCGCGGCGGTGCAGGCCCACGACTTCAGCTTCAAGGGCCAGGCGATCGCCTTGACTGTGTCGATCGGCGCGGCGATGGTCACCCCGGACTGCGGCGACTGGGACAGTCTGTTCAAGCAGGCCGATCAGGCGCTGTACCGCTCGAAGCACGGCGGGCGCAACCGCGTGACCTTTGCCGAAGCGGCCAACCCTCCCCCCGGCTAGCCCCAGCCGCCCGCGCCGAATGGGTCACAACCCCTTGCCAATGCGCGATCTTTTCAGCCCATGCCGATCCTGCGCCACCTGACCGCCGCCGACTACACCGAGCAACGCTGGGCCAACGGCCGCGGCCGCACCACCGAGTTGCTGCGCGTGGAGCGCGATGGCCAATTGCTGCTGCGCCTGTCGATGGCGATGGTAGCCGAAGACGGCGATTTCTCGCTTTTTCCGGACATCGAGCGCAGCCTGACCGTCATCGCCGGCCCAGGCTTTCGCCTCAAGGGCAAGGGCATCGACGTGCGCTGCCTGGCGCTGGTGCCGGTGGCGTTCCCAGGCGACGTGCCCGTGCGCGCGGTGGGCACGCGCCGGGTGCAGTCCGACGATTTCGGCGTGATGACCGCCCGCCACCTGCCGCGCCCCCAGGTGACGGTAGAGCACGATGGTTCAGAGCTGCCGCCAGGCGGCCTGCTGGCGTTGTTCGCGCTGGGCGACGTGGCCGCAGCCGGGGTGGCGCTGGCCCGCTACGACCTGCTGCTGACCGACGGCCCCGCCGACATTCGCGGGCTGTGGCCGGTCATTGCGGTGCGCGTGTGGGGCGTAGAGTACGGCTGACCGCGCTCCGGAGCTGGGGCCCGGCGAACCCGCGCAAACCTTATTGATTTTTGACTAGTTACCGCACTTGGCGGCCTTATCCAGGCAGCAGTCGCCGTTGTTGCTGCAGTAGCTGTCGCACCAGCACACGCCGTTGCTGGACTGCTTGCCGCAGGCGCCGGCGCAGGAACCGCCGCACTTGCTGCCAAGGTCCGAGCAGCAATCGCCGGCCGCCGCGCACAGGGCGTCGCAGTAGCAGGTGCCGTTCTTGGACTTGCCGCCGCAGGCGCCGTCGCAGGACCCGGCCCCGGGGCTCACGCACACGCCGGCAGCGCTGGGGTCGGGCGTGGCGCAGAACTCGGTGCTGCTGCACGCGAGCGCGGTGTTCCACGGCCCGGCGGTGGTGGTGCTGGTGCCGCAGGTCGCCGAGGACCCCCCGCAAGTGCCCTTGACTTCACGCTTTTGCATGATGCCGCCGGCGGTGGTCTTGCTGCACTGGTACTCGCTCTTGACCACCGCGCCGCACGCCGTGCCCTTGGCGGCCCAGGTGCCGTTGTCGGCGCAACAGGTGGTGGCGGGGTCGCAGGCGGTGGTGGTCTTGTCGCCATAAGCAAGCTTTACCGACACTTGCTGGCAGCCGGAGCCGGCCTTGTTCTTGATGTTGAAGTGCACAAAGCCGGTCTCGTCGGTGGTGCCGGGTGCGTTGGGCGAGAACGAGAGCGTGCCGCTGGCGGCGTCCATGCAGCAGCCATTGGGGTCGATGGCGCTGACGGCCGAGTTCTTGTAGCCGGTGCTGCCGGCGGGGCAGGTGATCTTGTCGCAATCGGTGCCGTTGGGACCGGCCGTGCACTGGTAGTAGGCGCAGACCGTCACCGGCTTGGGCGCCGACCAGGTCACCGTAACCATCGGATCGGTCAGGTTGATGTCGTCGCTGATCTTGTACTTGAAGAAGTCCTTGTCGGTATCGGACGACAGAGCGACCTTGGGCGCCATCCATTGCGCGGCGTCGGAGTCCGAGAACGAGCCCAGGTCCTTGGGTGCCGACAGGCTGGTGGTGCCGTAGTTGGGGTCGGTGGTGCCGCACAGGTCCGGCGCGGGGGTCTGGCAGCTGGGAGGCAGGGTGACGCTGGCGCCCGGGACGCAGGCCTGGCTGGACGAGCAGGTCTGGTAGCTGCTCCAGTTGGACCACACCAGGCTGGCGGTGGCCGTGGAACAGGTGGCGCTGCTGCCGCTGCAGCCGCCGTAGCCCTTGCGGACCTGTGCCGCGCTGCCCAGGCCGGTGCCCGAGCACTTGTACTCGAGTTGCGCGGCCTTGGTGCCGCAGGCGGTGCCGGCAGCGGCCCAGGTGCCGGTCGAGGTGCAGCAGGTGCTGCCCGCGGCGCAGACCGACACGGACTTGCAGGTGCCGGGCTGGTCGACGGCGGTGACGTTGCAAACCTCGTTGGCGGCGCAGGTTTTGATGGCGGCCCAGTCGCTCCAGGCGTAGTTGGTGGCGGCGGTGGAGCAGGTGGTGCTGGTGCCCAGGCAACCCTGGACGGCCTTGCGCTGGAGGATCTTGCCGCCCTGGGTGGTGCTGTCGCACTTGTACTCGGCGGCGACGGTGGTGGTGCCGCAGGCGGTGCCCTTGGCGGAGAAGTTGCCGTCAGCGGTGCAGCACTTGCTGCCGGGCGTGCACGGGGTCGTGGCGGCGACGCCCATGCTGGCGGTCAGGCTCACCTGCTGGCACTTGCCGGCGGTGTTGGTAACCGAGACGTACACCGTGCCGCTGGCGTCGGTGCCGGTGGACGGCGCCGGGTTCCAGGTCAGGGTGCCGGTCTGGCCGGTCATGCAGCAGCCGTTGCCGCTGACGCCGCTGACGTCGGGGTTGCTGTCCGAGGTGGCGCCGCTGGGGCAAATGACGGCCTTGCAGGTGTTGCCGCCAGCCCCAGCGCTGCAGGCGTAGTAGGCGCAGACCTTGGCGGTGCCGGCGCCGCTCCAGGTCAGCTTGACGGTGGGCGCCTTGCTGTTGGCGTTGTCGGTGATGGTGTAGCGGACGAAGTCGGCGTCGTCGTTGCCGCCCATCAGGAGCTGCGGGTTCAGGGTCAGGTCGGCGGCGTCGTCGGCAAAAGTGCCCAGGTTGTACGCGGTCTTGGCGGTGGTGCCGGCTTCGTACTTGTCGGCCTGGCCGCAGAGCGGATCGGCGCCGGCCTTGCAGGTGCCGGCCACGGTTGGGTCGGTGACCTCGCAAGTGGTGCCCGTGGCACAGGTTTTGAGCGGTGCCCAGGCGGTCCAGGCGTAGTTGCTGGCCGAGCTGGAGCAGGTGTTCGACTTGCCGGTGCAGCCCTGGGTGGCGGTGCGGGTTTGGATGACGGTGCCGTCGGTGCTGCACGAGTACTCGGTGGCCTTGACCGCGGCGTCGCACGAAGTGCCTTGCGGCTGGATCTTGCCGGCGGCGACGTTGCAGCACACGCCGGTGGTGCAGGCGCAGGTGCTGGTGAGCGACCAGGCGGTCTGGCTCTTGCTGGGCTGGCAGGTCAGGCAGCCATCGGTGGGGTGCTTGGCGCCCGAGGCGAGGCAGGTCTTGTCGATGTAGCAGTTGTTGTCGGCGACGCCCAGGCCGCAGACGCCGGTGGCGGGGTCGCAGACGCCGGTCTGGCAGGTCGCGCCGCCGGGGCACTTCTTGGGCAGGTTGCTGCAGCTGGCGTTCACGCAGCCGTCGTCTGTGCAAGGATCTTTGTCGTCGCAGTCGGCATCCTTGCTGCACGGGCCGATGGCAGTCTCGCACACCGGCGGCGCGCCGGCGGTCTGGACGCACTTCTGGATGGCGGAGCAGGTGGCCAGAGTCTTCCAGGCGGTCCAGCTCAGGCCTTCGGCGGTCTTGAGGCAGCCGATGCCCGACTTGCCGTCGCAACCCGGCAGGCCCTCGCGCTTTTGCGCCAGGTTGCCGTTGCAGGCGTAGTCGACCTGGATGGCGGTGCTGCCGCAGGCGGTGCCGGCCGCCTTGATGGTGTGGGTCGCCTGGTCGCAGCAGGTGCCCACGGTGCAGCAGTTGGTCTTGGGCGCGAACGAGCAGATGCCGGTGGTGGCGTTGCAGGTGCCGCCCGAGCAGGGGTCGGTGGCGCCGCAGTCGGCGTCGGTCTTGCAGCAGCCGGCCTTGGCGGTGCCCACGCAAGCGCCCTTGGCGTCGCAGGTATCGCTGCTGGTGCACGACAGCCCGTCGTCGCAGGGGGTGCCGGTCTTGGGCGTCCAGGCGTCCTGGGCCTTGCTGGGGTCGCAGGTCATGCAGGTGTTGTCGTCGAGCTCGCCGGCGATGTGGCAAGTGCCCTCGATGGCGCAGAATCCGGCCTGGATCTTGCTGGCGCAGGCGCCGGTCTTGGTGTCGCAGCTGTCGGTGGTGCAGGCCAGGCCGTCGTCGCAGGTCTTGGCGGCGTGCTCGCAGCCCGAGCTGGTGCACTTGTCGGTGGTGCAGGCGTCGAAGTCGTTGCAGTCCGCGTCGGCCTTGCAGCAGGCGCCGGTGCCGACATGCTTGCAGGTGCCGCTGGCGCACGAGTCGGTGGTGCACGGGTCGAAGTCGTTGCAGTCGGCGTCGGCTTTGCAGCCGGCAGTGGCGGCACAGAGGGTGGCGTAGTCGTCGCAGCAGTCGCCCGAATCGGTGCAGTAGCTGTCGCACTGGCAGGGCGCCTTGGCGTCGTACTTGTCGCAGCGGTCTTTGCACGAGGCGGCGACCACCACGGTGTCGCTGCTGTCGGCCTTGGTGTCGGGCTTGACGTCGGGTTCCTCGGCGGTGTCGGCCACTTCCACAATCTGCACGTCGACCGGTTCGGTGGTGTCTTTGCCGCTCGAGTCCGCGGGGCTGCCGGTGTCCGCGGGGCTGCCGGTGTCGCTGGGCTTGCCCGAGTCGTTGGCCTTGCCGTCGCCGAACGAGGTGTTGACGTCCTGTTCCGTGGTGTCCTTGGCCGCGGTGGTGGCGGGCGACTGCGCGGGGTCGCTGCAGCCGCTGACCAAGATCAGCCAGAGCGCGGCGGCGGTGGCAAGGCGGAAGTGGTGGGCACGATCAAGGAAACGCGACATGTGGGCCTCTCTGCAGACAAGTTGGGCGCACTGGCCCACGCGCATGCTGCGCTGGCGGGCGCGGGATCGCAATCGCGATTTGCAGGATTGTGGCGAGTTGCTGACAGAGATGTGGGAGGGTCAGGTATTGACACTTGACATCTTTTGCGTGGGTGCACGCGCGGTGCGGGTGCCTTAACCCGGTTTGCCGAATCGACCGGACTCGCCCATCCGTTCGGGCACTTGGGGGCCCCTGGTTCCGGTTCCGGTTCCGGTTCCGGTTCCGGTTCCGGTTCCGGTTCCGGTTCCGGTTCCGGTTCCGGTTCCGGTTCCGTCAGT
>JACRCU010000569.1 GCA_016218865.1 Deltaproteobacteria bacterium | reverse complement strand
CCTTGGCGCATCTGCAGGGCAGCGACGACCTACAACTCGCCGTCGCGCAAGCTGATCTGGTGATCGAGGCGGTGCCCGAGATCCTGGACCTGAAGCTGAACGTATTGCGCACGGTGGCCGGCGCCGCCCCCGACCGGGCCGTGATTGCCACCAACACCAGCTCGATTCCGCTGGCGCGGCTGAGCCAGGCCCTGCGCCACCCCAACCAGTTCATCGGCCTGCACTTCTTCAATCCGGTGCACCTGCAGCCGCTGCTCGAGATCGTCCGCTCGGACGCCACCGACGACGAAACCCTGGACCTGGCCTTGGATTTTGCCCAGCGCGTTGGCAAGGAGCCGATCGTGGTGCGCGACGTGGCCGGCTTTGCTTCGAGCCGCCTGGGCATCGCCCTGGGTCTGGAAGCGATCCGCATGGTGCAAGAGGGTGTCGCCACCCCAGCCGACATCGACAAGGCCATGGAACTGGGGTACCGCCACCCCATGGGTCCGCTGAAGCTGACCGACCTGGTGGGCTTGGATGTGCGCCTGGCGATTGCCGAAACCCTGGCGCGCGAGATCGATCCGGTGCGGTTTGCGCCGCCGCAGCTGCTGCGCGACATGGTGTCCGCGGGCAAGCTGGGCAAGAAGTCGGGCCACGGATTCTACGACTACGAATAGCCGACCGTCCTTGGGGTAAGCATGACCGAATCCACAACCGCCGCGGCCGAGCGCGCCTACGTGCAGAAGGCCACCGCCAAAGACGGCGAGGCCTTTCAAAACTTCTTGCGCCACAAGGGCTTTGTCGACCCGTCCTTCGTGCAGACTTGGGGCGCCGTCACCGAAGTGCTGAACCAGAAGCCCTTTGGTCCGCGCATCCTGGACCTGGGCTGCGGACCGGGCTGGACGTCGCTGTTCCTGGCGGCGCGCGGTCTGGACGTGACGGCCGCCGACCTGTCGCCCGACATGCTGGCGATCGCCGTGGACAACGCCAAGCGCCACGGCGTGACCATCCGCACCGCCGAGGCCGACATGCAGGCGGGCTTCGACCTGGGCCGCGACTTCGACGG
The DNA here is from genome assembly GCA_016218865.1 of Deltaproteobacteria bacterium. GTDB lineage: Bacteria > Myxococcota_A > UBA9042 > UBA9042 > UBA9042 > SXRM01. The sequence continues at coordinate 1,577 of JACRCU010000569.1, read as the reverse complement.
GGTGTTGATTTTCGACGCCTTGCACCACTGCCAGGACGAAACGGCGGTGCTGCGCCACTGCTTCCAGGCCCTGCGCCCCGGCGGCAGCATCCTGCTGGTCGAGCCCGACTGGTTCCACGAGTACGGCGGCTCGGCGCGCCACGACCGCCGCGAGTTCGGCACCACCGAGCGCGGCATGGGCTGGGGTCGGATGTCGCGGGCCTTGCGCGCCGCCGGCTTTGGCGACCTGCAGCGGTTCTACAGCCTGCAGGGCACCTTTGCCCGCTCGCCGTGGCAGCGCCTGCGCTCGCTGGCGGTGGCGGCCCTGACGGTCACGGTGGGCTTCCCGCACCGCAGCGTCATCGGCTACGCCCGCAAACCCGGTTGAATTCTTCAAAATCGTGTGCAGGCGTCGCCCAGCCTCGACGTGCCGTGCCATAAGCCGTAGCATGACCTGTGGAGGCTCCGCATCCCCATGGTCGAGCAACCCGCCACGGCCGCTCAAGAAAGCGAACCACGCCGCCTGTGCCCGCGCCGGCGGTGGCCAGCCGTGGTCGCCGCGACCGTGCTGTGGATCGCCCTGCCCGCCTGCCGCGACGCAGCGCCAGCGGCCAGGCTGACGGTCGGCGAGCCCACCGGCGGCGCACCCGACGGCCAACTGACCGCCGACCAAGGCTCGGGCGAAGACGCCGCGATCGGCAACGACAGCGCCGGGTTCGACGACGCCGCGGCCGACGCCGCCCCGCGCGGGGACCCCGATGTGGCGGGCGACGATGCATTGCCACCCGATGACGCCGCAGCGGCCGACGACGCACTGCCCGACGACGCACTGCCCGACGACGCACTGCCCGACGACGCCCTGACCGACGATGCGCTCCCCGACGACGACGCCGCCGGCGACAGCGTGGCCGCGGACACTGCTCCCGACGATGCACAACCGCAGGATGCTCCAGGCGATTCCGGACCCGGCGACAGCCTGCCCTCCGACGTCGCGCCCGACACGGCCGACGTGCCGCCCACCGGCTGCAAGTCCGACAGCGACTGCAACGACAGCAACCCGTGCACCGCCGACACCTGCCTGGTCAGCGGCAACTGCACTTGGCTGGCCACGCCGGGGCCGTGCAGCGACGGCAACGCCTGCACCACCGGCGAAAAATGCCAGGCGGGCAAGTGCGGCGGCGGCGTGGCCCAGGATGACCAGACTGCCTGCGGCGACGGCAACCTCTGTACGGTGGAATCCTGCGACACTGCCAGTGGTTGCGTAAGCGCGCCGGTGGCCGGACCGTGCAGCGACGGCAACGGCTGCACCTCTGGCGACACCTGCGTCGGCGGCGCCTGCACAGCCGGGCCACCCACGCTATGCGACGACGCCAACCCTTGCACATCCGACAGTTGCGACCCCTCCAGCGGCAGCTGCGTGACCCAGGTCCAGCCCGGATCGTGCAGCGACGGCAACCCGTGCACCGTGGGCGACGTCTGCCAGGGTGTCGCTTGCCTGGCCGGCGCCCTCAAGACCTGCGACGACGGCAATGGCTGCACGGGCGACGCGTGCAACCCGCAAACCGGCGCATGCGCCAACAGTCCGACCCCCGGGGTGT
>JACRCU010000562.1 GCA_016218865.1 Deltaproteobacteria bacterium | reverse complement strand
GCTCCAAGGGTCGCGGCGGGTGGACTTGCGGGGCTGGTATGCGTCGATGGGGCCGAGCTCGTGCATGGGGCGCACCTCCTCGGGCTCAGTGTCGGTCAGGCCGCGGCTGCGTGCGAGGCGGGGTGTGTCAGGCGGTTACGGGCAACTCGATGCATGTGTCCAACAGGGCCAGCAGGACCGCATATCTGTAGGTCGCGACCGTCGACCCTTCGTCGAGAATCTGCAAGATTCGCTCGACTACGGCCATGGCGTCGTGGCGGGGTTCGATCATGGTCGGGCCCTGTGGGTGTGGGCGTTCAGCCCCTGCGAAATGGCAAGCCGCGGCGATTCCATGACATGCGAGGTTGCCGCCCCGGGGCACTGGCGTCAAGGGCAGCCACTTCCACGAACCAGAAGCCGCACGAGCAGGCTGCCCGCAGGGCCGGCCGCGAGGTGGGGCTTGGCAATCCTAGGCTGCGGCTTGCAGCCGCCGGCCGTCATCCCCCGGCCGCCAAACCGCCTGATTCCACGTGAACCGGGCCGACCGGGACGTGCCACGAACCAGGGACCCGATCTGGGCGGCGGGGGACAAGCCCCACGCCCTACAGCGTTTTTCGGAGTTTCTGGCCAAGGTCGGGAGCGCTGCGCAATTCAGAGACGAAGCCGCCGCCCCTGAATCGGCGCACCACGCGGCCCACCGCTAGCGCAGGAGGAGCGCATCTACGATCGCGCAGCACCGATTCCCGACATCACACCTTCGCCGGATCGCAATTCCTGCTTGCACGAAGTTGCCGCATTGGTGGAGAACGTGTGCGGCGCAGTCGGTGCCGAGCTTGCCTAGGAGAAGGTCGTGCACAGGCCAATGGAGCGCTAGCTCTGTACTCGCAAGCTAGTCCTCCCCCACCACATCGACCATGAAGCCCAAGTACCGCAGCGCCTTCAGCGTTCTGCTGTTGCAGATTGGTGCATCCTCGCGGTTCACCCACCCGAAGACTTCCTGGACGGCGCTCCGGCCCAATTCCGGCAGGCGGTGGCGCGGGTCGTAGATGCACATCCCCATGCGGTCCACGAACGGCTCCTTGCCGTGGACCAGAAACTCAAGGGTCTTCTTCACCTTGTCCAGGTCTTTGTTGGCCTTGCGGAACGCCTCAAGGTGCGCTGCGTGGCCACCCTTGAAGTACCGCTTCCGCTCCGTGAACGAGTGCGCGCACGACAACGCAGCCAGTATTTGGTCATACGATGCGGCCGCGATGGAACTGCGGCTACCCAGCACGGCCTGGATCACGCTCCACGACCGGTCGCCATGCTGCAGGTCCTCCAGATAGGGCCAGTCCGCGGCAAACCACTCCGCGAGGTTCCTCTCGACGCTCGCCTCCAGGTCCGCCCCACTTCGGAACGGCTGATCGGCCCACGCTGATCCACGGCCCGAGCCTTCGCGGACGAAGCTCAAGAACTGGTCGATCTCGATCCGCACAGGTACCGGCGATCCGGCCATCTGCGGGTGGCGCCGGTCGCCGTAGAGGCGACGAACGAGTTGATATGCGGTTAGTACCTCTTGATACTGCTTCCGATAGGCGCCCAACTCGATGACATCCTTGTTCGCGGTCGGCTCGCCCACGCGAACCTCGTCAAGTTCGTGTTTGCCGACGTGTTTGCAGATGTCCACGTACATCTGGTCTTCCCACGACATACGGTCGCGGTACCGAGCCCAGACGAGCCTATACGCGTCGAGGTCCCGGGGCTCTAGCGGCCGCGCAGCCTGCCAGTACTCTTCGAACGTCGCCACGAGGTCGGCGAATTCCGGGACACTCGATGGAATTCCTACGTTGACCTCGCGATTGTCCCAAAGCGCTGCCTTCGTCAGGTTGGAGGACCCAACGATGGCGCTTCTGCCGTCGAAAACGTAGAGTTTGGGGTGATATAGGGAGCCGGTGAAGAAGCGCACCTGCACGCCCTGCAGCCGGAGGACGTCGTCGAGAGCAGTCGGATTCGTCGGAAAGCCGAGACGTACCACAAGGCGAATCGGGAAGCAGCCGCGGTCAGACCACGCCTTGACCGGATTCGAGTCGGTAAAGAACGCCACGGCGGCGCTGACCGCGACGGGCGGATCGGCCAGAAGCGCAAGTGCGTTGAGCATGTGGTTGTGCCGGTCCCGGCTGTTCGTATAGATGTCCATGTCTTGCCTCTACAAAGTCCTACACAGGGGACGGCGACTACGCAGCGACGTTGGCGCCTTCAATCACCCGGACCCATGCCCCTTTCGCCAGCGCCGGCTGCACCAGCGACCACAGCCGCTCGACCCCGGTCCGCTGGGCGAACGCCACCAGGATCGCGATGTCGTCGGCCCGCGGGAACAGGCGCTGCAGGTGGCCGAAGAACGGGTCCGCCGCGCCGCCGGTCACCAGCGCGTCGGCGCGAATCGGCGTCGAAGGCCGCACGGCGACAGAGGAACCGGAGCCGGAACCGGAGCCCGAACGCGAACCGGAGCCGGAACCGGTGCCGGAACCCGAACCCGAGCCCGAACCCGAACCCGAGCCGGAACCGGAGCCGGAACCCGCCTCGAACCCCGCCACCAAATAATTCCCGTTCCCCGGCATCACGTGCCGCACCCCGCCGCGCGGATCCTCGACATCGCCGGTAAACCGCGGAATCACATGCACATGCAGGTGCATCACCGTCTGCCCGGCCGCCACCCCCGCATTGAACCCGACGTTGTACCCCGCCGGCTGCAGCTCGGCATCCAGCTGCGCTTTGACGGTGTCGACGAGCTCCAGAATCGCCACCTGCTCCTCGCGGGTCGCGTCGAACCAGGTCGCCACCTCGCGCCTCGGCACCACCAGCGTGTGGCCGGGCGACACCGGGAAGTTGTCGCGCAGGGCAAAGGCCAGGTCGTTGTGGGCGACCCAGCGCTCGGGTGAGGCAGAGAGAAACGGTGAACCCATAACGCGAGCCTGCCGCGCGGGGTGGTGGGCGTCAAGGGGTGGCCCTGTGCCAGACTGTTCAAGGTCGTGGGCACACAGCGCGCGCAAACAACGCGGCCCGGTATCCGCAACATCACGGCTCTAGCTTCCAGACGGATAGTTCGGTGATTGCTAAGTCGACTTCTTTGGGAAACGTACCTGGGTAGGTCCTATCGACAACAATCCGCAACTGCGCGGCCACTTTGCCCACAACACCTTCGGCGCGCCGCTCGCTCGGTCCGACGGGCTTCGTCTGCTGCACGTTGCCGTCGATTTCCAGGTGATAGGCTGCAACATGGCAGTTCTTTGCGAATAAGTCTCCGAGTTGCCAATCTGTCTTGTCGAAGCCGGTTGTGAATGAGATCCGGTCTATCGCAATCGGCTGCCGAAAGCGGAGTTGAATCCAGCTTCCATCTCCGCACCCGTCGACATCTTCCTGCCAGGCGGTCGTTGGATCGCCATCAACGGCGAACTCGCAGGGGTGACTCCGCCGCTGGGTGTGGCTCGTTCGGGTCTGCTCAGAGCTGCAGGAAACGTCGAACTCCGGTCTCTTTACGCGAACGCTTCGCCCCGGTGCTGCTGGGGGCGGTGTCTCACTCCGACTGTCCGCATTACCGCTACGAATGTTCGCCGAAGGTGCGCTAGCGCTGCGCAGATGGGTCCAAGCCACATTCACTGGCCACCAACACAAGGCGCCGAGGACCGCGGCCACCAGCGCCCCCGCTGCCTTGCCAACGTGTAGCCTGCTGGGTATTCCTGTAGTCACGTGCAAGGCAGCAGCGACAAGGGCCAGCACGAATGCAGGAAAGATCTGTTGTACTGCGCCTGTCAGTATCGAGTCGGGACTCAGGTCTAACATGCTCGCGCCTCGGCTGTGGATTTGTCGGCAAATCGGCACCGCTGCCTCACGCAAAAACGGGCCGGGCGCGGGCCTCCCCGCGCCCGTTCAGGAATTGACCCTACATGGCTGCTCGGAGCTTGGCATCCGAAATCTGTACTCGGAGGTACACCCGTTTTCAAGTAACTCCCCTTCCCCGGCATCACGTGCCGCACCCCGCCGCGCGGATCCTCGACATCGCCGGTAAACCGCGGAATCACGTGCACATGCAGGTGCATCACCGTCTGCCCGGCCGCCACCCCCGCATTGAACCCGACGTTGTACCCCGCCGGCTGCAGCTCGGCATCCAGCTGCGCCTTGACCGCGTCGACGAGCTCGAGGATCGCCACCTGCTCCTCGCGGGTCGCGTCGAACCAGGTCGCCACCTCGCGCCTGGGCACCACCAGCGTGTGGCCGGGCGACACCGGGAAGTTGTCGCGCAGGGCAAAGGCCAGGTCGTTGCTGGCAACCCAGCGCTCGGGTGAGGCAGAGAGGAACGGTGAACCCATAACGCGAGCCTGCCGCGCGGGGTGGTGGGCGTCAAGGGGCGCGGGGCGGGACTTGCCGGACCGATACGTCGGCGCCGGCCGACGGCCATCCAACCTAGCCCGGCCACTTGAGTGGCGGGGCTTCTTCATGGAGGCCGGGCCCCCTTCACGTCAACAAACCGGTGCCCCCGCATTGCCGTGAGCAGTCAAGCCCTTGCAATAACCCAAGGGAACCCTGCAGGGGCGGCGCGGCACGAGACCGCGCCCTACGCGCGATGGCGAAAGACCCGGGGAATTCGGTAGTCCAGCCACCGCGGACAGTCGAACCTGCCCGATTCCCAGGCGCTGGACTGGGGCCCGTTTGCTGGCGCGCGCGACCAGTTCGATGTGCAACTACCAAGGTTTTCAGCTATCTCTGAACCATGCCCCAGACAGCCGTCCGGCAGCATGGCCTGATTTGCACCGCCAACCCAGACTCGCTAGGCTGAGGCCGCAATTTGGCCTGCAGCCGCAGCTTCGCAAGGTTAGACCCGATGCCCGATCAAGACTCCTTGCCACCCGACTACCTTGAATTGCTGGCCAACCTGCGCGCGCGGATTGCGGGAGAGCGCCTGCGGATCGTGGCCAGCGCCAACAGCGCAATGGTGTTGCTCTACTGGGACATCGGCCAGCTCATCTTGCAGCGCCAGGCCACACAGGGCTGGGGCACCAAGGTGATCGATCGCCTTGCGCAAGACCTGCAGCGCGCCTTTCCAACCATGACAGGCCTGTCGCCGCGCAACCTCAAGTACATGCGCCAGTTCGCCGAGTCGTGGCCGGATCGCGAAATTGTGCAACAGCCTGTTGCCCAATTGCCCTGGTCGCACAATCTGATTCTGCTGCAAGCGGTTGCCGACCCCACCACCCGCTTGTGGTACGCGCACAAGGTGGTTGCCGAAGGGTGGTCGCGGGCCGTCCTGACCCACCAGATTGAGCGCCAACTGCACCTGCGCGAAGGGCGCGCGCTCTCGAACTTCGAGCGAACACTGCCGGAGCCCGACTCGGACTTGGCCACGCAGGTGTTCAAAGACCCCTACCTGTTCGACTTCTTGGGCACAATCGACGCACGGCGCGAGCGCGAACTCGAGACGGCCCTGGTCGACCATGTGCAGCGCTTCTTGCTCGAACTAGGCTCCGGCTTTGCCTTCGTGGGGCGCCAGGTCCGCCTGACTGTGGGCGACGCGGAGCTGTCGGCGGACTTGCTCTTCTATCACCTAAAGCTGCGCTCGTACGTCGTCGTGGAACTCAAGGCGGTGCCCTTCGAGCCAGGGTTTACCGGCACCCTCAGCGTGTACTTGGCCGCCGTTGATGCTCAACTCCGCCATCCGAGCGACAACCCGTCGATTGGCCTGCTGCTTGTCCGCGATCCAGCCAAGAATCGGCTGATGGTCGAGTACGCGCTGCAAGGTACAAACCGGCCCATAGGCGTTGCGAGCTGGACCGCGCAGCTCACGCGCACGCTGCCCGATGAACTGCGGCCGAGCCTGCCGTCCGTCGAGGAGTTGGAGCTTGAACTTGCTAAGGGATCGGCCACGTAGAGCCCACGCCGCTCCAAGACCGCGGCATCCCATTCGCGGGCCGGCTCGGGGAGCGCCGATGAGCCCAACACTCCGCCAACCCACGTCGTCACGGAGCACAGCCATGCTTTCCGCTCAGCCTGGACCCAGCACTTTGGCGGTTGAAGTCCTGAGCGTCTCGCCCAAGGGCCTTTGGCTGCTGGTGCGCGACCGCGAGTATTGGCTGGATGCCCGCGACTTTCCGTGGTTCTGCGACGCCAAGGTTCGCGACGTGTATGAGGTGGAGCTCGAGCACGGCCACATTCTGCACTGGCCCAAGCTCGACATCGACCTGGAGCTCGACAGCCTGAGTGATCCGAGCCGCTGGCCGCTGGTGGCCCGGTAGCGCCCCCCACCCGACACGAGCAAGCACACGCGAAGCGAAAGCCGCACGAGCAGGCGGGCCGCAGGCCGGCCGCGAGGTGGGGCTTGGCAGTGTTAGGCTGCGGCCTTCAGCCGCCGGCCGTCTTGCTGGCCCTCATCCACCTCGGCGGGCTCTTCTCCGCGGCCGGCCGCGAGGTGGGGCAAGGACCACGCCAACCGTCGTGAAAATCCGCAAATAAATCACAGATTCAACGAAAACGAACCTCGGGGACCTGCCCGGTTCGCAGATGCTGGACTGGGGCCCGCTTGCTTGCGCGCGGTTATTTGTCCATGTAATTAAACTGGAATTTTACCACGCCTGGGATCCGCGCCAGGGATGCGAACGGCGCAGCCGCGGCGTCCGACGCCGCTTTCGGCGCTGGGAGCCAGGGTTAGGGAAGGATTCTTCGTCGCCGAAAGTCGCAGCCCGGTCGCCAACGGCGAGGCGCCCTGCTATTTCGCTGCGCTGCGCGCGAACTTGCCTATCGCACCTCCCTAAACGCCAAGGCGTTTGCGCCTCCAAGTCTTCGGCGCCGGTCGGATTGATAGTCGCAGCCCGGTCGCCAACGGCGAGGCGCCCTGCTAATTCGCTGCGCTGCGCGCGAACTTACCTATCGCGCCGCCGCAAGACCCAGTGAGCCAGCCGGACCGAACTCACAGGTCCTGCAAGCCCGTTTCCCCACTCGCTACCCCGGAATATCCGCCTCGACCAGCTGCGCCAGCTGCACCAGCGACTCCTGCCAGCCCAGGTAGCAGAAGGCGGTGGGGATCGCCTCGGGAATTCCCTCTTGTACGATGCGCACTTCCGTGCCGCACACCACCGTTTCCAGCTCGATGGTCGTGATCATCGTGCCCGGCAGGTTCGGGTCGTCGAAGGCGTCGGTGTAGCGAATGCGCTGGCCCGGCACCAGCTCCAGGTAGGTGCCGCCGAACGACTCGCCTTTGCCCTTGCGGAAATTGTCGAACGCCATACGAAACGTGCCGCCGACCTTGGCGTCCATGTGCTCGACGCTGCAGGTAAAGCCAAAGGGCGGCAACCACTTGGCCACGGCAGCGGGCTCCAAGAAGGCGCGGTAGACGTGCTCGGCGGGGGCGCGCAGCACGCGGTGCAGGCGGACGGTACCGGTGGGCATGGCAGAACTCCAAGAAAGGTGAAGCGAAGATGGAAGTAGCGGGGGGCGGGAGCCGACTGGCAGCTTGCCCACGTGTCCGCGCACTGTCCAGGCGATGGGCCGCAAGCACCCGGATCCTGGCGCGATCGCGGTGCCTGGCGGGTCGGATACCGGTATCAAGGCAGTATCACGGATACCGCGATACCGGTATCACGCCGCGACCGACACCCCACAAAGCAGTGTACCCAAAGGGAGTTTGTCGCACTCCGCAGTTGGCACGGAGTTTGTACTCCTTCCTGTCGCCAACGCACTGCCGCACCGGCCTGCGCGCCGCGTGCCCAAGGAGTCCCATGCAGCGTCCCATGAACCAGTCCCGTCTTTGCCCCCTGTTCGTCCGCGCTTGCGTGCCCCTGGCCCTGCTCGCCGCCCTGGCCACCGGCTGCACCGACGCCCTGCCCACCCCGGCCGAGAGCGCCGCCGAGTCCGACCCAGAGTGGGACAGCCAGCACGGCGCCCTCGCCGCTCCGGCCGCCAAGCCGCTGGCCTTCGGCACCGCCGTGACCCAGAACGCCAAACCTGGCCAGACCCTGCTGTGGACCTGGACCGCCGCCGCCGGCGGCACCTTCTCGGTCAAGGTCAGCAACTGGAAAAAGGCCTGGATGCTCGCCAAGCTGCAGCGGCAGCTCCCCAGCGGCGCCTGGCAGACCGTGCAGACCCAGGGCGGCGCCGGCGGCTGTCTGCTCAGCGCCACCCCCGGCAGCCTGGGCCAGTACCGCCTCGCCGTCACCGGTCCCGGCAGCGGCGTGGGCGTCACCGCCAGCCTCAGCTGCACCAAGGGCGTGTGCGCTCCGCCGGTGTGTCCGGCCACCGCCCAGGCCGCCGCGCAAGCCGCCAAGGCGCAAGTCGTCAAGAACGTGCTGCCGTGGGCCAAGGGCGTGCTGTGGATGAGCGAGTCCGACTACCCGTTCGACGCCGTGGGCCTGGCCAGCGCACCGGCGGCGAACCTCAGCACCGCGACGCTGTCGCCTACGCCCAGCCCGGCCGAGCTCCTGGCCGCCCTGGGGCTGCCCGCGACCGCGCCCACCCAGACCTGGCCGGCCGACAAGCTCTACGCGGCGCTGGTACAGCAGGGGCAAAACGCCGCGAAAATCCAGGCGCTCCGCAGCGCGGTCGAGGCCCAGGGCACCGGCTGGACCGTCATCCGCGTCGGCACCGTGCAGGTGCAGCTCTACCTGGTCGGGCGGAGTCCGTGCGGCGCGCTGGTCGGCCTGCACACCGTGTCGATTGAAACCTGATGCGAGGGCTCGCGAAATCGGCCCGCCGTGGTGTGCCAGGCGTTCGGTCTGGGAAGGCGGATTGCGTGAGATCGATCGCGAATCGACCGCCGTGCGCTAGCCAATTCCTACGCGTCGCGCCTCCACGCGGCCTGCGACCAAGGACGGAGGGCCCGTTTCGAGGCCATTCCAAGCTTGCGCGGCAAGGACCAACGCTGTGCGCCCCTGAACTTGAAGCAGACGGATCGCATGTTCAAAAGCGCCAAACGGGGGGCGTTTTAGCTGGTCCGACTCGTCCGGCTGCGCAAGGCCGGCCAAGTGCAGCAACCATGTTTCCGTGCACCATGTCGGAACCAGAACGGCCACGGGCTCCTCGGGCTGCCGTTTGGCTTGCCCGTCTGCCGCCAGTCGACCGTCAAGTTCCGCCTGTCGCACCGCCACGCCGAGATTGTCGCCGTCCACGTGAACCAGTAGGCCCAGTCCGTGCTGGAAGTTCTTTGCCCGGCGCGCGCGCACCAAGTCGGCATACCGGGTGCTAACCCAGGCCGACGCGGCACCGCGCCCCACTGGCGCGACCTGCACGTCGACGACGGTGACTCCAAATCGCTCGCAGAGTTTTCGCAAAAACCGTTCAGCTAGCCGGTCCTCGCACAGAATACGCACGCGCCTACTCATGCGGGCCTGCCATGGTCGGCAATGGCCGCCCGATCTCGGCGAGCTTCAGCAGTTCGTAGGCGGTCTGGCCGCTGTCGCGATCTGGCAAGACCGCCTCGATGCGCGTGTGACCGGCATTCGGATCGCGCCACATCCGCCACGCTCCGTCGGCCGCAAGGTAGTTGATGGCCTCGGGGTGATGCGAAACCACAAGAAGCTGCTGCCCCCGATCTTGGGCAACGTCCGCCAAGGTCCGGAGCCACGGTTGAATTTCGCTGGGAGAAACATAGTTCTCGCACTCATCCATGGCGATCAAACCAGCACCGACAAAGCCATACCGCAGCAGTCCGTACATGGCGATCAGCAACCGCTGGCCGTCGGACAGCTTGGCCCAGGCCAACTCGTGGGTGTTCTGGCCGAAGCGAAACTGCACGTGCAAGTCCTTCACATCCGGGGAAATCGGCACGAGCTTCAGGTTCCGAAAACCAGGCAGCGCTCTGCAAAGGTCTTGGCGCAGCAACTCCGCTGCGTCCAGATCTTCGCCCACGCGGGCTCGATACCAGCTCGCGAAGTTGCTGAGATCCGGAGCCAAATGGCGGCTTTCCCCGCCGGCCGCACCGCCAAGCTTTCGCGGGTCGGGTTTGAAAGCCCAAATGCCCTCAACGGCCGACCGGAAAGCGACCAGACGCTGATTGTCGGGCCGAGGTTCCAGCGCCGCCAGGAACGACCTCCGTCGATCGAATGGAACCGTGGCCCGCGGTTCGCCGGTCGGCTTGTCGCCGAAGAGCAGTACCTTGCCTTGGTCAGCAAAGTAAAGGAGTTCCTTGTTCGAGTGGAGTTCCTCGCTCACGGCACTCCGGCCGCTCGCCGCGTCGGTTTCCACCTTCAGGCGGTACAGGTACTCGTCGCCGCTTAGGTCGATTTCGACTTCGAAGGCCTGGTCGCCAGACAGCCAGACCGTTCGGGCCGAAGCCGCGACCGTATCCTCCAAGTTGCTGCCCTCGACCAACACTTCGCGTAGAAACCAGAGAACTTCGATCAGCGCGCTCTTGCCGGCGCCGTTCTCGCCAACGACCACGCCCGACATGGGTAGCATCCATTCAAAGTTGACGAATGTTCGGAAGTTATGGATGTAGATGCGCTTGAACATGGAACTCCGGATCCAACCTGTCGGCCAGAGCGGCCTGGCGCGCGACCGATCGCTTGTAGCACGGGCCGCCACCTCGGTCTATTGGGCAGCACCCTGCTGATCTTCCTGCAGGTCCCAGCTCGAAAGCGCTCTATTCGCCGCCCACCAGCCGCACGTCGCCGCCGCGGCCGGCGTCCTGGACCTCGATGCGCACCGCCCACTTGCGCTCCAGCCCGCGGATCGCCTCGGCCAGTTGGTCGCGCAGGATCGCCGCCACCCGCGCCGGCGCCTGCACCTTGACCACCTCGCCCGGCTCGCCCTTGCTCGCCAGCAGCGTCCGCAGCCGGCCCAGCGTCTCGATGGCCAGGTCCGACGACGAGCGCACGTGGCCGCGGCCCTGGCAGGTCGGGCACGGCTCGGTCAGCCGCTCGGCCAGGCTCTCGCGCACGCGCTTCCTGGTCAGCTGCACCGTGCCGAATTCGCTCACTTTGCCCAGGCGGATCCGCGCCCGGTCGCGCGCCAGCTCCTCGCCCAGCACCCGCTCCAGGGTGCGGCGGTCCTCGCTACGCTTCATGTCCACAAAGTCGATGATGACCAGGCCGCCCACGTTGCGCAGGCGCAGCTGCTGGGCAATCGCCTTGGCCGCCTCCAGGTTCAGGGCCAGCATCGCCGCGTCCAGGCCGTCGCTGCCCGGCTGCTTGCCCGAGTTGACGTCGACCACCGTCATCGCCTCGGTCCGCTGCACCACCAACTCGCCGCCCGACGGCAGCGACACCTTGGGCTCCAGCGCCTGGCGCACCCAGCGGTCCAGGTTGAAAACCACGAAAAGCGGCGTGGACGAGGCGTGGAGCTTGACCTCGGGCCGCAGCTCGGGGTGGAAGCGCCGCACGAAGGTCTGCACCCGCTCCAGGTCGGCAGCGTCGTCGATCCACACCGTCTGGGTCGACGGGCTCACCATGTCGCGCAGCGCCCGCAGGGTCAGGTCCAGGTCGTCAAAGATGAAGCTGGGGCCCGAGGCCGCCTCGTAGCGGGTGCGGATGTCGGCCCACTGCCGCGACAAAAAGGTCAGGTCGTCGACCAGCTCCTGCTCGGTGGCGCCCTCGCCCACAGTCCGCACGATGGCGCCGCAGCCGGGCGGCAGGTGCTTCCTGGCAATCTGCTCCAGCCGCGAGCGCTCGGCCGGGTCGTCGATCATCTTGCTCACGCCCACGTGCGGGTCGCGCGCCAGCAGCACGGCGTTGCGGCCGGGGAGCGACACGAAGGTGGTGACCCGCGGGCCCTTTTTCGCCACCGGCTCGCGCACCACCTGCACCATCAGGTGCTGGCCGGGCCGCAGCAGGTCGCTGATCGGCTTGCCCTTGGCGGGACTGCGCCGCCCCAGGTCGTCGTCCAGGTCGCTGTCGCTGGCGGCGCCCTCGGTCCACACGTCGTCGGCCTGCAGCAGCGCCATCCGCCCCAGGCCGATGTCGACAAAGGCCGCGTCCAGGCTGGGGATCACCCGCTGCACCCGGCCCAGGTAGATGTTGCCGGACAGGCCGCGGCCGGCGGTGCGCTCCACCTGCAGCTCGACCACGCTGTTGCCCTGCTGCAGCGCGACCCGGGTTTCCTCGGGCGACGACTGGATGTACAGCGTCTCGGCCTCGCCGCGGCGCACCACCCTGGCAGCCGGGGCGGCGGGTTCGGTCGTGGCGGCGGCGTCGGCTTCGGTCGGTTGGGCGCTCATGGCAACTTCCTGGGCGTGATGCGAATCAAGGGCAAGTGGGGGTGCAGACGCTGGCGCCGGTCGGCTTGCCGTAGCGGTCCACGGCGGGCTGGCAGGCGGGGCCGCCGTCGGTGGCGGCGCAGTCGCTGCTCTGGGCGCACGGTGGGGCGCACCGGCCGCCGGGGTCGCCGGGGCTCAGCCAAGTGCACTTCATGGTGTCGGGGCACTGGTAGTCCCAGCGGCACGGGATGCACGACTTGTGCTTCTGGCACAGCGGCGCGATGGCCGGCATGCTCGGGCTCTGGCGCGGGATCATCTGGTGGCCGGTGTCGCACTGCATCTTGTCCAGGGTGCCACAGTCGGCGCCGGTCTTGCAGAGGGCCGAGCAGTAGCCCTTGCCGGTCTGCGCGTCGGGCAGGCACAGCCGCGAGGCGCACTCGGCCGGCTCCGTGGGACCGGCGCTGGGATTGCACAGGTCGCCGGCCTTCTTCTGCGCCACCGGCGACACCCAGGCCTTCACGCAGCGGTATTCGACCTTGGCGGCGGCGTCGGGGCCCAGGGCGATGGCGAACGGCTGGCAGCTCTCGCTGGGCGCGCAGGCCAGCGTTCCGCCACAGTCCGCCAGCGACGATCCCGCCGGCTGCGGCAGGCACACGGGTAAGTACAGGTTATCGTAGGGCTGCTCGGTGGCGTTGTCGGCCAGGGCAATGCTGCTGCAGGCCCACGGAAAGGTCTTGCCGCCGGCCACGGCGATCGGCGCGCTGGCCGGGCAGTCGTTGCTGGTGCCGCAGACGTCGGTGCACCAGCCGGCGGTCGGCTTGCCGCTGGCGTCGGTCGAAACCCCAAGGCAGATGCCGCTTTGGCAGCCCTTGCCCACCGCCGCGCCGCACTTCTCGCCCAGCGCCGCCAGGCTGGAGTCGGGGGCGATGCACTGAGCCATGACCGTGAAATTTGCCGTTTTTGTCGGCGACGCCGGCAGATCCACCTCTACGGCGCGGCAGTAGCTCGCCACGGGATCGGTGCACTGCTTGGGCGACAGGCACGGCCCGGCCGCCTTGGGCAGCGGCGCGCACACGTGCAGGGCGGTGAACACGTCGGGCTCGCTGTCGGCCGGCTGGCTGGTGTCGAAGGCGAATTCCTGCACCGCGCAGACCTGGTCGGCGGCGCAGTCCTTGCCGGTCTGGCAGTGGCCGCCGCAGCTGCCGTTGATGCACCAGTACTTGGTCTCGCACGGCTTTTGCGTGCTGTCGCCGCTGCTGGGCCAAGCGTCGCAGGCCTCGCCGCGGGCGGCGGTGCCGGGCGCCTTGGGCGCGCAGATCGAGGTCTCCCACCCGGGCAGGAGCAGCTTGCCGGGCTGGGCGGGATCCGGGTCGCCGGCCTGGTGCTTGACGCCATTGTAGACCGAAAGACAGAAGAAATCGGGGTTCTTGCAGTCGCTGTCCAGGGCGCAGTGCTGCGGCACGCAGGCCGAGTACGCCGGCGCCTGGCTGCCCAGCACCGCCACGCCGCTCTGGCACACCATCGGCACCCCGCCCGCCGAGCACTGGGCGTTGCTGGTGCAGAAGTCGACGCAGCCGCCCCACGGCAGGCACAGGCCGTTTTTGCACGCGACCACGGGGCCTTGCGCGGGGTCGCTGTTGCAGTAGGCGCCGCCGACCTTGCCGGCCTTGCCGTCGGCCTGCTTCTGGGCGGGCGCGCACACCTGCCGGTAGGCGCCGCGCACCGTGCGGTAGGTGCACACTTCGCCGCCGCTGCAGTCGCTGTTCGAGGTGCATGGCGCAAAGGTGGTGCCGGCGATGCAGTAGCTGACCGGCTTGCCCTGGGCCGGGTCGGTGATCTGCGCGCACACGAACTGGCTGCCCAGCGGCCCGTCGGCGAACCCCTGGCAACTCGGGCTGGCGCCTGGATCTTCCAGGCCGTCGCCGGTCGGGGTGGCGGCGCCGCTGAAGTTGACGGCGCTGTCTTTGGCGACCGTGCAGGTGCGGGTGCACGCGCCCCAGTAGCACAGGCCGCTCTCGCACTGATCATCCAAGCACTGCGCGTAGTTCTGCTTCTGCGCCGAGGTCGCGTCGGCCCCGGGCGGCAGGCAGGTGGCGCTGGGTCCACAGGCCGCGCCGTCCTTGGCCTTGGTCGCGCCGCCGGGCTTGGCCACGCAGGTGTACTGGGTCGGCGAGCCGGTCACGGTGTCGCACACGGTGCCGGTGCCGCAGCCGCCGCACCAGCCGCACGCCCCCACG
>JACRCU010000057.1 GCA_016218865.1 Deltaproteobacteria bacterium | reverse complement strand
GTCGACCCAACCCTGCGGCGGCGGGGGCGGCGCAATGGCCGCAGCGGGCGGCTCCCAGCCCTGCTCGGCCATCAGCAAGTCCGCTTCGTCGTAGGCCAAACGCAGCTCGAACTGGCCGCAGGCGAACAGCGCATCGTCTTCCAGCACCGCCGAGTCGCCGGCCGGCAGGCGCTCGCCCGCATAGAAGGTGCCGTTCGACGAATTCAGGTCCTGCAAGATGTACTGGCCCTGGTCAAAGTACACGCGCGCGTGGCGCCGCGAAACGCTCTGGCCCGCCGAGCGAATCTCGCACGCGGCCTGGCGACCGATGCTGATCTCGGGGTAGTTGGGGCTGATCTCGACGTCGAGCAGCTCGCCTTCGTCGCTGTAGAAGTAGATGCGGGCCATCGGGCGTCCTCCTCGATCGATGCTGCGGTCCAGCCTCGCGGCGGCGGTCTGCGGACACCGCTGCGGCGGCGTGCGCGCGCGGGCGGTTCAGCGGCTGCGGGCGCGATTCTGGCGAGGTCGCGGCGGCGGCGCAAGTGGGCCGGATAATCCTTCTTGTTTCAGTTGGTTGCGCTGGCACCCGGCGTCGGCCCAGGCCGGCCGAACTTGGTCTTGGCGGGATTGAAGTAGCCAAAGCGCAGGCGCGGGAAACGACGGCGCAATTCGGCGATCAATGCCAACACGCCGATCGGCTCGGCCACCGCGTCCTCGGGCAAAGCCCGCAGGTACAGCTCGGGATCGATGTTCAGGTTGCGCAGTTGCACCAGATCGACCCCGCCCGCTTCGATGAACTGCGACAGGGCGTCGATCTCAGCAGGTGAGTCTGAAACACCTGGAAATACAAAGTAATTGATCGCAACGTACTTGCCGCGCCGGTGCATCTCGCGGGCGCTTTGCAGCACGTCGTCAAAGTCGTAGCCGCGCGGCTTGTAGTAGGCCCGGTACAGCGCCGGCCGCGCGGAGTTGAGCGAGATGCGGATCGAATCCAGCCCGGCCTCGGCCAGCTTGGCCACTTTGTCGGGCAGCGACGCGTTGCTGTTCAGGTTGATCACGCCCGCCTGCGTGCGCTGGCGAATGCCCACCACCGTGTCCAGCAGCGCCTTCCACTGCATCAGCGGCTCGCCTTCGCAGCCCTGGCCAAAGCTGACCACGCCGTTGGGGACGCGCTCCAGGTGCAGGCAGGCCAGCTCGACCAGATCGGCGGCGTGCGACGGGATGGCGATGCGCTCGTGGTTGGCTTCGAACGTCGAGCCGCTCTGGTCGGAAATGCAGCCGATGCACGCGGCGTTGCAGGTGCTGGCGGCCGGCATCGGCGCTTCCCACCGGCCCAGGTAGAAGTTCTGCGCGGCCCGGCAGTGGTACACCAGCGCGCAGTGCTCGATGTGCTCCAGGGCCTTGTTGTGCGGATGCTCGCTGCGGATTTTGCGCACGCCCGCCTCGACCTCGGCGATGTCGAACCGGTACGGATCCTGGCGCTGGTCGGCATCGACGCGCACGGCCGGCACCACAAAGCGGCCGTCGCGCCAGCCCACCGCGGTGTAGGCATACAGGGTCAGGTCGGGCGCGCCCGCTGGGGTGTCGTAGGCCGGGTGCAGCAGGCGTGCATAGGCCGGGGCGACGAACGCTGCCACCGCCTGCAGTTGCCCGGTGTCCTCGTCGCCGATCACCGCGACCGGCTCATCGGTCTCTGCGTCGACAGCGTAGGGCGTCCGCCCCGGTAAGACGAACAGATCCGAGCCCTTGGGCAGCGCGATCAGCTCGTCGGGCCGCGGCTGACGCCAGACGGCGCCGTCCCAAGCCAGCATCAGCAGGTCGGGGTGATCGAAGATACGGCCGCAAGCGTCGGCCACCACGGCGCGCGCTGCTTTGGTGTTGCTCATGATTCCAGCTAGTTTGTGGGTGGCGAGGTGCTACAGGTTCAGTTGCGCGTTCAGCAAGACGTTGAAGCTCGCCGGCGAGCCCAGATTCATGCCGCCCACCGGCACGGCGTCGCCGTCGCCCGGCTTGGCGATCGGGGCTTGGATGGCCGCGCCGAGTTGCGCCTTTTTCAAGAACAACCGCGCCCCGGCGGTGACGAGGAACGTGTTGTTGTACGACTTGGCGTTCTTGACGTTGAACAGCCCGTCGACCGCCAGCGACAGCCCCAGCAGCCCCAGGTCCGCAGACACCGAAGCGCCGCCGTTGACGTAGCGCATCAGCCGCAAGTCATTGAGTGGATTGGCATCGTCGTTCAAGCTCGACACCGGTCGCATTTCCACGTACTCGCCGCGCACCTGGATATCGAACACGGCCAGTTCGGCCGCCAGGATGCCGTAGCCCGTCCACGAGGCGTAGTCGTGCATGTAGCGCGGCGTCGCCAGCACGTTCGACAGCACGATCGTGCTGGAGTCCTCGCTGCCCAGCGGCGCCCAGCCCGAGCCGCCGACCGTGTAGGCAAAGGCCATGCCTTGGTGGCCAAAGCGCTGACCCAGCTTGACGTCCAGGCCCGGATTGCCCAGCACCATGGTCGTCTGGCTGCTGGTGTGGAAGCCGGCGATCGGCACTTGCGCCGTGACCATCACCGGCCCGGCGATGAAGCCCGCGTAGGGCTCGAGCGAGAAGGTGGTGGTCGGCTCCGGGTCCTGGTACATCTGCACCATCGTCGCCAGCAACTTCAGCTTGTTCGAGTCGATGGCGTCGATCTGTGCCGTCTGCTCGGGGGTCAAGGTCTGGCCGTTGGCCGCCAGCTGCTTTTTCAGCTCGGCCTTGTACTGCTCGACTTGGCCGCTATCGGCGAACTCCTTGACCTGCTTGGCGTCCACGTACTGCATGTACTGGACCATTTGTGCCGCCGCCGGGTCCTTGGCCGCGTACTCGTTGACTTTCTTCTTGACGACCGACTGGATGACCGCCTTGACCGGGGCCACCTGGAAGTGGGCGCCGGCAAAGAAACGCTCGGACGAACCGTCTGGCACCACGGACTTGCCCACGAACTGGTTGGCGCCCGAAAACGGAGCGGCCACAACCGGTTGAGCCAGCAGCGCCGCTGCAAAGGCCAGACCCAACGACGCCACCCTTGGCTGCAATGTGCAGAACATCCGCAAGTCTCCTGCGCTCAGGGTCTGACAACGGCCCTTCTCGGCATGCTAGGAACCGCGGCCGCCGTTCGCAACCATCGCCGCGGCCCAAATCAAGCGCGCCCTAAGTCCTCTAGCGCAATCGTCGCATCGCGCGGGTTGCGCGCGGCCATTTGCCGCAGCGTGCCAAAGTGGAATTGCTGCAGAAGGGCGTCGAGCTTGGCCACTACTCCGTCCAGCCCCACGTAGTACTTGAAGGCGCGCCGGGGTGGCAGGCGCATGCGCGGCTGATCGGCATCGATCTCGCGGGGATGCAGGTAGCAGACCGCCCCGTGACCGGCGCGCTCCACCTCGGCGAAACTGGCGCGCAGCACCGGCAAGGGCAGCAAGCGCAGGTAGCCCCCGCCCGAGAACGCCAACTCGCGACGGCCGACATGGCGGGGAATCACCGGAACTTCTAGCAGTTGCGACCCCTGCGGCCCTTGGATGGCAAACGGACCGCGGCGGTCGAGCGGCAGACCGCCGTGGGCACGCTCGGTCAAGAACAGCGACGAGTCCAAGTCGATACCGCGCGACACCAGCAGCGGCACCACCCAGGCCACCTCGGCGCGCGTCACGGAAAACCCGGGAGCCCGAAAGCACTGGACTGCGGTGCCCGTGGCGCGTTCCAGCGCCTGCAGCGAGTCGTCCAGGTCGCGGGCAAAACCGTCTGGCCCCAGGGGGCCCACCAGGGCGTGGAGGTGGCCGTGCGAACCCAACTCGTGGCCACGGCGCACGATTTCCTGGGGCACGGCCGGGAAGTGTTCGGCCACCCAGCCCAGGCAGAAGAAGGTGGCCTTGACCCGGTGTCGATCAAAAATATCTAACAATACTGTGGTATTGCGCTCGACGCGCGACGGCTGCGCCGACCAACTGCCGCGGTCGGGGCTGCCCTCGCAGTCCAGGATGTGGAACCAGTCTTCTACATCGACCGAGAGTCCGTGAACGATGGGGTGCGAGGCCATGGCGGCAGTGTTGCCAACCCCGGCGCCGCCGTCAATTGCCCACGGCCGGGTCGTCTGGCCAACCCCTTGAGAAGTCGATGGTCTGGATGCGGATGCTGCCCTTGGGTTGGCGGCTCCAGCGATCGACCACCTCCAGGTCGCGACACAGGCCAAAGATGACCGCGTGGTCGTCGAATTCCGGCTCGGGCTGCAGTGTGATGTAGAAGATCGAGCTGGTGGCATGCGGCCCCAGCGGCAGCAGGCCCAAAACGCCGGGCGTGGCGTGGCGCAAGTTCAGATCGAAGCGGTCCGGCAAGCGGAAGCCGGCGTGGCCGGTGCCCAGGTCGAACGGATCGCCCGCCTCGATGCGCCGGCCGGGCAGGGCGCGGTAGATGGCGGTGCCGTCGTAGAACCGCTTGTGTTCCCAGATGTTTTCCATGGTCCTGGCCTCGGCCCGCCGCGAGGCCCGCGCGCCGGTCGCCAGCCCCACAAAATGCGCCACGACCTCGGGCACTTGCCGGTCGTGCAGCAGACAGCGAACCCGGCCCTGCGGGCTGCGGAACGTCGCCACCAGCGGCTCGCGAGGATCCCCGCTCGGCGTCCAGGCTTCGGCCAGGGAAACTGGGTGATTCTCAGGACTTTCCGGACCCGTCCACGCTGGCCGCAGGGAGCGCGCATCGGCCAGATCGAGCAGCCAGCGGCCGTTGCGGTAGTAGAACCACGAGGTCTGCGGCTGCGCGCCGGGCGTCAGCGCCACCACCGCGGCCCGGCCGCCGGCATAGTCGACCTGCAGGATCTTGCCAGCAAACCGCGACAGCACGGTGCCCGCCGTCAGGGGCAAGCGGTCGGCGTTGGCGCCAGTGGTGCGGTCGACGAGCCGCGCGACCGAGGAGGGCGTCGCCAGCTTGGCCAGATCGCCCAGTGCAGGCCGGCGCGCCTCGGCGGCCACCGCGGCCACGGCCAGGGCGAGCGACGGTGCCCCCGGCGGCGGAGCCCCGGTGACACTGGCATCCGCAAATATCTCCCCGGCTTGCTGGGCTGGTGCGTCGGCCACGCTTGGCGGCGGCCCGGGCGGCGGCGGGGCGGCGCGCCGGCACCCCAATGCAGCGAGCAGGATCAGTGGCAGCAAGCGCAGGTTCATGCCAACCAGGGTAGCGGATACGGGGCCCGCAGGGGAAGCGCGCGGGCTGGCCAAACCGTGCAGCGCGGGCCCGCAGTTGCAGCTTTTGCTTGACGGAGCGCTCCGCGATCCGTACCCTCTTGGCCCGCATTTGGCGCCCCGGTGCCGGCTGTCTTGGAGAAACATCATGAATTTGAAGACCCTTCGTTCGGTACTGGTCGTCGGTGCTGCTGCTGCCGCGCTGGCCGCCGGCTGTGGTGACTCGGGCTCGTCGCAGACCCAGCATGGCAACGCCATCCAGGACGTCAGCGGCGACGACATGAGCGTCAACCTGGGGGACGGCAACCAGGGCGGCGACACCGCCAAGCCAGACACCACCAAGCCGGACACCACCGTCAGCGACACGAACCCGG
>JACRCU010000571.1 GCA_016218865.1 Deltaproteobacteria bacterium | reverse complement strand
CCCGGTGCCCAGCGCCCACGGCGACGGCTGGCTGGACTACGCCCTGCCCAAGCCGCTGCAAATCGACCAGCCGCAGGCCTTGTACGTGGCCCACCTGCGCAAGTCCGGCGCCGATCCCGCCTTTGCCATGGACGGCAGCGCCCCCGACAGCTGCGCCGACCCGCAGAATTGCTGCAACACGTTCACGGCCTGCCACTCGGCCTGGAACTTGCCCGAGTTGCTGAACTTCACCATGAACAACACCGCCTACTACAACTGGAATGGCCTCAGTTCCAGCCTGGACCGCGACTTCCTGGTGCGCCTGTGGGTCGAAGAGCTTCCCGCCGACAACACCAAGGTCTTCAAGCCCATCGCCGGCATCGAGCCCGGCGGACGCCAGAGCTTCGGCGACTTCGACAGCGACGGCGACGACGACCTGTTGCTGGGCGGGCCCAAGCTGTACCGCAACGACGGCGGCAAATTCACCGACATCACCGCGGCTTCGGGCCTGACGGGCGGCTGCTCGGGCGGCGTGTGGGGCGACTACGACAACGACGGCTGCGCCGACTTGTTCTGCTATGTCGAGGACTTCAGCACCGAGGACAGCTTGTGGCACGGCGACTGCAAGGGCAAGTTCTCCAACGCCACCCAGGACTCGGGCATCAGCGGCCAGCAGAGCTACAACACCTGCAAAAGCAAGGGCAATCACGCTCCCAGCGCCGGCGCCGGCTGGGCCGACCTGGACGGCGACGGGCTGCTGGACCTGTACGTCTCGCGCTTCCAGTGCTGGGACGACTACACCCCCTATGCCGACACGGTGTTCCACAACCTGGGCGGCGGCAAGTTCGAAAACTGGACCGGTAGCAAGGGCTTTTTGGGCGAGAAGGAGACCAAGACCCCCAGCCGCGGGGTGGTGCCGGTCGACGCCGACCAAGATGGGGACATGGACATCTTCGTCAACAATTACGTGCTGATTCGCAACCTCTACTACCGCAACGACGGCGACACCTTTGTGGAAGAGGGCCAGAAGAACGGCCTGGCAGGTATCAAGACTCTGTGGAGCAGCAAGTCGTACTACGGCCACAGCATCGGCGCGGTGTTCGGCGACCTGAACGGCGACGGCCTGCTGGACGCGGTGGTGGCCAACCTGGCGCACCCGCGCTTCTTCATCTTCAGCAACAAGACTCAGGTGTTGCTGCAAGACAGCCCCGGTCACTGGGCCGACAGCAACGGCCCCTGGACCGAGAACGGCAAGAGCACCCTGCCGCTGCGGCAAGAGGGCGCGGCGGGCCTGCGCTATCAAGAAACCCATAGTGTTCCGTCGCTTGGCGACTTCGACCACGACGGCGTGCTGGACCTGGCCATCAGCGCGGTCTACGACGGCCGCCCGACCGACTTCTACTGGGGCAACGGCGACGGCACGTTCCGCATCGACCGCGCCCGTGCCGGCATCAGCAGCCGCAACGGCTGGGGCCTGGCGGTGGCCGACGTGGACAACGACGGCGACCTGGACTTGGCGGCCCAGGGCGAGATGCTGCGCAACGTGCTGCCCTGCAAGGGCAATTGGCTGCAGGTTCACCTGATCGGCGACGCCGGCAGCAACCACATGGGTCTGGGCGCCACGGTCAAGGTGGTGGCGGGCGGCAAGAGCTGGCTGCGCTACGTGTCGGGCGGCAATGGCCAGGGCGGTCAGGACAGCGCCACCCTGCACTTTGGCCTGGCCGACGCCGCCAAGGTGGACCAGCTGGAAGTCCGCTGGATTGGCGGCGAAGTGGTGACCTACCCAGGCCCGTTCGCCAGCAACCAGCGGCTGTGGCTGCAGCAGTCCGGCAAGGTGACGCCGGGTTGGGCGCCGCCGGCCAAGTAGTCCATGGCATGGTCCAGGGCCGGGCGGACCGGCGAATTGGCGTTCAATTTGACGATCAGGCTGGCGCGTCGCACACTCGCCTTGCCCCCTGGCAGGTGGCTGGATCCCGTCACCGCTGTCGATTCACGCCTTTTTGGGTCAGGCTGGCGCCGACCCTTTGGAGTCCACATGACATTGCACGCCCTCACTGCCGTCCAGGCGCGCCTTGGCAAGGCGATGCTGGCGATTGGCCTGATCTCGGCCATTGGTTCCCCAGGTTGCGCCATCTTGAACCGCGCCACGGGTGGGCGCTTGCCCGCGGTGGGCAGTTCGGGCGACTCGGGCTCTGGCGCGAGCGCGGCGAGTTCGTCGAGCGGCGGCGGCAGCTCGGCCAGCAGCGGCGACAGCTCGGCGGCCAGCGGCGGTGCGGTGTCCCGCGATGTCGGCTCGGGCAAGCCCCGCCATGTGCCGCCCCCCAGCGGCCGCGAGGCGCAGGCCGGCGCGTGCACGGGTTGGTATACCGGCGTGCGCAGCGAGCTGGACGCCATGCTGGCCGACAAGCCCGAGGGGCTGGAACAGGCCAAAAGCTTGGCTCAGCGCTGGAAATCGCTGCAATGGCAGCCCTCTTCCAGCTGCGACTGCAACGGCAGCAAGGTCGCCGGCCCAGACGGCATCGACGTGGTGCAATACACCTGCCGCGATGCCGAGCTGAGCAAGAAGATCAACGAGTTCGAGGTGGACCTGCTCAAGGCCGAGCACCCAGTGGGCGAGAAAGTGGTGCGGGCCGCCCTGACCGAGGACGTCAAATGGGCGCGCGGACAGATGTTCGACTTGTTCCGCTTGAACGACCGCGTGCCCAACGAAGCCCTGCGCACCCTGGGCCGCGATGTGGCCAAGGCCTACGAGGCGACGCTGACGCCGATGTTCAAGACCAACGGCGGTCTGGGCAAGAAGGACAACGGCGAAGTCATGTGCGTCTACTCCAGCAAGCCGCTGCCAGCCGGCGGCAAGGGCAGCACCGGCTTCCAGACCCACTTCGACGGCCCCGGCACCATCCACGTCGGCTGCCGCCTGCAGGGCCCGGCCGAAGGCCAGAGCGGCAACATCATTCTGTATTGGAACGCCGACACCGGTCCGATGGAGCGCATGCTGAACGCTGTGGAACTCGGCGCCAGCTACACCCTGGGCAAGAAAGACTGGGTGACCGGCTCGTTCAAGCTGCCCGCCGGCGAGGACTTCGCCAAGACCGTGCATTACACGTTCGACGCGCGGGTCGTCGTGCGCAACGTGTGGAAAGAAGAGACGGTCCTGTCGTCGGCCGTGCTGACCTGGCACAAGTAGCCGCTCGCCCTCCGTGGCAGTTTGGCAACTTCCTGTGCGACCGCTGCCGCAGCAGTGCGAGCGGGACTATACTGGCGCACGGAGGTGGCGATGCTGCGCCGGCCGGTTGTAGTCCTGTTTGCGGTCTACTCATGTGCGTGCGGGAGCGACCGCTCGGCGCAAGTCGTGACCCATACGGTGCTGGACCCCAGCGGCTGCACTTGGCAACTGCCCGTGACTACAGGCCACATTGCTGGCACGGACCTGTCTGAACTCAGCGGCATCGCCCGCTCGCGGCGCTTTCCGGATCGGTTCTACGCGCACAACGACTCGGGCAACCCACCCGACGTGTTCGCCATCGACAGCACCGGCAAGGTCTACGCCAGCTTCCGCCTGGACGGTGCCAGCAACGTCGATTGGGAGGACGTGGCCGTGGGCCCGTGCGGTCCGCCCATGCCCGACGCCGCCACACCCAGCGACTGCGTCTGGATCGGCGACATCGGCGACAACTTGAACGAGCGCAAGGAAGTCCATCTGGTCCGCTGGTCCGAGCCGGCCGAGCTGCCCGGCGCTCCGAGTGCGGTGAGCATCGCGGTGGGCAAAAAGGAGTGGCAGGAGCTGAGCTTCCACTATCCGGACGGCGCGCAGAATGCCGAGGCGCTGGCCGTGTTGCCCGACGCCCGGCTGCTGGTGCTGACCAAGCGCAACGACGGCACGGCGCGCATCTACCGGATCACGCCGCACTGGCCGCACGTCGGCGACAAGCCCGCCAAGGTCGAGAGCTTGGGTGTGCTTGGATTGGCCGTGGGCGCCACCAAAGAAGGCGGCGAGCTCAAGCTGACCGCGGCCGACCTCAGCTCCGACGGCAGTCGCCTGATCGTGCGCACCTATGGGAGCTTGCAGCTGTTTCGCGGCGCCGAGGTGCTGAGCGGGCCGCCCGGCAGCCTGGCCGACTGGCGCGCGCTGGTGCTCCCGTCGCCGGTCGAAAGTCAGGGCGAAGCGGTGACCTGGGATGCCGACGGCACGATTCTCACCGCCAGTGAAGGCAAGGATCCCGCGATGTTTCGCGTGCGCTGCCACTAGAGACTTGGCCAATTACTGTACATTCGTTCAGTGCTTTCCAGACCTGCCAAGTCTCAAGAGCACCGATCAGAAACCCGAATCCAGAGGTCGAAGTCGCGGCGGGTCGCGGCCCCTCCGCCTTGTTTTTTTGCCCTTGCGAACCACCCAGCATCATTGCGTTTTGTCAGACCGAGTATACGTGGCGCGGGGCCTCGGAGGTTTCTGATTGACGTTCTGGCCATCGGCGCGCGGGGCGGGTCGGCCGAGCGCGCTGGGACTCGCCGGTCCGGGCGACATCGCGCCACCACAACGGCAGCGCACCCCACCTCCGGCCATGGAAATCGCCCTGGTTTTCCAGCCGAATTGGACCGCTTTGGTACTGGAACCGTTACGCCGTGGCGGACTCGCGGAGCGGCAGGCCTAGACCGGCGCGCCGGCGTGCGCGCACCAACATGGCAATCGACAGGATGTTGGTGCAGAAAAGCAGCAGCATCATGAAGATCGTAAAGCTGGTGAGCGGCGAGATGGGCGCCAGCGCAAAATCGAACTTGCCCGTGGACAGGTACACGGCCGTGGGGTCTCCTACCACCGACTTCAGCATGATGCCCTGCTGCTCGATGGTGGCGGTGGCATCCGCGACGCCGGGGCGCGCCTTGCCGCCCACCAGCATGAAAAACGTAAAGGTCGCGGTGGCCGAGCTCAGGTCCCCAAGGGTCCGCAACACAATCGACCAGAACGAAATCCCCTGGCCGGGGATCGCCGTGGCCGCTCGCCCCAGGCGCACCGACCGATCGAGGATCATCAGCGGGAATTGCCCGCCGATCAGGCAGCAGGCCAGGATCGCCGCCACGGCCCCATTCGACATGCCGGTCCAGTCGACGAACGACCACATGCCGAGCAGGGCCAAGGCCGTGGTTCCCACAGTAATGGTTACCGGATACTGCGCCAGGGGCGTGTTGGGCACAGTCTTCTTGGCATAGGCCGCGCACTGAACCAGCAGCACCACGTCCATGATGAGCCAGGCATACTCGAACCACTTGGCATACGAGAACTCGGGCAGACCTTGGCCCAAGGGCCAGATGAACACGAAGCAGAACTCGTACGAGAACATCACGGCGCTGGCTACCAGCGGAGCGGCATACACCTTGTCTTTCCATGCCCGGCGAATCATCAGGACATAGGCCCAAATCCACAGTGGATAGGTCATGGAGAACACAAGGATCTCCATCGGCGAAAACGCGTCGAGGCTGATCTGGAACAGGTGCTGCATGGGGCCTCCGTTGCGAAAGGGCCGGGATCAAGGATCGTTGACGTGAGCCGGTCCCAACGGACCCGCGGACGGCGCGCCCCCCGCGGCAAGTCCCGGCTGGCTCAGCGAATTCGCGGCCAGGCGCTGGCGCAAGGCCAGGCCGCAGCGGTCTGCGATGGCCGCTGCGCGCTGCCGCTCTGCTTGGGCTCGGCGGGCGGGCATACCGGGCAGTCGGGCCAGCGCCAACCGCGCGTTGACCTCGTCGGCGAACATGCTGCGCGCCGCGGCCAGGTTGGCAGCCCGCGTGAGCAGTCGCCGCGCCCGACCAAGGCGACCGCGCGCGGCCTCGGTGCGTCCCAGGCACACCAGGTAGGCTGGCCTGGCCAGACCGAATGCCATCGCCTGCTTGCTCATCGCCCGGTTCAGGGCGGTCAGGATCGGCAGCGCCTGCGTCACCGGCGCCTGGCCCCGCTCGGCGGCATCCAACAACGCCCCGACCACGCGCGGTACCTGCAAGACCGTGGTCAGCTCGAAGCGCGGCTTGGGGCCGATGGCCTCGGCACAGCGGCGCGCCGCCGCCACCAGATCGCCCGAGGCCGGCCGCAGCCAGGCCAGGAGCGCCTCCAAGCTGGCCTTCCATACACGGGCATCCGGCGGCGGGTCCTCGCTAGCAAAGAGCGCCAGCGCTTGATCGATTTCCGCTGCGGCCTCGTCGACGCGGTCCGCTTCGATGAGGCTGAGGGCCAGCAGCGTCCGCGAGTTGAATTCGTCGCGATGCTGCCCCAAGCGCACCGCGACCGGCATCATCGGCGCAAACAGCGGCAGCGCCGTCGCGACCAGCCCCTGCTGGAGCCGACAAAAGCCGATGGTCTGATCCAGCCGCGCCGTCATGGTGGCATTGCCGAGATCCGCCACCAGCGCGCGCGCAGCATCCAGGGCGTGGTCGGCCTGGTCCCAGCGGCAGGCCATGGCGTGGTAGAGTGCCTCGCTGACCAGGCCGTGCCAGCGGTCCAACCAGGTGCCGCCCGTGGCCGCGGCCGCCGCGGCGAAATACACGTGGGCCGCGCCGCCCATGCCCAGACCGCCAATGGCCATGCCCGCAGTGGCATAGTCGCTGGCGCGGACCTTGCCGCCCGCCCGCTGGGCCATGTTCAGCGTCCAGAGCGCCACCGCCGGAAACACCAGGGGCGACTCGTACTGCCAGTACACCAGCTCGATGAAAGTGTGCAGAATCTCGACCGCTTCGGTCCAGCGCGGGTCGGGCTGCGACCGCGGCCGAAGGGTCAGCGTGGGAAACCAGCGGTGCAACGTCTGGCGCAGCAGCTGACCCGTCAGCAACCAGCCCCAACGCCCCGGCGTGGATGGCAAAGTGACACCCAGCTCGCCCAGCGCGCGAGTCACCAGCTCTACGGCCTCGCGGTGGCGGGTCTGGTCGGTGCGGGCGCGGGCCAGGTGACCCAGCCAGCGGGCGCGCCGCAGCGGATTGCTGGCATCCGCGTCGCCGTGGGGCAGGCGATCGAGAAGCTCCAGACCGCGGGCAAACAGGCGTGCGCCTTCCTCCGCGGCGCCGATGCGCATCGAGTGCTCGCCCGCCAGTTCCAGATAGGCCAGCGCGCGCGCGTATTCCTGGGCCTCGGCCAGGTGGTGGGCGATGATGGAGTGGTACGGCGTCAGGCGCGCCTGGTGGTGCCGTTCCAGCCAGTTGCCGACGGCGCGGTGCATTTCGCGGCGCTGGCTGCTCAACAGCGCGGCGTAGGCCAGATCGCGGATGATGCCGTGGCGCAGGGCCAAGATACCGCTGGCGGCGTCGTGCTCGATCAGACCGGCTCGCTCCACGGCCGCAATGGCGTCGTGCAGTTGCTCGCGGCTCACGCCCGCAGGCAAGACTGTGGCCAGCATGGAGGCCGCGAAACTGCAGCCCACCACGGCGGAAAACTTGACCACCAACTGCT
>JACRCU010000560.1 GCA_016218865.1 Deltaproteobacteria bacterium | reverse complement strand
GGCGGTGCGCTGGGCCAGCCAGTCCGCAAGTGCCGGCAGAGCTGACCCTTTTTCGGCATAGCCGAGCACGGCGCCTGCGACCGCGCTGCCTTTGGCGGGCACGGTCAGCTGCCACTGGAGCGAGCCCGCCCGGTCCTGGCCCGGAGCCAGCGCCAAGGTGCTGCAAGTCAGCGAGCCGCTGGTCAATTCGCTGTACGGGTTGTTGGTGCACGCCTTGGCCGTGGCGCCCGTCATCGGCACCGCGACGACCTGACCGGCGGGGCCCGTCTCCAGCAGCCCTGCGGCCGTGGCGCTCAGAGCCTCGCTATCGCTCCCCGGCTGCGGTGCGCCGTTGCCCAGGTGCAAATTGGGCAACAGCACCACGGTCACCACAACGGGCGCATCGCCGCTATTGTCGACTTTGGCAACCAGCGCCAGGCAGCGATCGCCGCAGGTCTGTGGCGCAAAGGCGAACGTCTGCAACTGCAAGGGCGCACTGCCACTCCACTGCCGCCGCTCGTGCACCACGCCGGCGGGGCCCACGTAGCCGAACACGCTGTCGTCGGCGCCCAGGGCGGCCTTCCACGGTTTGCCATCGGCGAAGACCAGCGGCAGCGATGTCGCCCACTTGCCCCCTTGTCCACTCACCTGCAGGCCAAAGTAGGCGTCGAACAGCACATCGTGGGTGGCCTGGCCCGGCGCATAGGCTCGGTAGGGCCGCACCCACCAATCGGCGAACTTGCCGGTTGCGTGATCGAACACCGCAAGACCATGGCCATTGCCCAGCGACCGCTGCATCCAGGTCTGCGGCGGCGGCAGTGCGGCCAGCGCGACGCTTGGCACCAGGCAACACAGACCCAGGCGGGCGAGCGACCGCGCGATCGCGCGCAAAGTACAGGACTGCAGGGGCATTGCGCGCATCCAGGGCGGCGGCCCAAGGTGCCAGGCCGCGCCGCTACGGTGCCGCAACCGCGGGACCTCTGCAACCGGCCGCCCCAACCCGCACGCAACGGCGCGTGGCCAAGGGCGATTTCCGTGTGGCGTTGGTGTGGGCGCTCCGCGGCTTCGGTTTGCCCCGCTGCGTTGCCGCGCTGCTGGCCGCGGCCGGGCTTGGGCCGGCAGTCGATCGCGCCGCGCAGGTCGGCTATCCTGTTGGGCAATCACCGTGGTACGCGACCGCGAGAAGGTGCGCCGATGGGTTTACGGACCGGCCTGATGTTGGACCCCGAGTGTCTCCTGCACGATCCAGGCCCTCAGCATCCCGAGTCGCCACAGCGGCTCAGTACGCTGATCGAGATGGTGCAGAGCCCGGGCATGCGCTCACTGCCGCTGACCCGGCTGGAGCACCGCAGCGCCACCGAGGCCGAGGTGCTGCGCGCCCACACGCCGGCGCTGCTGGCGCGCCTCAAGGCCACTCAGGGCCACACGGTGCACCTGGACCAGGACACGATGGCCAGCCCCAAGAGCTACGACTGCGCCCTGCGCGCGGCAGGTGCGACCGTCGCGGCGGTCGACGCCGTGTTCGCCGGCCAGGTCGACAACGCCATGGTACTGGTGCGGCCGCCGGGCCACCACGCCGAAGCGGACCGCGCCATGGGCTTCTGTCTGCTCAACAACGTCGCTATCGCCGCCCACCACGCCCGCAGCGTCCTGGGGCTGGCGCGGGTCGCCATCGTCGATTTCGATGTGCACCACGGCAACGGCACCCAGGCGATCTTCGAGCGCGATCCCACGGTTCTGTACGTGTCGACCCACCAATGGCCGCTGTATCCGGGCACGGGCGCGGCGGACTCGCTCGGCAGTGGGGCGGGCCTGGGGCGGACCATCAACATTCCGCTGGGAGCGGAGCACGGCGACGCCGAGTACGACGCCATCTACGGCGGTCTGATTGCCCGCATTCTCGAGCAGTTTCGACCTGAGCTGATCCTGGTCTCGGCCGGCTACGACATCTCCGAGCACGACCCGCTGGGCGGCATGTCGGTGACCTACGACGGCTTTGCCCGCATCGCCGGGCATATGGTCAATGCCGCGGAATTGCTGTGCAAGAATCGAGTGGTCGCCGTGCTGGAGGGTGGCTACAGCGCCGCCGGCCTGACCACCGGTGTGCACGCCACCCTAGAGGCCCTGACCGGCGCGGTGCGCGTGGACGATCCCCGCGGTCCGCTGGTGCGCCTGCCGTTGGGCGATGCGGGCCGCCACCTCCACTTGTACCGCGAATTCTTTGCGATCTGACCGCAAGCGGCGCGCCTACTTGTCGTCCAGTTGCCGGTCCAGGCCCGATTGTACCCAACCCGGCAGTAGCTTGCCCTCGACCAGCCACTCGATGAGTGTGCGGCCCAGCTCGGCCGCGGCGATGAGCGCCCGCACCCGCCGCAAACGCACCGCCGCACCAGGCGATTCTGGTGTCCGCTCCAGCTCGTCGCGCGCCGCCAACAGCACCCGCGCCAGCCTGCGCACCTGATCCAATTCGCGTTCGCGAAACACCCGCGCCACCATCTTGAAGATGTTGGTCTCGGCGGCAAAAACGGTGCGCCGCTGGCCCGCGTGGCGCTCGGCGTGCACCACGCCCCAGTGCTCCAGATCACGCAGCGACATCGACACTTGTCCAGCGGACAAATCCAGAATCTCGGCCACTTCCCCGGCGTGCGGCGGTCGCTCGGCCAGGAACAGCAGCGCCCAGATACGGCCGTGCGAGCGCTGGAAGCCCCAGAACGCCATCAGGTCGCCAATCGTGTCCAGAACGGCCCGCGTTTGCTCGCCAAGGGGCGCCAGCGGCGGGTCGCCGTGCCCGTGGTCGCGGTTGTGCATGATGCTCACCTCGCGCCGGTGTGCCAGCCGGGGACGCTGGACCTGCGACTCCATTGTGACCTGCGCCGCGCGCCGCGCCAATTGCTGGTCCGCGCCCACGCGGCAAATTCGCGGGCCGGCTTGCGCTAGCCGACGCGAACGTGCATGGTACTGCCCCATGTTGGCTGGCCCCATCCATCACTGCCCCCTTCGACCCCTGCAACCGCTGCCGCGCTTGACCGAGGGCTTGCCCGGCACGGGCGGCCAGATTCGCACGCAGGTCGAAGACTTTCAGGTCGAAGAGCTGCCGTTGTACTTGCCCGCTGGCGAGGGCGATCACCTGTATCTGTGGATCGAAAAGACCGATGTTGCGGCCGACGCATTGCGTCGTACCATCGCCCGCTGCCTGGACGTGGGCCCCGGCGAGGTGGGCATGGCCGGCCTGAAGGACCGCCGCGCGATCACCCGCCAGTGGGTCAGCGTGCCGCGCCGGGCCGAGCCCTTGCTGACCAAGATCGACGGTCCGCGCATCCGCGTGCTCGACGTCAAGGCCCATCGCAACAAGCTCCGCACCGGTCACCTG
>JACRCU010000554.1 GCA_016218865.1 Deltaproteobacteria bacterium | reverse complement strand
GGCGGCGACTGCGCCGTCACCGTCTGCGAGCCGGGCAAGCCCGTGTGCGTGGGCGCGGCGGTCGCCATCTGCAACGAAACGGGCACGGCGCTGGGCGAGCCGGTCAACTGCGACGACACACAAGTCTGCGAAAATGGACAGTGTTTGACACCCGTGTGCAAACCCGGCGCGGTCGAGTGCCAGAACGGCCAGCTCGCCACCTGCAGCGAGGCTGGCACCAGCTGGGCACAACAAGCCTGCGAAAACGGCAAGGTCTGCAGCGGTGCCCAGTGCGTCGCCAAGGTCTGCCAGCCCGGCCTGGCGTTCTGCGACGGCGGGCAACCCAAGCAGTGCGACGCGGCCGGCGGCAGCGCAACCCCGCTCACTGCCTGCACTTCGGCGCAGGTGTGCCTGGGCGGCCAGTGCGTCGCCGCGGCGTGCAAGGCCGGCCAGACCGTGTGCGCCGACGCCACCTCGCTCGCCACCTGCAAGCCCGACGGCAGCGGCTACAGCAACGCGCCGTGCCCCAGCGGCAGCTCGTGCGAGGCCGCGGCCTGCAAGTCCCAGGTCTGCCAAGCCAATCTCGCCTTCTGCCAGGGCAGCGTCAAGTCCGTCTGCAACGCCACCGGCACCGCCGCGACCGTGGCCGAAGACTGCAGCAAGGCCGGCAAATTCTGCAGCGCCGGCGCGTGCTTGGCCCAACAGGGTTTCAAGGCCAGCGGCGGCTTTGCCGGCCTGGGCGCACCCAGCGGCGCCGGCTACCGCATCAAGAACGCGCGCTGGCTGCTCGAGCGAATATGCGGCCAAGGCTACTGCATCCAGGGAGGAATTCGCCCATGAACACGCGCAACGCAACTCTGGCGGCGGCGCTGCTGCTGGCGGCCGTCGCGAGCGGCATCGGCATCGGCCGGGCGGTGGCTACTGGTGCGCCGACCCAGGCGCCGCTCACTTACGCGGGCACCCTGACCGACCAGGACGGCAAGCCGTACGCGAGCGCGCAGGACGTGACCCTGAAGCTCTACGACGCGGCGAGCGGCGGCACCCAGAAGTGTGCGACCGGGACCGTGCAAGCCGAGGCGAACACGGGCAATTTCCAGGTGACGCTGCCGGCCGATTGCGTGCAGGCCGTGCGCGACCAGAGCGAACTGTGGACCGAGCTGACCGTGGGCGCCGGCAAGACAGTGCTGCCAAGGACCAAACTGGGCGCGGTTCCGTATGCGCTGGAGGCGGATACGGCCAAGGTGGCCGGGAGTGCGGCGGCAGCTAGCGGGGCGCTGAAGACGCAGGTCGAGGGGATTCAGGCGAAAGTCGATGGGTTGGCGGCGGGTGGTGGTTCCGGTGGGCCGTGGTTGGTGGATGCGAATGGGGTGAAGCTGGGCCACGCGTCGCCAACGTCAGCAACCATGTTCTACGTGACGACTTCGAAGGCCCGCACGATTCTGGTCGCGCTCGACGGGAAAGTGCACAACTCAAGCGCCATTCCAATATATTACTCGCAGCCCAACTGTGCGGGCTCGGCATTCGTCACTGTCGATGGTGCAGGAAGCTACGTACAGTCGGGGGCCCAGGCCTACTACAGCACGGCGGCCGGGACTTGGTTTGCACCGAAAGCAGCGCCAAACGGCAGCTGGAATCCAAGCGATGTCCCGTGCGCTTCCTACCTCGACCCGCAAAAAGTTGGCCCAACAGCTTGCACGAATACTCCGAATTTGCCGACGTTCACTGTGCGGCCCGTGGCCTTGCTCGCCGCCGTCGACGTGGGCGTTCCCGACCAAATCGTCGGCCCGCTGACCTACGTGCCCTAGCTGGACTTCGCCTCCGGCGTTTCAGGGTGTTAGGTGAGCCAAGGCTGCCCACGCTCGTGCGACCAGCTGGCCCGCGCCCTTGGTGTCGATACCGCGGAGCTGGTGGGCGACGACCTGACGCGCCTGGACCGGGCGACGCTTCTGGACCGCGCTGCCACGGAGATGTCACGGCAGACCAACGAGGAGCTGCGCACGTGGCTCCGACTGGCCCGCTCCCGGCCGCGCTAGCCGCGCCGGCGTGTTTCTTTGCGACAACCTGTGTCGCGAAGCAGCAGACTTGCACATCGCCAACCGCTTTGCCGGGCCAAAACGTCGATCGCCAGCCGCCAGAAGCCGAGTGATTCCGGCCGTCGGGAGGGTTAGTCGGCGGCCGGCAAAGGTTTTCCCTGCCCGCGTTGACGCCCACCGCCAAGCCGCGCACCATCGACCGCGCAGGCGCCACCCACGTCAACCCACGACCCCGGCCGAGCGCCCGCCGGAGCTCCGCCATGCCGGCCACGCTGCCTCGCCGCCCATCGCTGTCGTTCTGGAGCCATGCGCTGCTCACCGCGGGGCTGCTCCTGGCCGCCTGCAGCAGCAACGACACCAAGGGCACCGGCAAGACCGCCGACACGAGCCTGCAGTTCGACAGCAACCTGAACCCACAGGACAGCAAAGACCCCGACACCGGCACGCCCAGCCTGGACGGCGTCGGCACGGGCGACGTCAGCGCCAACTGCCCGGGCGGTGCCGGCTGCCCCTGCGCCGAAAACAGCGATTGCGAAACTGGACTTTGCATCGACGACCCCAGCCTGACCGAGGGCCGCGCCTGCGCCCACCCCTGCGGCAGCCAGTGCCCCGCCGGCTACCTGTGCCGACCGCTGACCGGCCCGGCCGGCGACATCAGCAACTTCTGCGTGCCCCACTACGGCCACCTGTGCGACCCGTGCGCCACCAGCAAGGACTGCCAGGCCCTGGGCTTGACCGACGCGGTGTGCACCAACCAAGGCAAGCTCGGCCAGTTCTGCGGCGTGGCCTGCCAGGGCGCCGGCGACTGCCCCAAGGGCTACACGTGCGACAGCGTGCCGAGCGTCGAGGGCCCCGCCAGCAAGCAGTGCGTGCGCGCCCCCGACCAACCGGGCGGCCCGTACGGCGTGTGCGAGTGCAGCAAGTCCGCGGTCGCCAAGGGGCTTCACACCACCTGCGCGGTCGAGGTCAAGGGCGCCGAGGGCCAGGTCCTGGGCACGTGCCAAGGTACGCGGACCTGCACCGCCGCCGGCCTGGGCGACTGCAACGCGCCCCCCGCGCAAGCCGAGACCTGCAACGGCCTGGACGACAACTGCAACGGCCAGACCGACGAAGGCAGCTGCGACGACAAGAACGGCTGCACCCAGGACTCGTGCGACGGCAAGGGAGGCTGCAAGCACGTGGCCCTCGACGGCACCAGCTGCGACGCCGACGGCTCGGCCTGCACGCCCGACGACACCTGCAAGCAAGGCACGTGCATCGCCGGCGCACCGCTGGCCTGCAACGACAAGAACCCGTGCACCAAGGACAGCTGCGACCTGGCCCTGGGCTTCACCCACACAGAGGCCAACGGCGTGCCGTGCGAGGACGACAACCCGTGCACGATCGGTGACTTGTGCACCGGCGGCCAATGCCAGCCCGGGCCAGCCAAGCTGTGCAGCGCGCCCGACGGCTGTCAGACCGCCAGCTGCGACCTGCAGTCCGGCAACTGCAAGTACGGCATCGCGCCCGACACGACCCCGTGCGACGACGGGCTGCTCTGCACCACCGCGGACGGCTGCAGCGGCGGCACCTGCAAAGGTACCCCGAAGCAGTGCGACGACGGCAACCCGTGCACGCAGGACCTGTGCGAGCCGAAGTCGGGGTGCACGGCGGCGAGCCAGGGCGCGATCGCCTGCGACGACGGCAACGCCTGCACCAGCGGCGACGCGTGCCAGGGCGGCAGCTGCGTCGGCAAAGCCAGCACCTGCGACGACGAGAATCCTTGCACGGCAGACACTTGCGACGTCAAGCTCGGCTGCGCCCACACCGAAACCAGCGACGCGTGCGACGACGGCAACCCGTGCAGCAAGGGCGACGCGTGCGCGGGCGGCAAGTGCGTGCCGGGCGCCTCGGTGTGCGCGTGCCAGAGCGACGCCGACTGCCCCGACGACGGCAACCTGTGCAACGGACTGCCGGTCTGCGACAAGTCGGGCGGCACGGCCAAGTGCGCCATCGCGCCGCTGAGCCTGGTCCTGTGCAGCAGCTCGCTCGACACGGCGTGCAGCAAGTCGCAGTGCGAGCCGGCCACCGGCAAGTGCGCGCTGAAGGCGTTGGGCGACGGCAGCCTGTGCGAGGACGGCTCGGCGTGCACCGCGGGCGACGTGTGCACCGGCGGAATCTGCAAGAGCGGCCAGGGCTTGAACTGCGACGACGGCAACCCCTGCACCGCCGACAGCTGCGACGCGGCCGCCGGATGCGTGCACGCGGCGCAGAACGGCGTGGCGTGCGATGCCGACGGCTCGGCCTGCACCCAGGGGGACGCCTGCAACGGCGGCGTGTGCGGCAAGGGCCCGGCGCTGGTGTGCGACGATGGGAATCCTTGCACCACGGACAGTTGCGACCCCGCACAGGGCTGCCTGTTCGCGCCGAACGCCGCAGTCTGCAGCGACGGCAACCCGTGCACGCAGGGCGATGTGTGCAGCAAGGGCGCGTGCGTGCCGGGGGCGTCGGTCTGCGCCTGCCAGAAGGACGCCGACTGCCCCGACGACGGCAACCTGTGCAACGGCACGGAGTTCTGCGACACCTCGGCGGCGCCGTACGTGTGCAAGCTCAAGCCGGGGAGCGCGGTCACGTGCGACGTCAGCAAGGACGGGCCGTGCAGCACGACGGAGTGCGCGGTAAAGACGGGGCTTTGCGGGCCGGTGGCCAAGCAGGACGGGGCGAGCTGCTCGGATGGCTCGGCCTGCACGGCGGGCGATGCGTGTGCGGGCGGGAGCTGCGTGGCGGGGGCCAAGGTCGCTTGTGACGACGGGAACCCCTGCACGGCGGATAGCTGTGATGCGGGCAAGGGGTGCGTGTTTGCTGCGAACAGTGCGCCCTGCAACGATGGAGATTCATGCACGGCCAACGACGTGTGTGCCGGAGGCAAGTGCTCAGCAGGAGTCGCAACAGACTGTAATGACAAAAACTCCTGCACGACGGATACCTGCGACGTGGCCGCAGGCTGCAAGCACACGGCCGTGGCCGGCCCGTGCGACGACGGTAGCGCGTGCACCCTGACGGATACCTGTTCCTCTGGCGTGTGCGTGGGTACCGCTGGAAATCTGTTCGTTGTGACGATTCTGGGCCCAGAGCATACTGGATGGGCCGCCCTGACTGCTGTACCGAACGGTCACATCGTGCTGGGAGGTACGACGGCTGTACCTGGTTCCCCAAATGGCGGAGCGCCCCAAAAAGCTAGAATTGTTGAGGTAAGCCAGATCGGCTCTCTGATGTACGACCAGCAGTTGGCCCCTGGGGCGATAGCTGGGGCAAGCTCTGTGGTGGCGGTGGGCGACACAGGCGTGGGAGTAGCTGGGTACGCCCTGCAGTCGGAGACATCTCCATCGGACTGCTGGGTTGCCCGATTGGACGCCAAGGGTAATCAGCTCTGGTCGGGCCTTTTTGGCTCATCGGACGAGTACTGCAGTCGGGCTGCCCTAGCCCAAGATGGCGGATTCATTGCTGTTGGATGGAACAACCTGCCGAACGGTGCCATGCGCGCCTATGCCATCAGAGTGAGCAGCACGGGAGTGAAGGTCTGGGAGTCGGACTACTGGAAAAACAACAGCGAGGAAGCCAAGGCTGTCGTCGCTCTTGCAGATGGGGGGTTCCTTATCGCGGCGAACCAAGGTGGGGCAGGCGGTACACCTTGGCTCGTGCGCGTTGACAGCGCAGGCAAGAATTTGTGGGACAAGACGTACGCGGGAGTTGGCGACGTTCCGTTTGACGTGATTGACCTCGGGGCTGCCGGCCTTGCGATGTCCGTTCGGGGCGGCTGGGTGGTCCGTTTGGACGCTGGCGGCAACATGTTATGGTCCAAGAACTTCGCCGCCAAGCAGCCCTCGTTTCAGTATTTTGCTGGGCTCGCCCGAGCGGGCGACGGGGGATTCGTGCTCGCCGGCGATACTACCGTAGGTGGCTTTGGCGGCTACGACTTTCTAGCTGCCCACCTCGATGCCAACGGAAACTTGGTGTGGCAGCGCGCGTACGGCGGCAAAGGCAGCGAGATGGTCACTTCGGTGGTGGCGCTTCCCGACGGTGGGCACGCACTCGCCGGCGTGATGGACACCGCGAAGAACGCGTTCGTCGTCGCCAGGACCGACGCTTGGGGTTACGCATCGTGCAGCGACGCCGGCAAGTGCAGTGGAGTGCCACTGGCCGCGTGCGACGACAAGAACGCCTGCACAGCCGACGTCTGCACCAGTACGACGGGCGCCTGTGCCCATACGCAGCTGAGTGACGGAGCGAGTTGCGGCTCCGTCTCAGTCTGCAAGACCGGGGTCTGCAACCAGCCCTAGGCGGCGGGACGCCCGCGCCGTGTTCGGGAAGTTCGGCGGCGCGGCGACAGCGACCGGTGGAGTCCGAGAGAATCCAAGGTAGACAAGGAGTACCCATGAAGGTGTGGATTCTGGGCGCCGGCTTCAGCGCCGCCTTGGGCGGTCCGCTGCTGCCGGACTTGCTGGCGCCAGCGCCACTTGCAGCCCTCCGTGCCAAGCACTCGAGGTCATGGATGGCTGACACAGGAAGTTTGGCTGTCGGCGAACTATATTCCAGCGGAATCAACAGCAACCTTTGGTCCGACGCCGAAGCCTTCTTGGCCTGCTTGACGTCCATCGAGTCCGGCGATGAGCACGCCAACTTGATGGTGCTCTGGACGACCGTTGCCAAGAGGTACGGACTTCATTCTGTTCCATACCCAGAGGCCGAGAGCGGGCCGCCGTGGCAGTTCGGCTACGACTTCTTGCGCGCTCGGGTGCCGGCTCTTGTTGCAGCGCAGTGTATGGAATTCGTCCAAGCCAGTCGGGCCAAGGTGGAAACGTGGCTCCCATATGAGCGCTGGGCTCGTAGCCTTGGTCCAGAGGATGTCGTGATCTCCTTCAATTACGACCAGGTGGTCGAAACGGTGTTTTCACAAGTCGGCCGGCCGC
>JACRCU010000553.1 GCA_016218865.1 Deltaproteobacteria bacterium | reverse complement strand
GGGTATTGATTGAATAATCAATCGTTGCCCCTCTCCCCAGGGCGGGAGAGGGGCAGGCGCGAAGCGCCGGGGTGAGGGGGCGTTGGAACAGCGGGCAGTAGTAAGCAAACGGTACGGCAGGGCAACTTCGACCCCAGCCCTGGATCACCATCACCGGTAGCCACGATCCAGCGCGCCGGTGACCGCGGGTCCAGCAACTTGGAGTCGCGCCGCCTCCTTTTGTTTTCGCCAGGTTCTGTGATCGGTCGCGCCTCGGCGTGCCGCAAGTGCCGATTGTGAAAGGTGGGATCGGCCGGCGGTTGCGTCCTGGGCACCCTTTGCGTTGACGGTATCCAGGTGAGGGCGTACCCTCGCCGCGAACGACGGAGAGGAACCCGGTCGAGTCGGCCCGGCGACGGCGCGACGGCGCTGTGAGCTTTTGGGGTGACCTGGGCACCCGTGCCAGAGCCCTGGCACTGCGCGGGCCTTGACGGCCAGAGGAACTTGAGCCGTGAGTAAACTGAATCAATACAAGACAATGCTGTTGGCGCTGCTGCTGGTGACGCAGGTTGGCTGCGCGGGCCTCATCGCTCGGCTGGCCAAATTTGCCGCTCCGACCGTGCCGGCCACCGCAAGCCTGACCGACGTCGTCGTCACCGCCGGTGTGGAGAGCAATCTGCCGACGGCGGACCTGGGCACCATGGCCCAGTCATTCTTTGACGGGTGGAAGACCGGTGGCGACATGGTCTTCCTGATGTTCACCAAGAAGGGCAGCAGTGGCTTTCTGCGCATCGACGGCACCGTTACCGTCGACGGCAAGCCTGCAGACTACCTGGCGGTTGGCAGCTACAGCGCCATTTTTGACGCCAGCTCGGCGCCGCGCAAAGTCGAGATCGCCACCACCAGCGGCGAGAAGGCGAGCTTTTTGGTCGAGCCCAACACCACGCGGTTCAAGCTCAAGACCATCAACGGTCAGCCGGCCAGCGGCACGAGCCGCAACGTCGCGATCGACCTGACCAAAGACGTCGTCGTCGAGCTCGACGGCGCCGCAGTGCCAGCCGGTACGATGGTCAAGATCGCTTTGGCGATCAACCAGGTCGGCATCAAAAGCATCTACGACGTCTGCTACGTGCGCTATGCCCCCACCGTGACCATCCCCGCCGCGGCCTTCCGCAACATCAACATCAAGCCGGGCGGCAGCTTGCTGTACAACTACAGCGACAGCTTTCTCGCGGTCGGCGTCGAGACCTCGCAAGACGCCAAAGACCTGGTCGGCCTGCCGCCCTTTCCGTACATCACCGCCTACAGCGACGGGGCGCTCGTGAAAGTGACCGCGGATCCCGAGCTGAACAAGGGCCTGATGGTCGAAGGCAGCGACGCGAACATGGACTACCAGGTCTACAAGCCGAGCGCGTTCTTGAGCCGGCCGTCCGAGCACGTCAAGAAGTTCGGCGTGCTGTCGCTGTCGATTCGCGGCACCACCTTTCACCAAACGTCCGAGACGACAAGGTCGTCGACCACGCTGAACATGGGCGGGATTTCGAACAAGACCACGACCACGACGACCAAGACCACGACGCTGCAGTTTCCGGCCCAGCCCGACGCGGCGTGGGACGCGCTGATGGAAGAGCTCTACCCCGAGTTCGTGGCCGTCCTCAAAGCCGAGTTCGGCGCGGAAGAGGTCGGCGTCGATGCCATCACAGCGACCGAGGCCTACAAGCACACGGCGGCCTTCGCCAAGGACGACAGCAACACCAAGGTGCAGTTTGCCCGGTCGTTCCGCAAGACCAAGGTGGTTTCGGCCTTCATGCCCGTCGCGGAGGGCTTTGGCTCCACCGGAGTCAACGCGAGAATCATGAACGAAACTGGAACGGATGCGCTGGTCACCCTGACGCTGGATCTGGAGATTTCGGCCAGCAGCGACGAAAAGATCTTGATGATTCCTCGCCTGGCCTTTGAAGTGACAGGCAAGCCCAACGGTCTGCAGACCAGCACCAAGTACTTGGTCGGTCGCATCAGCAGCACGACCGGGGTGCCGTTTGCCGCGAACATCGGCCCTGCCGGCCTGAAGACCATCGTGCGCAAGTCGGACCTGATGGCGGTGTTCAGCAAGACTCTCAAAGAGATTCGGCGCAAAGAGCAGGCGAACGGCGACTACCTGACGGTGTGGAACCTGCAGAAGTAGCGCGCGCTGAGCCTGCAACCGGAGTACCTGCCCTACCGGATAGCTACTACTTGGCGCTAGGTGGGGAAATTTGCTGGTTTCGCGGGACTGCCCCTCACCCGGCCGGCTTCGCCGTCCACCCTGTCCACGGAGCATGTTGCGAAAGCTCGCGCAGGCCCCTTCCCTCGTCATTCCCGCGGAAGCGGGAACCCAGGCGTTTCAGTGAATTAGCCTGGGCCCCCACCTGCGCGGGGGTGACGGAATTGGGGCCACTTCAACACCCTCCACGGCGGGAAAGGGGCAGGCGCGAAGCGCCGGGGGCGTTGGAACTGCGGGGAGTAGTAGGCAAACGGTACGGCAGGAGCCAACCCCTACTGCACATCCGCAAAAATCTGCTTGGCCGTCAGCGCCCTGCTGTAGATGCGCAGGTCGTCCATATGGCCATTCAGCGGCGCGTAGAAGCCGTCGTTGCCCACGTACAACACCCCCGGTCCACCCTCGGTCGGGCTGCCCAGGTTGTCGGCATTGGCCATGATATCATTGATATACACCAGTTGCGGGTTGCCGGCG
This sequence comes from Deltaproteobacteria bacterium, assembly GCA_016218865.1. Classification (GTDB taxonomy): domain Bacteria; phylum Myxococcota_A; class UBA9042; order UBA9042; family UBA9042; genus SXRM01. The sequence goes on along the minus strand of JACRCU010000553.1, from coordinate 10,003 downwards.
TGAACCGTGGCAAAGTGGGTCCAGGCCGCCACGGGAATCGCCCCGGTGCCGGCCGGCGGGTAGTGGTTGGGGGCGGCCGGTGCCCATGACGCTGACCACGTTCATTTGGCCGGGGTAGAAGAACTGCGCCGGCGCCCGCTGGCCGGTGCTGCAGCAGCTGCCGGTGGGCGAGCGTGCCGCCTCAGGCTACAGCGATCGGCCGCAGCGGAAGCCAACGGCGCCCGAGGACTTGGCCGGGGCCATGACGACGCGACTCGATGTGCGGTGGTCGGAATCGCCGATCCCCCAATTGCTGCCGCGCGTCAAGCGCGATGAGCCGCTGCTCGGCCCGGGTGGGTCCGCGGGCGGTGTCTTGCCGTAGTAGGTCGAACCGTACCAATCGGATACCCACTCGGCGGCGTTGCCTGCCATGTCGTAAAGGCCATAGGCATTGGCTGGGAAGCTGCCGACCGGCGCGGTCTCGGCGAAGCCGTCGTTGTAACCCGGAATACCCGTCCAGCTTGGGTTTGCCGCCACGGTAGCATCGTCGAGCAGATTGCCCGCTCCACCGGTGGGCGGCCACTCGTTGCCCCAGGGAGAGACTAGATTTTCAAGGCCCGCGCGGGCGGCCCGCTCCCACTCGGCCTCGGTCGGCAGGCGCCGTTGGGCCCAGGTGCAGAAGGCGTCGGCTTGATTCCAGGGCACACACGTCACCGGATGCTGGTCTTTGCCCGCGACACCGTATGTGGTGGCGCCCACGTCGCACTCGGCGTCGGTGATGATTTTGCACGCGCCGGCAGCAACACATGCGGCATAGGCCGCGACTGTCACCTCGGTCTTGTCTAGGAAGAACGCTGACATCTGCAGCTTGTGGGCTGGCTTCTCGTTGGCTTTACAGGCGGCGTCGCCCGTCACGCAGCCCATCCAAAACGAACCGGCGGGCACCAGAACTTGCCCTGCCGGTACAACCAGCACGTCGCCATTCGCGGTACCGTCTGTGCCATCTGCGGCCGCCGGCGTGCTATCGGCGCCGGACTGGTCCTTGGTCGCGTCGAAGTCGGGGCCATCGGAGTCGATGGCGCCAGAGTCGAGGGCGCTGGAGTCGAGGGCATCGGCTGGTGCGCTTTGGTCTTCAGCTGGCAATGTGTCTGGCTGTGCAGCTGTTTCTTCAACCGCATCGGCAGCGGCCGGATTGCCCGCCGGAGGTGCGCAGCGACCTTGCAGACAGAGGTGGCCAGGCAGGCAATCCGCCGTGGTAGTGCAGGCAAATGGGGCAGAATTGCGGCTGAGAGCCGATTGGCAACCGCTCGGCCCGCCGGCCAGCGCCAGCGCCACCCAGCAATTGAGCCATCCGCAGCGGTGGCGACTCAGAACCATGTGGCCACCGACGCACCGGTTGCAGTCGGGACAACTTGCCACGCGCCGCCAGGTGGGCGCGCGGGCGCCGCTTCGAACCACCACCACAGGCCAAGCCCAACTGCCGCAATGCCCACGCCGCCAGCGACCGCTGACCACGTCCTGGCCTGCGAGATTTCTTGATCCTTCGCCGTGGCGGCAACTTCTGTGATGCCTACGATGGATCCGGCGGTGTTGCGCCGCGCCAATTGACCGCTCAGGGTCTCGTCTTGCGCGTTGGCGTCGAACCAGCCGTAGCCGCCAGCGGCCAGCAAAATCAAGCCTGCCGCCGAAACAGCGCCGGCCGGCCAACGGGATGGGAGTTCGGCCACAGCCGACGTCGCGACCGGCTGGACCGGCTGCTTGGCACTTTGCTTGGGCGGTTCGTCGATACCAGGCGAAACCGTGGGCGTTGCGGCGGTCGGCGGGGCGGCGGCGACGGGAGGGGGCTCGGCAACGGCCGCGGCCCGCTCGCGAGCTCGCGCCAGTCGCACGCGCGCTTCTTCGCGCCCAACGGGGTCCTGGCTTACGGCCAGGTAGCGCTCAAAGAGAGCTACGGCCTCGCGGTCTCGGCCGGCCTTCTCCCACGCCCGCGCCGCATTGAACAACCGGTCGGCCCGGTGGTCCAAGGCATAGCAGCGCTCGAACAGCCTGGCCGCGACTTCGTAGTCTCCCTCCTTGAATCGCCGCGTGGCCTCGCGCGCCAGGGTGTCCGCCTCGGGCGCGTCGGCCGGCGCAACTGCCTGAGCCGCGGCAAGATCCGGCGCCAGCGCCAGTGCGGTCCAAAGCGTCGCGGCTAAGGTCAGCAGTCTCGTTGGTACGACTTTGCGGTACATGGCGAACCTTTGCGAACCGAGGTGGGGCGCCACCAGAGCCTACATGGCCAGAGCAGCATGCGCCGTCTGTCGCAGGACCGTCAAGCGCAGCAATGGGCCTGATCAATAAGGATATTCTCAGGTCGACTTACGCGTACGCATAGAAGGTCGAGCAACCGCCTTCGCCACCGACCCCGACCGCCGAATCGCCCACATCACACCCGCCAAGACCGGACCATCCGGCCTCAGCCAGCGCCTCTACGCCCGCGACAGCCTTCGTCAACGGCGAAGTTCCGCTGAATTTCAATCGAAAATCCCCGCCCGGCCCAGGCTCCGCCGCGCAGCGCCGTCCGGGCCTTCGCTCACGCTGCCCATTCGTCGTGCGGCTGCTCGTCCACCAGTATCCGGCATCGAGCCCGGGCCATCCCGAAATCGTCATCCACCGCCCGATCCTGCCCCGTCTCGCCGACGTCCTCGGGGAACAGTCCGCCCGGCGGCCCGCGCAGTGCTGGGTATTTTGGCGCCAGATTGGCTGGGTCTCCCCGAGCAACACCTCGGTCGGTAAGCCCAAGTGTTTCAGAATCTTCTTGATCACCTTGGCCTGTGTGATCACCGCAATCAGCCGCCGCTTCCCGCCGCACTCGCAGGTCAAGGCGTCGACGCCCCAGAACTACCCGCTGGCAAAGCGCAATCCTTGTCCGCGGCACAGTTTGGCGAGCCTCCAGCCGTGCACGGTCCAGTCGGGCTGGCGTCCAGGTCGTTGTAGTCGATGGTCTTGGGTATGCCATCGCCGTCGGCATCGGGGTCGCAGGCGTCGCCGGTACTGACCTTGTCCAGGTCGGCCAGGAGGTCATCGCCGCTCGGGAGTCCGTAGATGGGCGTGACGCTGACGCCTTCGGCATCGTCTTTGTAGCCTTGCTCCGTGTTGCCGCCCTGGGCACCGCCCGCGGTCTCGACCGAGGCCAGGATGTCGCCGAAGCTGAGTACCGTCTGGCTGCCGCCCTTGCCACCCGGGCAGAACGGACAGGGTTGCTGGCCGACGCGCAGGTCGTTGGCAATGAGGAACAGGCGGTTCTTCTTACCCTTTCCCGAGTACAGGCTGGTCGGCGCCGCCGGGTTGGTTGCAGCCTGGTACTGCCAGCTGTCGGCGTCGGCATCCACCTCGATGGCGCGGTCTTCGCCGGGATGGTTGCTGTCGTAGACCAGAATCTGCCACTTGTTGCCCGCGACTTTCTTGGTCGCATAGGGGAGCAGCGCGTGCCCGCCCTCGGCCTGGCCCGCGGCGTTCATGCGCAACATGCCGATGCGGAAGATCTTCTTGGGCGTGTCGGGGAGCGCCTTGCCCAGCGCGGCCACCGCCTCGCGCAGCACGCCAGCAGTCCAGTGCACACGCGGACGCCGGGGGCGGATGGCGCTGCGCGGCAGCTTGGCGACTGCGGACCGACGCCCCGGGCACGGGGCCCAAGCCAGGCTCAGGGCGCCGACAGCTGCACCGGGTTGCCGCCGAACGGCACGCCCAGCGAGTAGGCGTCGGCCTTGCCGTCGCCGTCGCTGTCGATGTCGGGCGTAACCTCGCTGAAGATGAGTTGCTTGAGCGTCGCTGCATCCATCCCGCCGCCGACCGCCAGCAGCGGGAAGTCGTCGACGATGGCGCCGATGTCGCTGGCCGTCAGCCAACCGCACAGGTGGCCCTTGCTGGCCGCCTGCCACGGCGTGCCGGCCGGGACGTCGGCTTCGATGCGACCGTCTTTCAGGGCAAAAAACATCGGCGTCGGCGCGGCCTTGCTCGGCAGCCACAGCTCGGCGCCCTTGCCGCCGGCCTTGAGCTTGCCGCCGCTGACGGTTGCCGCCAAGACGGTCTTGGCTTGGCAGGTGCCGTTGGCGGTGCCGCTGCCCTTCAAGTCGAAACCGGCTGGATCCGCTTGTAGCTTGCAGGTTTGCGTCGTCGGCACGAACGGCTGGCAGTCCATCCCGCCCGCGGCGGGCAGCGCCGGCAACACCGCCAGCTCGAAGGACTTGCCGGTCGCGTCGAAGCCGCTGGCCTGCAGCACCAGCACGTACTGCCCCGGGCCGGGATACGGGCCCTGGGCCCCGGCGATGACGAAACCCGCCATCTTGGCCATGGCGTTGTCGATGGTACCGTTGCCGTCAAGGTCGCAACCGCCGGTAATCTTGTCTTGCACGGGCAGGTGCATCCACACCGCATCGGGGGCGAAGCTGGTCGGTGGCTTGCAGGTGGGTGTCTGGCACGTCGAACCGCTGCACGTCTGGCCGCTCGGGCAGGCCTGCGCCTGCCAGCTGCCCCCATCGCTGGCACAGCTCACGGTCTTGGCGCCCAAGCAGCCCTTGGTGCCGGCCGTGCACACCGAGGCCACGCACCAGCCCGTGTCGCAGATTTTGCCCGTCTTGGTGCAGTCTTCGCCGGGCGTCGTCCACCCGGAGCCCGACTCGTTGCAGGCGGCAATCGAATTGCCCTGGCAGGACGGCATGCCCGGCGCGCAGACTGCGGTCATGCAGCTGCCGTTGCCGCAAACCTTGCCCTGCGCCGGGCAGTCGTCGACGACGGACCAGCCTTTGCCGGCGCTGTCGCATTGCACGACCTGATTGGACACGCAGCCGAACCCGCCCGCCGCGCAGGGCATCGACGAACAGGCGCCGTCGATGCAGGCCATGCCCATGTTCGCGCAATCTTCCGAGTACATCCACTGGGCGCCGTCGCAGTACATCACCACGTTGCCGTCGCACTCGGTCTGGCCAATCGGGCAAGTGGGCGGCACGCACATCGCGTTGAGGCAGATCTCGCCCTTTTGGCCGCAGTCGTCGACCAGCTGCGGGCCGCTCACCGTGCACGAATACAGGCCAGTCCCCATGCAGGTAAATTCGCCGACCGCGCACGGCATCTTCGTGCACTTGCCGCCGGCGCAGGCCATGCCGATCGCCGCGCAGTCCTGCTCTTGCTCCCAGCCACTGCCGGTGAAGTTGCACATCTTGGCCACGGGACCGTCGCAGAACGCGTCCCACGGGCTGCAGACCTGCGCCACGCAGCTGCCGTTGTCGCAGGTCATGCCAGGGGTGTCGGCGCAATCTTTCAATACTTTGTACGACTTGACGTCGCACTGTACGACCTGGGCCTCCAAGCAGCCGACGCCGCCGGGTGCGCACGGCAAGTATTGGCACTGGCCATCGGCGCAGAAGCCACTGCCCGTCCCGGCGCCAGGCGGGCCGCCGCCCGTCAGCGTGCAGTCGACGCCTTCGATCCAGCCGGCGCCGTTCTCGTCGCAGTACTGCATGATGTCGCCGTTGCAGCCGGTGGTGTTGGGCGCGCACACCTGGGGCTTGCACGCCGCTTGCACGCAGGCCATGCCTTTTTGCGTACAGTTTTCCAAAATTTTGAAGCCGCCCGCGCTGTCGCACTCCACCACTTGGCCGCCCATGCAAGTGGTTCCGCCCGGTGTGCACGGCACGAACTGGCAGTCGCCGCCCACGCAGGTGCCCTTGGGGGCGCAGTCGCCGACTACCTGCCAGGTTTGAGTCTCGTCGCAGAAGGCGACCTGGGTGCCGACGCATCCCACTTGGCCGGATTGGCACTTGCCCGACACGCACGCGGCGTTTTCGCAGATTCCGCCAGCCGTGGAGCAGTCTTCCAGGGTGGTCGCGGCCGTGCCGTCTTTGTCGCAGACGGTGACCTTGTTGCCCGAGCAGGCCTTGGTATCGGGGACGCAGATCTGCGGCTTGGCGCAGACGCCGCCGCTGCACACCTGGCCGACGAAGCACGGCACGTCTTTCCACTGGCCGCTGGCGGCGTCGCAGACCTGGCCGGTGATCGGGCTTTTGCAGGTCGCGGCCTTGCCGACGCAGCTGTACGGACCGCAGCTGTGGTTGGTGCAGAACTGGCCCTTGGGGCAGTGTTCGTCGCCGACGCAGGTCACGCACTGGCCGGTCGCGGTGTCGCAGACCAGGCCTTTGGCCGAGCACGGATCGGTAGCGGCGCTGCAGGTCGTGCCGCCGCTGCCGTCGCCGTCCAGGCCGCCGTCGGTGGTGCCGCTCGCGTCACCGCTGCCGCTGCCGTCGCTGCTGTCGCCCGGGATGTCGGCGGAGCTGCCGGTGCCCGATGCGGCGGGCGACGAGCCACATGCCGACGCAATCAGGAAGATCGGCAGCCAGGCCAACCAGGCGCTGCGCCGCGTGCCGATGCCCACCCCGTGGGGACGCAGCGGCGGGAATGCGAACGCCTTGGCAAGTTTTCGACCCATGGTCAACCTCCGCGGCCAAGCTATGCTTCCTCGGTCGCGCCTGCAAGCACCGAACCGCGCGCCGCGAACTGCTGCGCCAAAGTGCCGCGCTCGGCGCTCTCCTCAGAGCACGGCGCCCGCCATACCACTCCGCCGATGCTCGCCCCACAGCGCGGGCTTGGCCGGCTGCTTGGCCGCGAGCTTGCCCAGCGGCACCTGCAAACCCGCGACCAGCCCTGGCCAAATCGCCCGCTGCGTCCCCGGCAGTTCCAAGCGGTGCACGTGCGCCTCGACAACGGCCAACACGTGCTCGGTCAGCTCCCAAGTGGCGGCGAGCGACGCGCCGAACGCGGTCTGATGATGCGAAACGGCCAGCTCGTCGGGCGAGGTGCCCACGCAGTCACCGTCGGTGCAGGTCTCGGTCGCTTCGCGGTGGCCCGGGTAGACCGGCACCAACTGACCGAACAGCGTCACATCCAGGTGCAGCCGCGGCATCGGCTCGATCTGCAGCCCCAGCAAGGCCGTCCAGGCCATGTTGACGTCGTCGCCGGTGGTGATCGAGTCCTCTTGGGTGCTGCTAGAGCTGTAGGTCGTCTTTGGCGCCCGAAAGGGATCGACCTGGCCGTATTGGTTAGTGTTTTCGGTTGTCCAAGTCTCGGTGGTGATGTCGCTGTGCACGTGGCGATAGTACGGCACCCACCCGCCGGCGACTTCGCCGCCCACCGCAATGGCCAGGTGGTCGGTGATGGGCACGCGCCCGCGCATCGCCGCGTTGAGCCACAGCGCGTAGTCGCCCGGCACCGGCAGGTTGGTCCGCGCCAGCGACGAGCGGCTCCACGAGGCGTGGCCATAGTCGATACCCAGCGAATACTCGATGTAATTCGAGGTGGCCACGCTCAACCTGGCCTGGCCGACGTTCTCCAAGTAATACTGCGACACCGCGTCTTCCGCGCCGCGGTCGATGCTCGGCGACTGGGTGTGGTTGGCCGAGGCCTGCAGCCGCACCTCGCCCGACGCGCCCATGGGGCCGATCGCGTGCGGGCCCACCGGCACCGGCACCAGCGCCGACTCATCGACTTGGTGGTGGCGAACCTCGCGGGTGGTGACGGTGGCACCCAAGCCGCAGCCCAGCAGGCCGATGGTGCAAAGCGACACGACGAGCGGTGCGAAATGCCTCATGGAACCTCGGATCAGCCGTCGCGCAGAAACTACCTCAGCGAATGCCATGCCCAACCCAGCAGCACGGGCCGGTACCATCGATGCTGCCACAGGTCCTTGCGCTGTCGAACGCGATGCTCGCACCCTACGAGTTGCCCGCGGCCGGGGCAAATCGCCGCCCCAGTAGCATGACATTCGTGACAATATCTGTGATGTTGAGCAGTTGACAACGCGAAGAGCGACCACCTTCGCCACCGAGCCCGACCGCCGCATCGCCCACCGCGCACCTGCCAAAACCGGACCTCCCGGCGTCGGCCAGCGACCCCACGCTCGCGACAGACCCTTGTCAACGCCAGATTTCGACTGAATTTCAATCGAAGATCCCCGCCCGGCCCAAGCTCCGCCGCGCAGCGCCCACGCGGGCCAGTCGTCCACCGGCAGCTCGTCCATCCGTATCCGGTATCGAGCCTGGGCCATCCTGAAGTCGTCGTTCGCGGCGAGATCCTGCCCTGTCTCGTCGACGTCTTCGGGGAACGGCTCGCCCGGCGGCCCGCGCAGTGCCGGGTATTTGGGCGCCAGACCGGGCAGGCACTCGTTGAGCCCCAGCGTTCGGGTCGGCCGCCAAGTGGCGACCCAAGGTAGTGCCTGCGACGGACTGCGCGGCATGAACTCGGCCGGCAGGCGCTCGGTCGCGGTCGGCGGTCGAGTTGACTCCGCACGCATCTCTGCCAAGCTGGCGATGCGGAACGGTTCTGCCGCCGAGGTCGACTGTGCGCCTGGTTGCGGCCATCATAGTGCTCGCGTCGAGTGGTTGCAGTGCGCTCGGCGCCTCGGGCTCGGCGTCCGACGTTGCGGCGACGGTCGACGATGTCTCGGCCAATGAGACTGCGGCCCATGACACCGCGGCCCATGAAGACACAGATGTGGCGGGCGGCTACGACGCCGAGACCAAGGGGTCGGCGGTTGCTTGCAGTGACGGTTGCCCGGCCGGTTGGTACTGTCCCGGTGACCCGGCCACCGCCCTGTGCGCCAAGCGCCTCTGCAACTTGCCGGACAGCTGGCCTGGAGCCGTCCAGAAAGTCAGCATGTTCGAGGTGCCCGGTGGCGCCGGCGGCTGCGACCTCGACGGCGACGGTGCGGTCGACAACGCAGTCGGCTCCGGCCTGTCGATGCTGCTCGGCCAAGTCAACGACGCCCTGAAAAAGAGCATTGGCGACGGCACCTTGGTCATCGCCGTGGCATTGCCGGCGGCGGCCACCGCGGGCACGCCGTTCGACGCCCAGGTCTTGCAGGCCGCGCTCGACGCCAGCAACCCAACCTGCGACAAGACCAGTCCAGCCGCCAATTGCGCCTACGTCGTCTTGCCGGCGAGCTTCGATCCCGCAGGGGGACCAGGTATGTGCCCACCGCGCAACCACCTGACCGGCCTCGTTATTGCCGGGAGTCAACTCTCGAGCGCGGTGCAGAGCCAACCGTTGCTGGTAACGATCCCGGTGGCAGGCAGTGGTCTAACCCTTCCTCTGCGCGAGGTGCGTCTGCAGGGCACGGCGACTGTCGGGCCAAGTGGCGAACTCACGACCAGCGGTGTGCTGTGCGGCATGATTCTCCGCGCCGATGTCGATGCCGCGCTGGCCGCCAATCCCGATTTCGCCGGCCTTGGCCGATCCGGCGCCAGTGCGCTGCCCGACAGCTTCTCGTTTGCCCTGTCGTTCAGCACCGTTGCGGGCCATCTGGTCGGGCTGGCTGCGCCGTGACGTCGCCCCTGCGCCGTGTTGGGCCTGCGCAATCGTGCATCGCTGCGCAAGCCGCCGTGCCCGAGGGCCAGCTCCTCTCACCGGGCCGAGACGAGCGCGGCCCTCACCTTTGAGGAAGAGCTCGCCTCCAACGCGCTCGGACGGAACCGCGGCAATCTAGCCTCGACGCGCTGCGGCCTTGGCAAGGGCATCACCGCGCTGCGAGAGCATCCAGCTCTCGATCTCGGGCGGCGCCGGCGGCGATTCGGCCGGCGCGCCGATCGCGGCCAGCACCTCCGCTGTCGGCACGTTGCGCCCGCGCGATCGCCACAGCTCGCGAGAGAAGCCCACGGCGTGCAGCTTGCCCGCGCGCTCCACGCGGTGCTCGACGAAGAAGAACCGCTCGTCCCAGCACGCGAGTCGAGTGGTCATCTGGTAGAAGCGAAAGCGCCTGAGCGGTCGGATGTATTGGATGGTCTGCGCGGCCATCACGGGAATGTAGCGGTCACGGAACATCGTGCGCAGCAGGCCGTAGCGCACGCACATGTCCCATCGTCCCAGCTCCATGAGGAACGCCAGCGACGACTGGTGTGCATTGACCAGATCCGCTTCGCCGGGCCACAAGACCAGCTTCATCCCGCATGCCTCCGGCGCGCCGACGCGGCCGGCGCGCAGGGCAGCGATGATGGTC
>JACRCU010000557.1 GCA_016218865.1 Deltaproteobacteria bacterium | reverse complement strand
GCTGGACGACGCCGCCCTGGGGCACGTGGAAGTGGCCGCCAAGGGCTGGCACGCCCGGCGCCTGCTCGGGACGAACCTGCAGAACCCAGAAGAACTGCTGCAGAAGCTGCCGCTGCCAGCCGATGCCGAGGTCAGCGCGCGGGTGGTGGTGCGGGCCCTGGCTAGCTCGGCCCACGGTGCCCAGGGCGTGCTGGTCCACGGCGTCGATCCGGCGGCCGAGCGCAAGATTGCCGCGTACTTGCGCGATATCCGCCAGGGGCGCGAGCTGGACCCGACCGACGACCGCGGCGTAGTGGTGGGCGAAGGGCTGGCCGAGCGCCTGAGCTTGAGCGTGGGCAGCAAGCTGCGCCTGACCGTCCAGCAGCACGACGGCGAGGTAGGCGCCGACGTGTTCCGCGTGCGCGGCATCTTCCACAGCATCGCGCCGGCCATCGGGAAAGGCCATGTGATCATGACCCAATCGGCGGCGCGGAAGCTGGCGGCGCTGCCCGACGTGGTGCACCAGGTGGTCGTGCAGCTGGGCGATGCCAACCAGGCCGAGGCGGTGGCGGCGGCGGTCGTGCAGGCGGCGGGCGCGGGCGTCGAGGCGCCGACCTGGGGAGAATTGCTGCCGATCCTGAAAAGCATGGACAACCTGATCGGCCTCGTCCAGTGGCTGATCGGGCTGTTCGTGAACGTGGTGGTGGGCCTGGGCATCCTGAACACCATGCTGATGAGCGTGCTGGAGCGGACCCACGAGCTGGGGGTGCTGCAGGCCCTGGGAACGCGGCCGCGCGGTATCGTGGCCCTCATCGCGGCGGAATCGTTCTGGATCGCCACCCTGGCCGTGGCGCTGGGGCTGGGCCTGGCGCTGCCGCTGGTGGCGTGGGGCGAGCAGCACGTGCTGCTGGATTTCTCGCAGGCGATGGGCGAAGGCATGGAAATCGGTGGGACTTCGCTGCGGATGGCCTTCCACACCCGGCTGTCGATCGGCAGCGCGCTGCAGAGCGCGGCGCTGGTGTACGCGATGACCCTGGCGGCGGGGCTGTGGCCGGCGTGGCGGGTCAGTCGGCTGCCGCCCGCGACGGCGCTGCGCTCGGTGTAGCCAAAAGGGGGGAGCATGGCGGTGGTGCAAGTCAGCCAGGTGGTCAAGGAGTACCGCGACCGCGGCAGCGCGCCGGTGGTGGCCCTGCGCGGTGTGGATCTGACGGTGGAGGCGGGCGAATTCATGGCGCTCGCGGGCCCGTCGGGCAGCGGCAAGACGACGCTGCTGAACCTGATCGGCGCGCTGGATACGCCGAGCCAAGGGCGGGTCAGCATCGATGGCCGCGACCTGGCTGGGCTTTCGCCGGTGCAGCTGGCCGACTTGCGGCGCGACCGCATCGGCTTCGTGTTCCAGAGCTACAACCTGGTGCCGGTGCTGACGGCGGCGGAAAATGCCGAGTACGTGCTGCAGTTGCGCGGCGTGCCCAAGGCCGAGCGGCGCAAGGCGGTGGCCGAGGTCTTTGCCGCGCTGGGGATCGGCGAGCTGATGGACGCGCGGCCGCCCCAGATGAGCGGCGGGCAGCAGCAGCGGGTGGCGGTGGCGCGGGCGATTGTGGCGGCACCGGCGGTGGTGCTGGCCGACGAGCCGACGGCGAACCTGGACCAGGCGTCGGGGCGGGCGCTGATCGAGCGGATGCACCGGCTGAACCACGAGCGCGGCATCACCTTCGTGTTCTCGACCCACGACCCGATGGTGCTGGAGCAGGCCGAGCGCGTCGTGAACCTGGTCGACGGCCAGATTGCCAGCGATGTCCGCAAGGGCGCTGCATGAAGGGCTGGCCCGGCGGTTGGACGCTGGCGGCGATCCTGGCCGCGAGCACCCCGGCGGCGGCGGACGAGGCGCCCGCGACGGTCGAGGGGCGCGCGTTCTACAAGACGATGGGGGCGGGCTACGCGCTGCCGCAGGACCTGGTCGACGTCGCGGCGCACCTGAGCAAGGTGACGGGGCAGGACGCGACCTTGCCGCGCTCGCTGGCGGCGAACTACCACAGTGCGCGCGCCTGGGGCCGGCTGCTGGTGAGTGAAAACCTGGACTTCTCGGCCGGTTGGCAGCTCACCGCGGCGATGGCGAGCGATGCAGCGCTGCTCGGAGCGAGCGGCAGCGGCCTGGTGGGCGGTGCGGCCCCGGCCTCGCTGGCGCCGGCCAAGCGGCGGCTGGTCGACTTCGATCCCTACCTATTGAGTAGGCCTACGCTGCGGGTCGGGCACAACCTGGACCTGCTGAACGCGCACTGGCGGAGCCGGTGGGGCGACGTGACGGTGGGTCGGCAGGCGCTGGCGTGGGGCAGCGGCCGGTTCTGGAACCCCACGGACCGCCTGGCGCCGTTTGCACCGAGCGACATCGACCGCGAAGTGCGGCGGGGCGTGGACGCGGTGCGCTGGACGGTGCCGCTGGGGGTCACGGCCCTGGTCGACATGCTATGGCTACCGCAGAAAGAGGCGGGCGACCAGAGCGGCGTGGTGCGGGCCCAGGCCAACGCGCTGGGTTGGGACGGAGCGCTGGTGGCGGCGAAGTACGTAGACGTGGCGCTGGTGGGTGCGGACGTGGCCGGCGACGTGGGTCCGGTGGCGGTGCACGCCGAGGCGGCGCTGAGCGGCCCGTGGGGCAGTCCCGGCAACTGGCGTGAAAATACAGTGGTTCGCGGCGTGGTGGGCGGCGACTGGCGGCCGGCCGAGAAGTGGCTGCTGATGGGGGAGTACCTGTTCGATGGCGGCGGCACCACCGATCCGGGGCGTTACCTGAGGATCCTTCGCGATGCCGAACACTTGCGTGGTGAGTGGTTCGGCGCGGGGCGGCACCGGACGGCGCTGGCGGCGGCGTACCGTTGGAGCGAACTGCTGTCGATCACGGCGACGGCGCTGGTCAACTGCACCGACCCGAGCGCCATGCTGCTGCCGAGTGCGGAGTGGTGGTTCGAGCAAAATGTGCTGGTCCGGGCCGGAGTTTACCTGCCCGTGGGCCGCGGAGTCGACGCCCGCGCCGTGACGAAATTGCAGGCCGCCGACTTGCTCACACCCGCAGGCCAGGCGGCCGCGCAGAGCCTGGGCATTCAGAGCGAGTACGGCATGTCGCCCTGGGGCGGCTTTCTGCAGGTGGGGATCTACCGATAGCTGGGACAATCGGGAACTTGCAGGCTACGGCCCCCAACAGGACCACTCGGCGCTGTAGCCGCTGGCGCCGGTGACCTCGCCGGGGTCGGCGGTGAGGAAGTGGTCCGACGCCGCGGCGCTGTAGAGGCGGGTGAGCTTGGTCGGCGCCCAGCTGGTCGGCTGCGGCGAGCAGTAGCCCAGGACCTCGCTGCCGGTGTAGTCGGGCGCGCCCTCGCCGGGGTCGAGCGACGGCATGTGGTCCGTGCACGCGGCACAGTAGCGCTGGTAGATGGGGACGATGGGCTGGGCCGCGGTGCCGGGTCCGTCGAAGAGGGAAAATGCCGTACCCTCCAGGACATAGCCAGCCTGCGGCGCGGCGGTGAGGCCGAACATGTGATCGCCGCCGGCGCTGGCGACGAAGCGGTACACGGGGTGGTGCGGCGGCACGGCGGGCGGCGGCGGCGGCTTCGAACCGCCCGTAAAGAGGCGCGTCCTGCCGATGACGCGGCTGTTGCCGTGGCTGTCGGTGGCGACGATCTCGAGCAAGTGCGCGCAGGCGCCCAGATTCGCCGGCAGGGTGGGGCTGGCGGCAAAGCCCACCGCGCTCTGGCACATCGCGTAGCCCGGCCAGGCGGTGCAGATGTCGGGGCGCGGCACGGCAAGCGGCAGCTCGGCCCAGGGCTGACCGTCGAGCCGGGCCTGGACCTTGGCGACCGCGTGGTTGTCCAGGGCCCAGCCCGTGAGCGGCACGGTAGCCTGGCCAAGGGGAACGGTCTGCTCCGCGGCCGGCGTGTCCAAGGCGCCGAAGGGGGGCAACTGCGCATCCAGACTAGTGATGATCGCCTTGACGGTGGCGAAGCTGCCGAGGACAAGGTAGGCCCGCGCGCGCACCGTGCCCAGCGCCGGGAGGCCGAAGGCGAACTGCGAGCGGAAGTTGTTGAAGACGCCGTCTTTTTGCCAGCCCTGGAAGCCGGGCGTGCGATTTTCGTAGTAGAGGGCGACGCCGTAGTCCTGCTTGGCGTTCTGGAGCGAAGCCCAGCCGCCCGGCGAGTTGAACGCCTTGAAAAGGAAGCCGTCGTTGGCCGGCTGGTCGATGGGGATGACCTGGCCGTTGGCATCGAGGAGGACCTTCAAGTTGGGCGTGCCGGCGGCGCCGAAGGCGGCATAGAGCGTGGGGAATTCCTGCAGGGTCACCGCGTGGTCCAGCGCGGCCAGGTTCTGAACTTGCATTTCAATTTCAACGACGTTGTTCTGCACGAAGCGGAGCCGCTGGGTGTAGCGGACGTCGGAGAGCATCGCCTTCTTGGCGGGGTCGCTGCAGCCGGCGTTGGCGCAGGTGGGCTCTTGCCAGTCCGGGTTCCAGTGGTTGGGGCGGACGACCGCAGTGAGGACGCCGTCTTGGCCGCCGATGCTCTCGATGGGCGAGCCGACGTTGCACTCGTTGCCGCCCTGGACCGGGTTCCAGCCCAGGTAGGTGATGCTGCCGGGGCAGCTCGCGGCCGGGTTGGTCTGGCAGGTGGCGTTGTGGGCGCAGCCCTGCATGGCGCGGGCGGGGTCGTAGAGGGCGACTTGGACCTCGCGGCCGGTGTCGTTGGCGTCGATGACGTTGGTGGTGTTGAGGCCGGGCTTCTGACTGAAGCCGTAGAAGATGATGCTGGCGCCCCAGTTGCGGCGCACGCCGACCTTGAGGTTGCCGTCGCCCTGGAGCAGGTAGTCGTCGGTGAAGGCGCCGTTGCTGACGGTCTCGACGGCGCCGGCGGGCGACTGGGTGGCGAGCGGGCCGCTGCTCACGGGCGCGGGCGGCGGGGCATCGACGCAAGCGGGCGGCGCAACTGGGGTATCGGGTGCCGCGCCGTCCGGCTCCGCGGTGTCCGGCTGTCCTGCATCGGGCTGGGAAGTGTCGGCCTGGCCGGCGTCTGGCAAGTCTGCGTCCGGCTGAGAAGTTTCGGCTGGTGCGTCGGGCGGCGACGAATCGGGCCCGCTGGGCATGGTGTCGGCTGCGGTGTCGAAAGGTGGCGTCGCCGCATCGGAATCGGCGGCGGCATCGGCGTTGCTGGTCTCGGCGGCGTCAGGGTCGGCCACCGTTGCGTCGCCGGGCTTGGCGTCGACCTGGGGAGCGTCGGCGGCCGGGGCATCCGTGGGCGGCGCGTCCGCGGTGGTTGCGTCGGCGTCGGCACTGCCGGGGGAGGCCGAGTCCGCAGCCGCGTCGACCTGGGCGGCAATGTCGAGGAGGAGCGCCGAGTTCTGGGCCGGGACCGGCGCCGGCGAGGAGCAGCCGAGGGCCAACACAGCCCAGCCAAGGACAGCCGCCGCACCGAGGCACTGCGCCGAAGCCGGGTGACGCGTGCACGGCATCCCTCTGGTTTCCTCCACGGTTAGCGCCCCTCGCGGCCGTGCGCTTGCTGCCGGCGCATGTACAGGAACAGGCCCTCCACCTTCTCGCGCGCCCACGGCGTCCTCCGCAGAAACTTCAGGCTCGAGCCCATGCTCGGGTCCTGGGCGAAGCACCGCACCGGGATTTGCTCGGCGAGCCCCGGCCAACCGTACTTCGCCACGAGCGCCCGCAGCATAACCTCGAGCGTCACGCCGTGCAGGGGATTGTTCGGCTGCCGCTTCGTGTGCGCCAGGTCGGCGGCCGGCGTCTCCGCGCTCTGGCCAGCCTGCGTACCGGCGTCGGGATCGGGGTGCATGGCGGGCCTCGCCTGCCGCGGCGGCAGTGCTGACTCAGCTTCGCCTACTTGCCCCGACTTGTCGAGCGCCGTGCCCCGAATGCATCCACTTTCTACTACATGTTTTCATTGCTTAATTTTGGATGATCGGGCGAAGCGGACGGCGACGACCGCGCACAAGCTACGGCCGAGCGGGCCAGGTTGCCGGAACAGATGGGCCGCGATCCGGACCCGGCGCAAGGCGCATGACCGCGGCCGCGGCCGCGACGGTCGAATGCAGCCACTTTCTAGTCGCGGAGATCTTTAGTAAATCCTAAGGACGAGCGTTTGCCGTGGCTACTGGCAGCTGTCGATGGCGCGGATCTTGGGGACGAGCCCAGCGGGAATCACCGGCGCCGAGCTGATCGAGAACTTCTCGGGGATGATGGTCTTGGTCTTGTACTGGACGTCGACGAAGTAGACGGCGTTCGGCGGGAATGCCAGCGGCACGATCTTGGACCAGATGCCGTTCTTGCCGGCGTCCAGGGTAGCCGAGGCGAAGAAATAGCAGTTGTCGCCGCTGGCCCAGGCTCGGACTTCGTCGACCGCGAGCTTGCTGCCGCCACTGTCGACGATGGCGGTGACCAGCGACATGCCGCCCGCGGACTGCACCGATACCTGCGGAGGTTGCGGCACATACGCGTAGTTGCTGTCCGTGCCGAACCAGTGGCGGAACCACATACGCTGGCCGCCGTCGGCCCGGAGGCTGGCGCGGGCCTCGATTTCGGCCTTGGATTCGCCGCCCGTCAGGCCGAAGCAACCGTGGTCGAAGTTGCCAATCAGGGAGTAGCGGTGGTCGGCACCCGGGAGCTGGCTGAACGTGGCCTGCGTCGCAGTGAGCGGAAAGAACTCGTCGGTAGTGCCGTTTAGCATCAAGACCTTCACGGCGGAGTTGGGCAGGCCGAGCGAGGGGCTGATCAGCTCGCTCATCAGCTTCTTCCACTCGGGGCTCGCTATCGACAGCCCGGCCTTCTGCAGCAGCGTGTGTTGCCACGCGGTCGGGGACTCGGTCGCCACGTCCCAGGCGAGCGAACCTGACATCGGCACCGCGACCTTGATGCGCGGGTCGTGGGCCGCGACCAGCCAGGACATGACGCCGCCGGCAGAGAACCCAGTAATTCCAAGGCTATCTGACTTGACGTCCGGATGGTTGGCCAGGCACGTCACGCCGCGCATCGCCGCCGTGGCGTGGCCCCAGAACCACGAGCCGCGCGGGTCCGCCAGCGTGTCGAACATGCGGTAACCCTCCTTGACGCTTGGGCCTTGCCCGCCAGAGGTGTCCGCGGCGTTGGTGCCGCTGCCTGGGCCGCTGTAGGCGATGACGAACATGCCCAGGCGGGCGGCGAGGCTCTCGGCGGACTCCAAGGTCGCGTAGCCCCCGAGGCCGTGGGCGAGGATGACGCCGGGCAGCTTGCTGGTCGCGTTGGCGGGCCGCGCGGCGAAGCCCTTGATCGTGATGGGAACCAGCTTGCCGTCGATCGATTCCCAGGACTGGTAGGTGACGTGCCAGGTCGCGAGCATCGTCAAATCTTTGAGTTCGTTCTTGGGGTTCGTGTAGGTGCACTGCGCGGTCGAGGCATCGCTCACCTTCGGCAGGTCCCAGACCGGGCCGTCGGGCACGACCGCCGCGTCGGCAGGTTGGGCCGTTTCCGCGGAGGCGTCGGCGGCGGCGTCAGGCGACGCGACATCGGCGGCTGCGGCAGAATCCTCAGCATCGTCCAACTGTTCCACATCGGGAGCGCTGTCGGCCGTCGTGTCGGGGTCGAGAGGGGCATCCGCGCCGGACACTTCCGTGGCATCCGCAGCTGCGGCGTCCGCGTCGGCCGCGGCGCCTTGGTCACTGGCGCTGGCCGTGTCGATGCCGCTGTCGAAGGCGAGGTTGCTGGTGTCCAGAGGCCCGCTGCCGGGCTGGGTGCCCGCACCACTTCCCGAACACGCAACCGCAGACGCTGCCAAGAAAAGTACGACCAGGATTGACCGCAGGGCCGTGCGCATCGCCACCTCGCTCGCGGGCGTCGCCAGGCCGGTCCCGCGCGGTGCGGGCCAGGGCAGCGACGGTTCCGACAAGGGTGAGCGTATGCAGATGGTCGCAGCAACGCAAGTCGAAACCTGTGGTTGGGAGCGGTCCGCCCGGCGCAGGTTGACACGGTTGGGCCTGCAGTACACCGTCGCGGCGCGGTGCCCTGCTCTGGTCGCCGCCGCGGGGTCCCTTTGGCCGGTGCCGAACACATTCTCGACGGCCACACCCGCGGCCTGGCGCCCGCGCTGATGGTCGGAGTGCTGCTTGCCTCGCTGGAAATGGCGATCGTGAACGCGGTGCTGCCGCGCATCGCAACCGAGCTGCACGACGCCGGTTTGCTGCCGTGGGTGTTCACGGGCTACATCGCGGCGGCAACGGTCGCCACGCCCGTGTTCGGGCTTGTCGCGGACCGCTACGGCAGGCTCACCGCCTACGCCTGGGGCATGGGCCTCTTGCTGGTGGGCTCCGGGGTGGCGGCGTGGGCGCCGACGATGCCGTTTCTGTTGGTGGGACGCGTGCTGCAAGGCCTGGGCGGCGGCGCGGTGATGCCGGTGACGATTGTCATCCTTGGCGACCGCTATCCCGTCGGCGAACGCGCGCGAATGTTCGGTGTGATTTCACTAGTTTGGGGCGCATCGACGCTGCTAGGGCCGCTCGCTGGCGCAGGGCTGACCGGCGCCTGGGGCTGGCGCGCGGTGTTCTGGGTGAACCTGCTGCCGGGCGCGGCGGCGATGTGGGGTGTGTGGCGGGCCCTGCGCGGCGAACCGAGAGTGAGCGGCCGGCGCCCGTGGTGGCCGTCGGGCCTGTTTCGTTCGGGCACTCAACGGGTTCTGAATGCCTCGGGCGCGCTGGCGGTTGCGGCGCTCTACGGCATCCTGGCGCACGTCGCGGTGTGGGTGCAGGGTGTGGAGGGCGGCGATTCGATGGCGGCGGGGGTGGCGCTGCTGCCGCTCACACTGTGCTGGACGGCCGCCAGCCACGCAACGGGCCGCCTCGTGGGCCGCTGGGGGCTCGCGCACCTGCTGCGCGTGGGTGCCGCGCTACTCGTGGTGGGCCTCGCGGTGGCGTGGCACTGGACGATGGCGCCAGCCGGTCTGGGGATCCTGGGCGCGGGGATGGGCGTGTTGATCACCTGCTTGAATATTGCCGTGCAGGAGCTCGCGCCCGCCGAGGCCAAGGGCACCGCGACGAGCACTGCGATTTTCCTGCGGAATCTTGGGGCGACCGCTAGCGTTCCGCTCCTCGGGCACTTGGCGGGGTTCCGGCCCGGCATGGCGAACCTGGGCGAGGTGCCGAACCTCGCGGCAGGCGTGCACGCCGCGGCTGGCGGCTGTCTTCTTCTTGGCGCGGCCGCGGGGGCGCTGATTTGGCTCGGATTGCCGAAGCGACTCGCGATGCCCTGACGGGTCAATTGCAGTTGCACCCACTTTCTACCTCCCAAAATCAAAGCATTTTCTCGCCGCTGCCCGGCAGCAGGGGCCAGCTCGGCGCCGCGGGCGGAAAACTCCACTGCGGGAACTGCACCAGCCGCGCCGACTGCCCCGCCGCGAGTAGCGCCGCCTGCTCGCGGAGCGCTGCCGCTGCCTCGCGGTAGGCGTTCAGGAACGACCGCAGCTCGGCCTCCAGCGCCTCCCGGTCCGCCCGCGCCGCGGCGTGGACCCGCTTGACGTCCTTGCGCTCGGGGGGCGCGGAAGTCCGCACGCGCTCAGCATCTTGCGGCATG
>JACRCU010000559.1 GCA_016218865.1 Deltaproteobacteria bacterium | reverse complement strand
CAGTGGTAATTTGAACAAGCTGGTCCTTGGCACCGGCGCAACCATCGGGCCCGACAGCTGCTACGGCGGGTCGGCCAGCAGCGCGGTGTGCGGCGACGGCGCGGTCAACTCGGCCTTCGAGACCTGCGACGACAAGAACGCGGATGCCTGCGACGGTTGCGTGGGCTGCAAGGCCCAGCGCGCCTTCGATGCCAGCGCCACCAACGTGGCCTCGTCGGGCGCCTTTGGCGGTTGGGCGGCGGACGCGCTCTGTCCAACGTGCGAGACGACGGTGGAAGCCTGGGTGCGGCTGGACAAGACGCCAAGTGGCCCGGTCGAGATTGTTAGCTCGTCGTGTGGCTACTTGAGCTTGCTGTACACACAGGGCAAGTTCGGCTTCGTCGCGTACGGCGAGCCCAAGCTGCTGCAGAGCCCGTCCGCGGACGTGGGCAAGTGGTACCACCTGGCGGGCGTCGTGAGCTGGGCTGGTGGCGGCGCCATTCGCCTGTACCTGGACGGCAAGTTGGTCGACTCGGCCACCATGGTGGCCCCCACGGCGATCGACAGCAACATCGCCAAGGAGATCTTCTGGATCGGCGGCGGCGGCCACACTTGCCTGGCCTCGGGCGGGGCACTCCAGGCGACGAACTTGTTCCCCGGCGTGATCGACGAAGTGCGGGTGTCGCAAGGCATGCGCTACACGGACGACTTCTTGCCGCCCAAGCGCTTGCGGCCCGACCGTCAGACGCGCGGCTTGTGGCACTTCGACGAGCCAGCCGCCGCCACCTCGTACTCGGACGACAGCGGCCAGGCGGTGAGCCTGACACCGAACAAGGCCGCCTGGACCAACGACATGTGCTGGGGCCAGACCGGCGCGGCGGTGTGCGGCGACGCCCAGCCCGCCAAGTACGAGGCGTGCGACTTCGGCTCCAGCAACGGCCCGCCGCCGCAGTTGTGCAGCACCACCTGCACACCCAAGGGCGACGCCGACTGCGACATGCTGACGTGGGGTGGAACTGGCGGTATCTACAACGCAATTATGTTCTACGGTACGCCGTGGACGGTCGAGGGCTGGGTCAAGCTGACGTCGCTGCCCGCGGCCGGGACCACCGGCTGGATCGTGGGCGTGGCCGATTCGACCGCCTCCGCGCCATTCGCCTGCGGCCAGCCGGCCAAGCAGGAGTGGTACGTGGCCACGGCGGCGGACGGCACCGACGCCAGTCAGCTGGGCGGCGCCACTCAGACCTCGAGCACGCCGACCAAGGTGTGGCGTCCTGGGGTCTGGCAGCATTTCGCGATTCAGTACGAAGGGTTGGGTAGGGGATCGCTGTGGGTGGATGGCTACAAGGCCCGGACCTTTGGCGCGGTGTCCACGGCGTGGCAGTCGGGCTGTGTGCTGCTGCTCGGGAACTCGTCGACGGGCAAGGCCTCGTCGGCGTCGTTGGCTAGCCTGCGCTTCAGCAAGTCGGTGCGGTACGGACAGCCGTTCACGCCCGCGTGGAAGCTCGCGAGCGACAACGCCGCCACTTGGCGCTTCGAGTTCACCGATCCCGGCGCCGGGGTCAAGACTCTCTACGACACGACGGGCAGCTACAAGCTGTCGCTGGCGGGCACTTTGCCGACCTTCGTTGCGAACGGGCCGCAGTGCAAGTAGTCGCAATCTCAGCGACTATGCTAGCTCCAGTGCGTAGACGGGCACCAAGCCGGCGCGGCCCTTGACCGCAAAGTCCCCCAGTTCGACCACGGCGAGGTCGCCCGGCAGCTTGGCGCGCGTTGCGGCGTCGATGAGGACGCTGCGCTTGGCGTCCTTGGTCATGGTCTCCAGGCGCGACGCCACGTTCACCGCGTCGCCGATGACGGTGTAGGTCATGCGCCGCGCCGAGCCGAGGTTGCCCATCACCACGTTGCCGGTGGCGACGCCGATGCCGATGCTGAGCGGCGTCTGCCCTTTGGCGATGGCCTCGACATTGAGAGCGCTGCGGCGGAGTTGCATGGCCTTGGCCGCGCGCACGCACCGCTCGGCGTCGTCGGGCCTGGGGCGCCCCGGGTCGCCGAAGACGGCCATCACTGCGTCGCCGATGAACTTGTCGATGGTGCCGCCCAGGGCGACGATTTCCTCGGTCATGGCTTCGAAGTGGCAGTTCAGCAGGTCCACGACTTCGTGGGGGCCGAGGCGCTCGGTGAGGTTGGTGAAGCCCCGCACGTCGGAGAAGAGGATCGACGCCTCTTGTTCGACGTTGGCTGCGAGGCGGCGCGGGCCGCGCGAGAGGAGTCGCGACACGATCTTGGGTTCCATGTAGCGCGACAGCACCGCCTGGGCGGCGTGGCGCTCGCGGACTTGGGCGACGTGGTTCGAGATGGCGCCGGCCAAGAGCACGGCACCCGTCGGCTGCACCAGGTCGAGGGCAGCGTGCAGGTCGCGGAGTGCCGCGTCGGCGTTGCCGCTGTCGGCGTGGGCTTCGGCTCGCGAATCGAGGACTTCGGCGTGCAGGATGCGGTTGGGGTCGCCAGCGAGGAGGTCGAGCGCCTCGGCAAACAGGGCCTGGGCCCGGTCGAAGTCGTCGCGGACAGCGGCGATTTGCGCCAGGTGTTTGCACATGCGCGACAGCCGGACGCGGTCGCCCAGGGCCCGGTAGGTGGCGGCGGCGCTGAGGGCCTTTTCTTCGGCGGCGTCGACCTCGCCGCGCAAGAAGGCCGCTTCCATTTCCTCTGCGTCCAGGTTGGCGAGTTCCCAGCGGTTGTCCAGCCCCTCGGCCAAGCTGCGGGCCTGCTCGAAGGTGTCGGCGCTGGCGCGGGCGTCGCCGCGGTTGCGGAGCACGCGGCCCAGCACGGTCAAGGTCATGGCCTCGCCAAGGGCATCGCCGCTGCCGTGGTACATGGCCAGCGCTGTTTCGAGCGCGGTCTGCGCTGCGGCGAGATCGCCAGCGAACGCGTGGATGTCGGCCCGCCAGCGCAGCGTCCAGGCGGTCATGGCGTCGGAGCCGCTTTGGCGCGACAAGCGCTCGGCGCGCCGGCACTCGGTCTCGGCCTCGGCGGTCCGTCCGGCCACCAGCAGCGCGAGGCCGCGCAACAAGAGGAATGCGATGGCGATGTCGGATCGGCCGACGTCGCCCTGGGTAACGCGGTCGCAGCGGTCGATGCAGGCAGGCAGATCGGCGCGCTCGAAGTCGACGCAAGCCCGCATGAGCTCGGCACAAGCCAGCGACACGGCGTCGCGCTGGAGGTGGAATTCGCGGATGGCGTCGTCGACGAGTGCGGCGGCCTGGTCGATGTGGCGGCGGGCAAAGGCGACCCAGCTGCGGTAGTACGCGAGGCGGGCGCGCCCCAGCGAGTCGTCCAGGCCGACGACGCCCGCAGCGATGGCCAGGGTCGCATCGGCGGTGTCGAAATCGCCTTCGTGGGCGCAGGCGTACACGAGGTCGTACAGGCCGGCGAGGCGGTCGCCGTCCACGACCCCTGGCGAGGCGAGGGCGGTTTCGAGGGTATCGACGGCCTCAGCGAACCGCCCCTGCGCGGCCTGGACGCGCCCCAGGTGTAAGGCGGCGCGGCCGGCGAGCGGCTCGTCAGGGGTGGGCGCGGCGGCGACGCGGAGCAAGGCGCGCTCGGCCTCGTCGAGGTTGCCGGCGGCATACTCGGCCCGGCCGCGTTGGAAGGCCAAGCGGCGTTCGGCATCGCGGCCCAGGGAGGCGGCCAGCGCCGTACACGCGTCCAGTTCGCTCAGGGCGGTGTCGAAGCGCCGGGCGCGGAGGTCGATGTCGGCTTTCTCGGTTCGGAGTTGCAGTTCGAGTGGCGGCGCCGGCTCGTCGCGGAGGGCCGCGAGCACCTCCACGTAGCGCAGGGTGTGCGCGGGCGCGAACTGGGTATCGTCGCTGAGGGGCAGGCGGCGCTTGAGCCCGAGCGGTTGGAAGTAGCGGCTGTACATCGGAGCCCCTCGCCTTGGTTGGTGTGGGTCAATTGGCGCTGGAGCGCGGCAAGAATACAAGCCCGCGGCGGGTACCAGCGGGCAGCAGGCGGCGCGCGGTCGCTTGCCCGGCGTCGGTCAGCGGCGCGGGGCCTGGGCCGCGAGTTGGTTCCGGAGATCGCGGATCTCGGCCTCTGCGGCGGCGAGCCGTTGGGCCATCTGGCGTACGGCAAGTTCGGCCTGGGCGGCGCGGTCGCTGGCGCTTTGGGCCCGGTCGGCGGCCGTTTGGCTGCGCGACTCGCCGGCCTGGACGCGGGTCTCGGCCTGGGCGGCGCGGTGTTCCGTGGACTGCGCCCGCTGGTCGGCCTGGGCGGCGCGTTGCTCGGCCTGCCCGGCGCGTTGTTCGGCTTGCCCGGCGCGCTGCTCGGCTGCGCGGGCCCGCTGGTCGGCGCCGTTGGCGGTTTGCTGGGCGGCGGCCGCCTGTTTCTGGGCGTTGCCGGCGGTGGCGTTGGCCTGCTGGGCCCACTGGTAGGCATTGGTGGCGGTCTGCTCGGCGCGCTTGAGGAGGTCGCCGGTATCTGACGCGAGTGTCCGCTGGATCTGCACGAGCTTGGCGACGGCATCGCGGCGGTCGCGCCACGGCAGCGGGAGGGCGAGGTAGGCCATGTAGTAGACCGCGGCTTCATTGGGCAGTCCGCCGAGCTCGCAGGCCCGGGCGGCGTTGAAGAGGAGGAGGGGGCGCGGCGTCAAGATATAGACGGACTCAAAAAGCTGCGCGGCAGCGCCCGCTTGCCCGGCCTTCGCGGTCTGCAGGGCTAGGGTCGCGCACGGCTCGGCGTGGCCGGCTCGCAGTGCCTCGGCGGTTCGCTTGGCGTCGGTGAGCTCGCGTTTGAGCGCCTTGGCGCTGCCGGCGGTGTCGGCGAACTTGTCGTAAAGTGCTTTGGCTTGGCCGACTTGGATACACCGCTGCGCCGGGGCCGATTGCTCCTGCGCCGCGCACCGGTAGGCGCTGGCCGCGAGCCAGATCAGCTTGGCGTCCTGCGGGTTCTCGTTGCTCTGGCGTTCGTATTCGCTGGCGAGGGCGGCCAGCTCGGGGTTGGCCGCCTTGAGATCCACGCACAGGTCCGGTGTAGCCGCCTGCGCCGGCGCCGCGGTGGCGACCGCAGCCAACGCCCACACCCACACCACAGCTTGCCTCCGCGTCGCCGCTGCAGTCTGCTGAACTCGCCGCATCGCTCCCCCCGCCAGTCTGCGCAATCCGGCCCGCACTTTGGCATTCTAGGCGCCGGGTTGGCAACTCGTTCCCGGTCGAGTGCGCGCGGACCGCGGGTTCGGCTAGGGCCATTCCCGCTCCAGGGGCGTGCCGACGCGGCGCGCTCGCGGCGGGGACCGCAGCTCGAGCGACCGCCTACGCCGCCCGCACCCCGCCACCCACCAGTG
>JACRCU010000556.1 GCA_016218865.1 Deltaproteobacteria bacterium | reverse complement strand
CCGCCAGCGCCCCGACGTCGTCGCTCGCCCGCAGTTGCGCTTCCAGGGCCAGGTGCAGCTCGGCACTGGTCGGGTGGTCGTTCAGACCGCGGCGCAGTTGCTCCTGGGCCTCGGCCGGCAGGCCGGCGTCGGCCAGCACCTGGGCCGCCCGCAGCCGCAGGGCAATTTGTCCCTCGCTGTCCGCCGTTTCGCTGCGCAGACCGTCCAGGGCCAGCGCCAAGGCCACTGCGTCGCCAGACGTTTCGGCCAAATCGACCAGCGCCGCACGCGCGGCCAGCCGCACCTCGCTGGCGCCGGCTTCGGCAGCGGTGTGATAGGCCGCCGCGGCCGCGGCGGTCTGCCCCAGCTCGGCCAGCAGGGCCGCCGTGTCCAGCCACAGCGATGCCGCCGCTTGCGGGTCGCTGGAGTTGCGGATGCGCAGCGCCAGCAGGCTCACCCGGGTGGTCGCGTCGCCTTCGCGCTCGGCCAGGGCGCCCAGGCGGGCAATGGCGTCGTCGTCGTCGGATGCGTCCTCCAGCACGGCGTCCAGCAGCTGCCGCAGCACCGGCACGCTCAGGGCCTCGCCGGTCAGCGCCAGCGCCCGCCGCCGCAGGGCCAGGCGATCGGCCTTTTCGGCAGCTTGCGCAGCGGTTTGCCAGGCTTGCGCAACGGTGTCGGCGTTCTCGCCGCCCGCCAGGGCTTGGCCCGCCAGTCGCTGGCACGTGTCGGCCCACGCGGTGTCGCGGGGGTCCAACCGCAGGGCTTCGGCCGCCGCGGCAAAGGCGCCAGGCAAGTCGCCCAAACTGCCTTCGCGGACTTCGGCCAACCGGCGCCAGGCGGCGCGATCGGCGGTGGCATCGATGGTCAGCTTGGTGCGCGCCTGCAGCAGGGCCGCCACGGCTTCGGCGTCGCCGCGGGCGTCGACCATCGGCTCGCAGCGCTCGACCAGCGGCAAAAGCTCGCCGTCGCGGCTGCCCGCCCACTCGTGGACGGCGCGCAGGACCGCCGCCAGCGCTTGCTCGGCCGCCTCGTCGTCGGCCGGGTCGGCGTCCAGGACCTCCAGCCACAGCGCCGCCGCGGCGATCGCCTGGTCGCGCCCTTGGCTGCCCAGCAGGTCGGCGCGCTCGCGCTGCAGGGGCGCCTTGTCACCCAAGTCGGCGTCTGGATTGGCCAGGGCTTGGCCCAGCGCGTCGGCCAGACCGGCCTGATCGCCAGCGTCGCGCAAGGCCGCCAGCCACAGCTGCCAGAGGTCGGCCTGGTGCGGCTGGGCCGCCACAGCTTCGCCCAACAAAGCGGCGCGTCCGCCTAGATCGTCTTGTAGGTCAGCCAATTGCAGCCATGCCGCTTGGCGATCGCTGGCGCTGCCCAGCGCCGTTTGGGCCCGCAGTGTGTCGGCCAGTGCCTCTTTGTCGCCGCTCGCCGCCGTCAGGCGCGCAAGGGTCGCAAGGGGTTCCATGGCCTCGGGTTCCTGGGCACGCCACGCATAGCACAGAGCTTGGGCCATGTCGGCGTCGCCGCTGGACTCGGCCAACTCCACGGCCAAGCGGAACACGGCCGGCCACTGCGCCGGATCGGCCGCCGCCACCTCATCGCTCTCGCTTTGCCCGGCCAGCACGCATAGCAGTGCGAGCAACGGCCCGGTGGCTCCGCTCGCCTCGGCAATCGACCGGGCCGCGGTCAGCGCCGCCGCGTCGGGCGCCTGCACCAGTGCGGCTTGCAGCAGCGTCCAGCTGCGCTCGGCATCGCGGGGTGCGAGAACCTGCGCCAGCGCGAGCAGGGCCTGCTGGCGCTCGGGGCTACCCTCGGGCTCGGCCAGGGCCAGGATCTCTTGGCACAGCAAGCGATCTTCGTCGCTGCCGTGGAGCTGCAGGGTGGGCGCCAAGCGCCGCGCTACCTCGACCTTGTCGGTACCGGCCAGCTGACCGGTCGCCAGCGAGACCAGGTGCCGCTCGGCGTCGCTCAGGCTCGGCTGCTGGGCGAACCCCTCTAGGAGCCCCCAGGCCGCTTGCAGCGGGGCCGATTCACCCTGCGCAATCGCCAGTTCCACGCGCTCGGACACAGCGTGCAGGCGCGTCTCGCGCCCCAGCGTGGCCAGCCCCAACATCTGGTCCAAGGCCGCGGCCAGGGCCTGCTTGTCGCCGCCCTGCCGCACCGTGGCCACCAGGCCGGCCCACGCTTCGCGATTGCTGGGAGCCAGTTCCAACGCGGCCCGGTACAGCCCTTCGCTGCGCGCCGGATCGTTGGCGGCCGAGTCGGCGATCGACGCCGCCCGCAACAGGGTCGCCGCGCGGTCTTCCCCGTGCTGCAGTTCGGCGAGCAGGGTCAGCGCGCCGATGGCATCGTCCCACAGTTCCAGCTCGCTGGCGGCGCGCTCGCGCAGGTCCAGCAGTTCGGCGCTGCCGCCGTGCTCGATTCCCGCGGCGGTGGCGCGCAGTACCAGCTCCCAGGCGTCGTCGCGCTGGGTCAGCAGCGTGGCGAGGTGCACCCAGAGCGCCGGGAGCCGGTCGCCCAAGGTCGCGCGGGTACTGTCGTCGCTCTGGGCCAGCTCGGCCAGATCCAGCAGCCGCTGCAGGTGCTGCAGGGCCAGCTCGGCGTCGTCCAGGTCGCCGATCACGGCGAGCATGCGCGCAGTTGCCGCGGCAAAACCATCGCCGCGTCCCGCTGTCAGCTCGTCTTCTGCCACTGCGCACAGCAGGCCCAAACCGTCCGAAAATTCGCCCGAAGTCAGCGCCAGGTCGGCCAATTTCTGGCGCATGGTCGCTTGCTCAGCTTCGTCGACCCAGCCGATCAACGCCTCGACCGCCATGCGCTGGGCACCCAGCAGGCCTGCCGCGGTCGCGACGTCCAGCAAGCTGCGCGCCAGCGCGATCGACTGCTCGCTGCTCGCCCCGGCGTCGCTGGCCGACTGCACGGCCTCGCTGAGCAGGACTGCGGCGCGCTCGGCGTCGCCCAGCTCGCTCGCCAGGGTGGTCGCCGCGGCCTGCCAAAGGGCAAAGCGGCTCCCGTCGCTGCGGTCGGCGGCGGCGTCCAGGCAGACCTCGACAAAACGCTCGGCGCCAGCCCGGTCGGCGCCGCACAGAGTACGCAACCCCGCAAAATCCAAGCGCTGTGCCGCACACCGCATCTGCACGCCGCGGGCGGTGCTGTTGTCCGCATCCAGGTCCAGGAGCTTTTGTGCGGCCTGTTCGGCGGCGCCCAGGTCGCCCGGAGCGCACAGGTACAACTGCGCCAAGTGCTCCAGGATCGGCACCTGGCGCTCGCGGCTCGGCTGGCAGTCGAGCTGCCGCTGCAGCAGGGCGATCAGCTCCGCGGGGCGCTGGTCCCGCCACCGCTCGACCAGCACCGCCAGGGCCGCCAGGTGTCCCGGCTCGGCCACGGCCAGCAGCGCGTACAGCCGCAGGGCCAGTTCACCGCGCTCGGGCTGGCTGTCGGCCAGTCCCGCGGCCTCTTCCAGGGTCGCTACCAACTCGCTGGCCACGCTGTCTGGCAAGGGCGCCGCAGCATCGAGCGCCGCCGGGCCGAGCTGCGCGGTCAATTCGCCGAGCAGGGAATCCAGAGCCCCGGCGGTGTCACCGGCGATCAAGGCCACTTCGCGCAAATTCTTGGCGATCTCGCGATCACCGGGCCGGGCGGTCAGCGCCAGTCGCCACAGCTCGGCCGACAGCGCCGGATTGGCAAGCTGGTTCGCCGCCGTCTGGGCCGCTTTGCCAAAGAAGTCCGCAGCCTCGTGCGGATCGCTACAGGCCTGGCCGGCAGCGCGCTGGGCCGAAACCGCCAGATCCCAGCGGCCGGTAGTGGCGGCGTGCTGAACCACCGCCGCGACCGCCTCGGGGTGGCGCGCGTCCAGGTGCAGAATGCGGCGGTACACGGCCAGCGCCTGTTCCGGGTCGGGCAGCTTGTTCGGATCGGTGAGCAACTCGGCCAGCCGCCCCAGGGCGGCAAGCGCCAGCTCTTTGACGGCGGGGTCGATGCCACTTTTGGCAATGTATGTGCGGGCTTGCCGCTCAAGGATGTCGCGGAGCGCCGGCCAGTGGTGCAATTCGTCGTTCAGTCGCTGCAGGGCGCCCATCGCCTCGACGTGGTCGGGTTGGACGGTCAAGACCCTTTGATAGGCCTCGATGGCCCGCTCGGGCGACGCCAGCGGACCTTCGCACAAGTGCGCCATTTCCAAGGCGATACTAACGGTCTCGCGGCCCTCGCTGGCGCCGAGCCGCTGGCTGAGCGCCACCAGCAGGCGCTTGTGGTCGCCGGTCTTGCGGTAGTAACCTTCAAAGAAGTCGAGCGCTTCCGTGTCCTGCGGCGCCAACGTGCGCACGCGGCGGTAGTGGCGCTCGGCCGTGGTCCAGTCGCCGTCGCGGTGGGCCAGCCAGGCCAGCGCCAGCGACGAAGCCGTCTCTAGATTGCGATCGCGGTCGCGCACGGCCCGGGTGCGCAAGGCTTCCACGTCCGCGGTGGGCTGGTCGCTCAGCAGAGCGCCGACCACTTCCAGCCGGGCGACGATGGTCAGGTCATCGGGCAGCGCTTCGGCCAACGCCCCCAGGGCCAGGGCGGCGGCGGCGGGCGCCTCGCGGTCTACGCTGGGAATATTGGCCAATTCGTCGGCGTGCTGCAGACGCGTCGGCAGCGCCTCGCCGGCCGCCAGCGAGCAGGCCAGCGCGCGGGTCAGCTCGCCGCGATCGCCCATGGCCCGCGCCACTTCCACCCACAGGGGCGCCACCAGCTCGACCGCCGCGCCCGCATCGACGGCGTCGGCCAGCACGGCGGCGGCATCGTCCAGCGGCTCATCGCCGTCCAGCAGCAATTCGGCATAACCAATCAGAGCTTGCGCGCGCTCGGCTTCGCCGCACTCGGCCAGTTCCAGGCGGCGCTCCGTCAGTGCTGCCTGGCGGTCGGCTACTTGCTGCTCCGCCACCGCCAGCAGTTCGCGGGCCTCGTCGGCGCTGGGGTCGAGAGCCAGGGCCTCTTTCAGTGCGGCGACGGCGGCACGGCCGTGGCCTTGGCCCACATGGTTGCGACCGGCGTCGATCAGGGCTTGCAGGCGCGCCAGACCAGGCCCGGCCAGGGCGGCGATGGCGTCGACCAGGTTGCCCAGGCGCCGCATGCGGCGGAAGGCCGGCTCGCCTTCAACGGCTGCAAGCAGCGACTGGCCGACCGGCTGGGTGGGAAACAGGCGAAACGACTCGCGCAGCAGGTTGGCCGAGCGCGGCCGATCCTGACTGGCGACCAGCGCCGCGGCCCGCTCGAGCAGCGCGGCCTTGACGCGCGGATGGGCCTCGCCCGCCGACAGCGTCAGCATCTGATCGGCGGCATCGGTGGCGGACAGCGTGCCGGCCTGCAGCGCCGCGACCAGGGCCTCGATGGCCGAGCCGTCGGGCAGGTGTGCAGTTTCGGTCTCGACCAGCATCGGAGCCTCGGCAGCGGCAGGGGTGGGGGCAACGCAGAACGGCGGAGCGGCGCAGCGCAGAAGGAATCGCCTCGGCGGCAAACCCGACCCTCGGCGACCCCAACCAGAACCGCCGGCGCCACAGCCGCAGTCTAGGTTCAGGTGGTGCAAAGGGCAACAGTTTGGCGCGGCCACAGTCGCCGGCCAGACCGGGGCGCGGAACGCCACAACTCCCAATCTATTTCAATGACTTACCTGGCAATTGGCCGCGCTCGCCCGCGCTCGCCGGGGCCGCGGCCGGCCGATCAGAACCGGCAACTGCCACGTCCGCGTCAGCGCGTATATTTGTCGGCCAAGCGCACCACGTCCTCGAGCTCGGGGGTGCTGACCTCGGCCAGGCGCACGTCGCCGTCGGGCGCGCAAAAGCGGTGGACGGTGCCGGGAAGCACGTGGTAGCTCTCGCCGGGTCCCAGTTGGCGCACCTCGTCGGGTCCGCGCCCCAGCTCCAGGCGCAGCTGGCCCTGCAGCACACAAATCGTCTCTTCTTTGCGCTCGTGGTACTGGCGCGACAGCATCTCGCCGTGACGAATCACCAAGAATTTTCCAGCATAACGGGCTGTTTCGGCCCAGATTTCCTCGTGGCCCCACGGCTTGTCGACGATCCGCATGGTGTCCTTGCGCCGGCCGCTGCTCGGCAGAGCGCGCAGTATCGCGATCTGCAGCGTCTACTGCAATTGTCGGCTCGGCAGTGGTCCGCGACCGAGCCAAGCGGCGCCGACCTGCAGGGTGGCCGCCAGACTCAGTGTCCAGAGCGGCTGCGGACCGCTGCGGCCGCTGGCGATCACCCGCCAGGCATCGAGCCAGAAGCCGCTGACCTGGGCCGGCGGTTGGCTAGCCGACGCGTCGGCACCGGCTAGGATCACCAGCAGCGCCACCGACGCAGCGACCAACGCCCCGTCGAACCAGGCCCGCTTGCGCCACTGGGCGCCGCCGGGCACCACCAAACCGATCCACCAGCCAAAGTTGCGCGCGGACGCAGTGCTCATGTCGTTCCCTTGGGTGCACGGCGCGTGGCTGGCCGATCAGCCGCGGGCCAGCGCCGGATCCGCGGCCGGAGCTGGCGGATCCCACACGGTTTCGGCGGGCGCGGGCTCGGCCGCAGGCACCGCGGTGGCCGACCGCTGCCGGCGCGGACGGCTGGCGGCGTCGACGACTTCGACGAAGCGTTCCAGCCCCGAGCGCCGCAAGCGCAGGATGCCCTTGTGCTCGAACACCTCGTCGCTGTCGCTGCGTTGCATCCACACGCGGATCGCGATCATGTACACGCGCGTCACGGAGCGGTTGACCACGTGCTCGCCGTTGTAGACGGGCACGCGCTTTTTCTGGTCGTCCAGCTTGACCAGCAGCGGCGACAGGTCGTAGCGAAACACGTGCTTGAGGCCCAGCAGGCCCTGCTCGCGCAGGATCGGCAGACCGGTGTGCCGCAACTTCTCTGAAATCTCTAGGTGATGCGTGACCTGGGTGGCGCCCAGCGCGGGGTTGAGCGGGTCGGCCTGCTGCCGGCGATCGACCAGAATCGTCTCGCGCGCCAGCGCAAACCGGCTGTGCTTGGGGTCCATGCGCCGCTGCAGGTACAGGTTGGCGATGCGGTCGCCGTAGGTCCGGCGCACACGCTTGGTCACCCACTCGCGCCCCACTTCCTTGATGCGGTCCTTGCCCGCGTAGATGACCCCGGCGATGAGGCCGGCGATCAGCAGCGAGTTGGTGGTGGTCGCCGTATTCATGGCGGAATTGAGCACCCAGATCTGCCACACGAAGTAGAAGGTCGAGGCGATCATGGCCATGGCGATGGCGATCCAGTTGCGCAGCCGCTGGTCCAGCATGTAGGCGCGCGCATCCAGAAACAGCGCCTGCTGGAAGTGCTTTTTCAGCTGCGCCGCCCGCTGGATAAAGCCCTCGATGGCGTGCGGCTCGCTCACGGCCGCCCAGCGCACCCCGGCGTTCTTGCGCCACAGGGTCTCGGCCGCCAGCACTTCGCTCAGCGCCGCCTCTAGCGGCTGGGTCGCGCCGGTCAGGCACACCACGCGCTTCTTGCCGTCCAGACGGGCTGGGCCCATGGTGCGCGCAACCTCGGTCACCAGCATCAGAATCTGGTTCGACACGAACTCGTCGGCCAATCGGTGTTCCCGCTGCAAGGCTTCGCTGTCGCGCTCGCCCTTGGGCGCAAATCGCTCGCGGGCGGCCCAGGCATCCAGCACGGCCTGCCACAAATGCGCTGCATAGTCGCGGGCTTGCTCGTCGGTGACCGGCTCTTCGCTGCGCCTGGCTTTGCGCAAGTTGCGGGCCAGATCGGCCGTCGCCCCCTTCAAATCGTGGACCGCAGCCATGGTCTTGCGGCGCAGTTGATCGATGTCGGGCCCCAACTGGCGGCGGCCCAGGGCCAGGGCCGGGCTGGTCAGCCGCGAGCGCACGGTAAAGTGGTTCCAGGGCTGGTGGTCCAGCCACATGGCGTCCGGTATCTCGGCGTGCAGGGTGATGTTCCAGGTGTGCTGCTCACCCGGCGGGGCGATCGGCACGGTGGCGACCCACTCCAGACGCGAGCGGTCGTGCACACCGATGCGCAGATCCGGCTTGGGCCCAGAGGGCTCCGGAACGCGCAGCTTGCCGTCGCTCGGCTGGCGGCGGGCCAAGAACGCTTCGGGCAGATCGGGCGAAGGTCGGAGAGACATCCTGGTGCAGCACCTCCCCGTCGAGCATACGGGTTTTGCTGCGACGCGCCACAATTGTGTGACGATTTAGCGACGCTCGGCAACGGCGAGCGATCGCCGCGCTGATCGTTCCCACGTCGCCGGGGCGGTCAGTGGCCCTTCTTGCCGGGGGTGACATGCCACAGCGTCGCCATGATCAGCGCGCCGAGGATGGCAAAGGGAATCGGTGCGGCAATCCAACCGGCCCAGCCCCAGTTCTTCACCAGCCACGGCACCGCCGGCCCCACCACCGCGCTGGCGACGTACTGCATGCCGTCGAACAGGCCGGCCGCGGTCGCCGCCGCCTTCTTGCCGCCAAAATCCATCGAGGCCGCGCCGCCAATCATGCCGTGGGCACCGTTCACTGCGAACGACAGCAGGATCATGATCGCCACGGTGGCGACCACACCCATCTGCAAGTAGTTGACCAGCGAGAACAGAATCAGCGCGACGGCCATGCCGGTGAAGCCAAAGACCACCACCGGGGCGCGCCGGCCGCCGTAGACCTTGTCCGAGGCCGAGCCGAAGATGAAGCCGCCGGCGATGCCCGCAATGGCCGCCAGCCAGAAGGTGATGTGCCAGGTGGCGGTAGTGCGGGTGACGTTGAACAACTCGCCGAAATACTTGGGCATCCATGCGCCGTCGAGCACGCTGCGCCGGACCAGGCCGATCATCATCGACGCCAGGGCGATGCGCAGGGTGACCGGGTTTGTAAAGACTTTGGCCAAAATTTCAGTGACTTTCACGCCGCCGGGGCCATCGTCGCTGGCGTCCCCGGTGTCCAGGTCGTCGAAGCCCGCATCCTTGGGCGAGTTCTGCATGTACAGGTAATTGGTGACGAACAGCACGCCCAGCAGCAGCGCGGGCACCCAGAACGCCCACTGCCACCCGCCGAACAAGCCGATCATCGCCGGCGCCACCGACTGGCCCAGCACCAGGCCGAAGCGGATCAGCACGCCAAAAATGCCAGCAAAGGTGCCGCGTTCGCGCACGTGGAACCAGTGGGCGTTGACCTTGACGATCGACAGCGCGCCGAACGACTGGAAGTAGCCGTTGATGCCCCACACCGTCGCCAGGTACATGAGGAACGACTTGCTGTCCCAACCGTCGGCAAAAACCGCGGCTTTGACCACATGGCGAGCCGTCCCTTCGCCGGCCCACTGCGCCGGTTCGGCCACCCACAGCGAGGCGAGACCAAAGCCAAAGTTGGCCAGCAGCGCGCCGGCGGTGCCCACCAAGAAGGCCTTCTTGCCACCAATGCGGTCGGCGATGGGGCCGTTGACGACCACCGAGATGCCGTAGACGAGCGGCATCACGAACTCGAAGACGCCGATGTCTTCTTTGGACCAGCCAAAGGTCGCCGACAGGTCGCCCACCGCGGCCATGAAGTTGTACCGCGACATGTAGAACAGCGAATACAACAGGCCAAGGTTGACCCAGTTGACGGTGCGCCGGCGGCGAAATGCCGGGTCCTGAAGAAGTGCGATCTCGCTCATGCTGCCTCCCAAGCTCGCAGCCATGGTGGACCACAACGGGTAGTGGTGGCAACAGGGCCCGCTGCTGCGGGTGGGGCTGGGCAAGCAGAGGGGTGCGGGCGGTCAGCGGCCGGTGGGCGTGGGTGCGTCGGGCGGGGCCAGGTCGTCGGCGGGCTGCGGCCGCGAAGCCGGCGCCCCTTGGGCGTTCAGGATGCGCAGGCTGGTCAAGAAGTCCATGTTCTGCTGCTCGAATTTGCGCACGTCGTCCAGCTGTCCCAGCACCAGCGCGGTGTAGATGCCGTCCTCGGCCTCGGTCGCCACCATCCACAGCGAGGTGGGCGGGCTGGCCTTCAGGTCGGTGGCGCGGATGTGGCGGGCGTCCAGGTCGCCCAGCTGCAAGGTCGAGTCGCGCTCTACGCCACCCTGCCCCTGCTTGCCCAGTTCGGCCAGCGCCGCATCGACCGCCGACTGCAGACCGCCCTCGGGCGCGGCGGCGCGGTGCACGCGGTACAGGAGCAGGCGGTCCTGCCCCAACTGCTGCACCCAGGTCTGCAGGTCCAGACGCTTGGTGCCCTTGGGCGGGATCACCGTCGCCTGGTTGACGTCGCCGATCGGCACCGTCAGGCGCTGCCCGTCGGCCACAGGGCGGTCCTCCAGGGTGTCGGCGCCGGAGCAGGCCAGCAGCAGGGCGGTCGAGATGGCGAAAAGGATGGGGAGGATCCGGGGCATGGGCGGCAGTGTAGCAAGAAGTGGCCGCCGCGGTACAGGTCGCCGGTCTGGCGATCAGGCCGCGCACTCGCCCGGGCCGGTGGCCTCGCCCAAGAACGGCGCGGTGGCGCCCAGATCCCAGAAGTCCAGTTCGGTGGCGCTGCGGTCCAGCTCGCGCAAGTCGTCGATGGCCTGGGTGAGCTCGCCCACCGGTCGGCTGCGCAGCCAGTCGCCGGCCGATTGCCCCGGAGCGGCGTGGGCATCGGCTAATTCGAGCACCCTCGCCAGCGCCGTCACCGCTCGCTGCGCCGGAATCAGGCCCAGATCGGCACCAAAGATCGCCCCTTGCGGCCCAACCTGGCCGCCCACCATCATCCGGTAGTGCGGTGCCGGCCGGCCGTCGACCCGCCGCAGCGCGCCATGGAAGCCCACGGTGGCCACGTGGTGCTGTCCGCAGGCGTTGTGGCACCCCGAGATCTTGATGCTGACGTCGCCGTCGGGCCGCTCTTCGACCAGCGCGGCCACCCGCTCGGCCAAGTTGCGCGAGAACGTCAGGGCCAGGGCGCACGTCGACGCGCCCGGGCAGCTGGTGATGTCCGCAGCGGTGCCGGCGCCGGCCTTGGCCAACCCAGCGCGCTGCAAGTCGGCGTAAAGTTGGGGCAGTTGCTCGGTCGGCACCGCCCGCAACAGCGCGTTCTGCTGGGGCGTCAGCTGCAACCAGCCCTGGCCGTAGCGCTGGGCCAGATTGGCCAGGTTGCGCAGGTCGGCTGGGCTCAGCGCCCCACCCTGATCGATGCGGATGGTGACGAACACCAAGCCGGGCAGGCGGGTCGGCCGCACCGCCGAGCGCGCCCATTCCACAAGCTCGGCCGGCAGTTGCATTGTGGTCAGGCTCCACGGCCGCGCCGGCGGATGCAGCTTGGCCGCAATGTCCAAGCGCGGCGGCGGGTCCTTCTGCACCAGCTCCAGGTACTCGCGGTACTTGGCGGCAAAGGCCGCGTCGCCCATCTTGCGCAGCACGTGCTTGATGCGGGCCTTGCTGCGGATGGTGCGGTTGCCGTGGGCCTGGAAGAAGTCGATGACCGCCAGGATCGGCGTCAGGATGTCCACCGCCGGCCACGCCGCGTGCAGCTCCAGGCCCGAGCGCGGCATCGAGGCCAGGCCGCCGGCGACCAGCACCTTGAACGCCGGCAGACCGTCGTCGCCCAGGCACGCCACCAACCCCACGTCGTGAATGGCCGCCATCGCGCGGTCGGCCGGCGAGGTCGACACCGCCATCTTGAACTTGCGCGGCATGCCATGGGCGCGCGGGTTGCGCAGGAAAAACCGAACGATGGCCTGCAGATACGGGGTGGTGTCGAAGGGCTCGTCCGGCGCCAGCCCGGCCCACGGGTCCTGGGTGATGTTGCGGACGGTGTTGCCGCAGGCTTCCGTTGTGGTCACGCCCACTTCGGCCAGGCGCCGCAGCCAAGGCTCCACCTCGCCCAGGGCAAAGTGGTGGATTTGAATGTTCTCGCGGGTGGTGATGTGGGCGATCGGCTCGGGCGCGGCCTCGGTCAGGTCGGCGATGACCTGCAGCTGATCGGGCAGCACGATGCCACCGGGGATCTTGAGGCGCAGCATGTAGGCGTCGGGCTGGCGCTGGCCGTAGACGCCGCGGGTCAAGCGGTAGGCGCGGTAGGCCTCGGGGCTGAGGCGCCCGGCTTGGTAATCGGCGGTCTTGGCGATGAATTCGTCGATATCGCTGAGGTTGGCGTAGCGCTGGTCCAGTTCGGCGGCGCTGAGCAGATCCAGTTCGTCGTGGTCGATATCCATGGGGCTCCGGAGCGGGATGGGTCGCCGCCAGGGGCGACGGAGTCAATCTATACAACTCCCATAGAGATTAAAAGCCGTGTCAGGTATCATCGCGAGTATCCATATGTTTTTCCGACACGAAGCTTTCCTGTCGCCGCCCGAGGACTTGGTGTAGACTGCGGCCGGCGTCGCAGGCAAGGCGCCCCGCGGAGCGTTCGTGCAGCAGCTAATCGGCCAGAAAGTCTGGGTCATCCAGTTCGACGACGACGACAGCAGCGTCATCGGCATCGTCACCGGCGTGGAGAACAACTTCATCGCCCTGCGCAACGAGCGCGACGCCGGCCCGACCTTGTACGTCAACTTGGCCAACGTCAAAGGAATCGAAGTCTACAAGCCCGAGGGCGAGGGCGAGCTGCGGATTTTGCGCTTCCCCGACCCGAGCGACCGCAATCCGACCGATTGAGTGATCGCCACCGCGCCGATGGAGGTCCGCATGCTGCGCACAGGTGCCGAAGTTGCCGCCGATCAAGGCTTTGCCCAGCTGCTGGGTCGGCGGGTCGGCGTGCTCTGCAACCCCTCGTCGCTGGTGCGGGCGACCGCCGCCCCGTGGCGCCGCCGCCACCTGCTCGACGAGCTGGCGCGGGCGGGCGTGAACGTGGTCCGCTTGTTCGGTCCCGAGCACGGCCTGTGGTCGACGGCCCAGGATCTGATCGGCGTGGACGGTGGCCAGGATCCCGTGTTCGAGCGCGAAGTTACGACCCTGTACGGCCGCAGTCTGGACACCCTGACGCTGCAGCCGGCGGCGCTGGCCGGGCTCGACGTGCTGGTCTTCGACGTGCAGGACGTAGGTAGCCGCTATTACAC
Source organism: Deltaproteobacteria bacterium (assembly GCA_016218865.1). GTDB lineage: Bacteria > Myxococcota_A > UBA9042 > UBA9042 > UBA9042 > SXRM01. Next base: position 14,513 of record JACRCU010000556.1, on the reverse strand, counting down.
GTACTTTGCGACGCTGTGCATGGCGCTGTCGACCTGTGCCCAGGCGGGCGTGGCGGTGGTGGTGCTGGACCGCCCGAACCCGATCGACGGCTGCAGCATCGAGGGCGGTCATCTTCCCGAATTCTATCGCTCTTTTGTCGGCTGGCTGGACCTGCCGCAGCGCCACGCCCTGACCATCGGCGAGATCGCCCGCCTGTACGTGGCCGAGGCCGGGCTGAACGTCGATCTACAAGTGGTGGCCTGCGCCGGCTGGCAGACCGACAAGTACCTGGACGAGCAGGATTTTGGCGCCGCGGGCAGCTGCTGGTATGCGCCGAGCCCCAATATGCCCACGGTGGCGACCGCGGTGGTCTACCCCGGCGGCTGCCTGATCGAGGGCACGCGCCTCAGCGAAGGCCGCGGCACCACCCGCCCCTTCGAGCTGGTGGGCGCCCCGTGGCTGCCGGCGCGGCGCTACGCCGACGCCATCGAAGCCCTGGAGATCCCGGGGCTGGCGGTGCGGCCGATGCTGTTCGAGCCGACCTTCCAGAAGTACGCCGGCCAGGTCTGCGGCGGCGTGGCGGTGGAAGTCAGCGATCGCCGGCAGTTCCAAGCGGTGCGCGCCGGCCTGGCCCTCATCGCCGCGGCCCTCCAGCTGGGGCGCGAGCACTTTGCCTGGCGCACCGAAGTATATGAATTCGTGGCGGATCGCCTGGCGATCGACCTGCTGATGGGCGGACCGGCGGCGCGGCTGGGCCTGGAAGCCGGCGCACCGCTGGCCGAGATCTGCGGCGATTTTGCAGCCGCCGAGCAGGCTTTCGCCCTGCGCGCCCGCCCGCACCTGCTCTATCCGCGGCCGCACGGGCGACTGGCCTAGGCCATGGCGACCCTCGCTCCGGCGGCGACGATTGGCCCAGTCCGGACAATTGGGGTGCTGGGCGGCACTTTCGATCCGCCCCATGCCGCGCATCTGTTGGTGGCGACGTACGTTTTGGCCGCTGCCCCGGTCGACGCGGTGTGGGTGCTGCCGGTGGCCCACCACCCCCTGGGCAAGCAGCCGGGCGCGGACTTTGCCACCCGTATGCACCTGTGTCGCTTGGCGTTTGCCTTGCTGGGCGAGCGGATAGCAGTGCGCGACGACGAACAGGACAGCAGCGGGCGCACCCTGGATCTGCTGGGACTGCTGCGCGAGCGCCACCCGCAGCACCAGTTCCGCCTCATCATCGGCAGCGACATCCTGGCCGAGCGGGCGCGCTGGCACCGGTTCGAGGCGGTGACCGAGCTGGCGCCACCGATTGTGTTGAGGCGGCCCGGGTTTGCCGTGCCGAACGAGTTCACCGACGTGGCGCTGCCGGTGGTGCTGCCCGAGCTGGCCTCCACGGCGATCCGCGAGCGGCTGCGGCGCGGCGAGTCGGCGCAAGGCTGGCTGCCACAGGCGGTAGCGGCCGAGATCGCGCGCCTGGGACTCTACCGCGGCGGAGCGTCGCATGGCTGAGTCCCTGCAATTGCTGGTAATCGGCGGCGGCCGGCTGGGTGCGACCTTGGCGCGCGATCTGGCCCGCGCCGACCAGGTCGTGGTGGCGGTGGTGCGCCGTCGCGCGCGCGCACAGGTGCTGGAGTCCTGGTGGGCGGCCCAGGAACTCGCGGTCGCGATCACCCACGAACTCCCGCGCGGGCGCCGCTTCGATGCCGTGCTGGCCGCGGTGCCCGATGGACAACTGGCTGTGTTGGCTGAGGATCTGGCCCAAGCGGCGCCGCTCGCTCCCGTGTACTTGCACCTGTCGGGGGTGGCACCGGCGCGCCAGCTGGCTCGTGCCGAGCACGCCGAGGTGGCCTGCGGCTCGCTGCACCCGCTGGCGGCCGTAGCCGATCCGCTGACCCTGCGCGACCCGAGCTCCGCGTTGCGCGGCGCGCTGATGGCGGTGGGCGGCGATGCTCCGGCCCAGGCCCTGGCGCGGCAGCTCGCGGAACAGCTCGGCGGCACGCCGCAATTCGTCGCCGACGACCAGCGGCCCGCCTACCACGCGGCGGCGGCCCTGATCGCCAACGACTGGGTGGCGCTGGCGGTGGCGGCGGAAGCCGCGCTGGCCAAGGCCGGGCTGCTCGACCCGGAATTCCGCCGCGGTCTTCTCCACTTGGCGGTCACGGCCCTGGCGGCACTGCAGCGGCTGCCGGCCGAGACACCGCTGCTGGCGGGCCTGACCGGGGCGGTGGCGCGCGGCGATGCCGACACACTCATCAAACATCTTGCGGTGTTGCCACCCGATGCCGCCGCGCTGCACCGGCAAGCGTCGCGACTGCTGGCCGAGCGCAGCGCCGACCTGGGGCGCCTCACGCCCGCGCAGAAGCGCGCGGTGTTGGCGGCGCTGGACGCCGAGTCGGAAAATCAACCGGGGTAGTGCGCGGTTGCGCCGGCAGTGCCGTCAATCCGGCAGCGCCATGCGGCGGTACAGGGTGGCGCGGCTCATGCCCATGCGCTTGGCCGTCATCAGCATGTTGTTGTCCAAGCGCTTGAGCCCCAAGCGGATACCCGCCGCCTCCAGGTCGCGCGCCGTCGGCAGCAGACCGGGGTCGGGGAAGGCGAGCTCCAGGGCCGCGTCCAGCCGCGCATCCACCGAGCTCGACTGCAGGCTCGCGGGCAGCAAGGCCGGCACCGGCTCGGCCGTCAGCGGTCGCACCACCGGCAAGGTCTTGGGCGTGGACCCGCTGGCCATCGGTTCGCTGGGCCGCGCCGCCTGCCATTCCTGCACGAACGACTCGGGCAGGTCGCGCAGCGAAATCTCGCGGGTGGTACAGACCACGGTCGCGCGGCTGACCACGTTCTGCAGCTGGCGGACGTTGCCGGGCCAGGTGTACTGCTGGAAAAGCCGCATGACCTCTGGCGAAACGCCAACGATGAGCTTGCCCTCTTCGCGGGCGGCGGCGCGCACGAAGTGGTCGGTCAGCAGCGCAATGTCGTCGGTGCGGGCGGCCAGCGGCGGCAGCAACACCGTGAAGACCGCGATGCGGTAGTACAGGTCCTCGCGGAAGGTGCCGGCCTTGACCATCCCCAGCAGATCGCGGTTGGTGGCGCAAATGATGCGCGCGTCGGCTTGCACCTCGTGGTTGCCGCCCAGGCGCTCGAAGCGGCCATCTTGCAGCACGCGCAGCAATTTCGCCTGCAGCGACAGCGACATCTCGCCGATCTCGTCCAGGAACAGCGTGCCGCCGTGGGCCGCCTCGAACTTGCCCAGCTTGCGCTGCACCGCGCCGGTGAAGGCGCCGCGCTCGTAGCCGAACAGCTCGGACTCCAACAAGGTGTCTGGAATGCCAGCGCAATTGACCGCGACAAAGGGCTGAGCTGCCCGCGGTCCCACCTCGTGGATGCTGCGCGCCACCACCTCTTTGCCGGTGCCCGACGGGCCGGTGATCAGCACGTTGACGCGCGACGGTGCCAGCTTGTCGATGGCCGCCTTGACCTCGTCCATCGCCCGCGACTGGCCGACGATGCGCGAAAAGCGGTCGCGCTGGCGGAGCGACGAGGCCAATTCCGCAACCTGCTCGGCCTGTTCCAGCGAGTCGAAAGCGTTGCGGACCGTCACCTGCACCCGCTGCATTACATCGGGCGACTTGGTGATGAAGTCGAAGGCGCCGGCCTGGGTGGCGCTGATCACCACGTCCAGGTCGTCCATCGCCGTCATGATCACCAGCTTGGCCGCTGGCGCGAGACTGTGGATCTTGTGGAAAAGCGACAGGTCGTTGCTGTCGGGCAGGCTCAGGTCCAGCAGCGCCACCGCGGGCGCCTCCAGACGGACTTGCTCCTCGGCCTGGCGCGCGGTCGGCACCGCCACCACCCGGTAGCCCGCCTTGGTCAGCTCGCGGTGGATGCGCGCCGACGTAACGGGATCGTCTTCGACGATCAGCACGCTGTCGGTCTCGCGCCGCGGCGGCGAGCCTGGAGGGGGCGGAGGACTCAAATTAGCTCCAATACAGCCTTTTTGCCTGCGAAAAGGGGACGGCGTCGCGCACGCTTCACCACTCTTGGTGAACACGGCCAAGCCAGAAGCTATGCCCGCGGTGCAGCTTATGTTTCAACTTGAGACAGATGCTAGCGGGTCGAGGGGCAACTTGCAACCTCGCCAGCCCCCGCGGCCCGCGCCAAAGTGGTCGCCCTTCACTTTTTCCCACGGCCCCACTGCCGCGCCGCCGCGGGCCCGCCTACACTGCCGCTGCCGCCGCAGAGGTCGGCCGCGAGTCGCCATGCCCGCCGAGCCCCAGGTCGTCGACATCCTGTCCTTGCCCCTTGCGCAGTTGGTCGCGTACTTTGCTCAGCTCGGTCAGCCCAAGTACCGCGCCGAGCAGCTGTTCCGCTGGCTGCATGCGCGGCTGGTTCGCGATTACAATTCCATGACCGACCTGCCGGCGAGCCTGCGGCAACACCTGCAACAGAGCGCGCCGCTGACGGCCCTGGAGGTCGAGGCGGCGCGCCAGTCCGCCATCGACGGGTCGACCAAGCTGGTGCTGGGCACGCGCCATGGTGCGCCGATCGAGACGGTGATCATGCCGATGGACGCGGCCGACGGCGCGCCGGGCTCGGTCACCCAGTGCCTGTCGTCGCAAGTGGGCTGCAAGATGGCCTGCGACTTCTGCGCCACCGCGCGCCTGCCGGTGCGGGCCAACCTCAGCGCGGGCGAGATCGTCGAACAGGTGGCGATCGCCTGCCGGCGCGGCTTCGAGCAGGGGCGCGGCCGCGGCGGCGTGGCGGGGGGGCAAGACGGTCCGCTGTCGGCGCGCCCGCACAACCTGGTGTTCATGGGCATGGGCGAGCCGCTCGACAACCTGCCCGCTCTGCTGGCCGCGCTCGAGATCCTCATGGATCCCAAGGGCTACGACTTCTCGCCGCGGCGCATCACCGTGTCGACCTCGGGGCTGGCCAAGTACCTGCCCAAGCTGGTCGCTGCCCAGCCCGACGTGCACCTGGCGTGGTCGCTGACCGCCACCACCGACGCCGTGCGCGACCGCCTGATGCCGGTGAACAAGGGCGTGCCGATCGCCGCGATGGTCGAGGTGCTGCGGGCGCTGCCGCCGCGGCCGCATCGCAAGATCACCTTCGAGTATGCCTTGTTGCGCGATGTGAACGACTCGCTGGACGACGCCCGCCGCCTGGGTCAGATGGCGCTGCAGGTGGGCGCGCACATCAACGCCATCCCATTCAACGCCTGGCCGGGGGCCGGCTACACCCGCCCGGCGCGGCTGGTCATCGATCGCTTCGTCGAGGTGGTGCGCGCGACGGGCGCCTCGGTCAGCCTGCGCGAGTCCAAGGGCCAGGACATTGGCGCAGCCTGCGGGCAGCTCGCGGGCGAGAAGAGCTTGGCTTAGCTGTACTTGCGGCGCAGGACCAGGGCGCTGCACAGGCCCAGCAGGCCGGCCAGGCCGCCCAGCGAGCCGCCGGTGCTGCCGCTGGTGCAACCGCTGCTGCTGGCCGACGAGCTGCTGCTGGCCGCGGCCGAGGTCTTGGCGTCGCTGCTGCCCGCTGCATCGGGATTGACCGCCGCCACGTCGGCACCGCCGCTGGCATCGCCCTGGTAGCGCGGAGCGCCGGTGGTCGCCGCGTCGGCGTCGTTCGAACCCTTGCCGCCGCCTTCGGTGCTGTTGCCGCCGCTGCTCATGCCGCCGCCAAAGTTCAGGCCCAGCAGGTCGATGGCCAGGTGTTCGTTGCCGTCGAAGGCCTTGCCGACCGGCTCCGAGAGCGCTTCGCACTTGCTGTTGACTTCCTCGCACTTGCCGATGTTGTCCAGCACGCACTGCTCCATGGCGCCCCACTCCTTGGGCAGGTAGCCGCCGAGCTTGATCACGCTGCAGAGCTGGATGCACATGTCGATCTGCGCCTGGCCGACTTCGACGGAGACATCCGGGCTCTCGATGTTCATGTCCATCGGCTGGGCATCCACGTAGGCCCCGGCATCGATGGGCTGCGCCTCGCCGGCGTCTTGCCAAGCGAAATCCGACGAACCCGCGTCGGGCGGTACAAAGCCGGGCGAAGACGCGTCCGTTTCGGGTGGGACCGAGCCGCCGCCGCTGCCGCTGCTGCCGCCCGAGCTGGAGCCGCCCAGACCGCCGCAAGTGGCCATGGTCTTGCAGAATTCGGTGCAGCCCGGCTGCGGCTGGACCTTCTTCTGGTCGGCGATGCACACGCCCTTGCTCTTGGGGCACTCGGGCACCGGCGGCGGGGTGTACACGTCTTCGGGTTGTGGGATCGCCGTGGCGTCCACCGAGCTGGAACCCGCGTCGGGAGCGCGCTTGTCGGCCTCGCCGCCGGAGCTGCCCGAACCGCTGCCGCCGCCGCTGGAGCCGCCGTCTGCCGCCACGAGACCGGCGTCCGCTTCGACCGGCGTCGTGGTGCCAACGGTGCCACTGCCGCTGACTTTGCACGAAAAATCGCAGCTCTGGTACGACTTGCAGTTGGCGTCGGCGGTGCACACGCTGGTCGACGGCACGCACACGGCCACGAAGCACTCCTTGCCGCTGGGGCAGGGGTTCTTGTCGTCGCAGTAGGTCAGGGCGTGGGCCGTGCCCGCCGAAAGAATCAAGCCCGCAGCCAGCGCCAGGCGAATCGAGTGCAGCTTCAACATATTGCCTCCAGGAATCCTCTTGTTGCCCCAAGGGTCGCGGCCCTAGGGCGGCCGCGGCGGTCAGGGTCAGCGCTGTGCCGCCCTGCCCAAGGAAGTAGCAAGAGCCGTGCCAACGGCCTCGGCCGCGGCCAGCTTACGCCAACTGCGCTCCGCTGCAACGAAACGGGCCGCCGCCAGGTGCCAAGTCCCGGCGCGGCCCGTGTCGATTTTTTCAACATGTGTAGTTTTTCTACAGCTAGCCGTGCACCAAGCGCTGCTACTTCAGGTTGCGGACCGCTTCGGCCAGCAGGCCCACGCCGTAGCCGGTGCCGCGGTTGTCCAAGAACGCCGGGCCGGCCAGGTCGACGTGCGCCCACTTGAGGCCCAGGTCGTCGATGTGCATGTAGATCCACAGACCCGACGCCGACGACGCCGCGTTCATGCGGTCGGCCACCGAGTTCCGCATATCCGCGACGGTGCTCTTGAATTCCGTGGTGTGCAGCTCGGGCGAGTACAGCAGCGGCATGCAGTGATCGCCCGAGGTCAGGCCCGCGTCGATCAGCGTCTGCTCTAAGGCGCCGTCGTTGGCGACGATGCCGGCGTGGTACTTGCCGGTCGCCATCAGCTGCGCGCCGGTCAGGGTCGCGGCGTCGATCAGCACGGTGGGCTTGAAGTTCCGCGCCACGTACGAGGCGGCGTCGGCCACGGCGATACGGCCCTCGGCGTCGGTGTTGTTGACTTCCATGGTCTTGCCCGAGTGCATCTCGATGATGTCGTCGGGCCGGTAGCTGTCGGGTCCAATGGCATTTTCGGCCATCGCCACCGCACAGATCACCCGCCGCGCCAGGCCCGAGTGCGCCAGGATCGCCAGGGCGCCCAGCACCGCCGCGCCGCCGCCCATGTCGCACTTCATGGTGAGCATGCGCGAGTCGGCGATCTTCAAGAACAAACCGCCGGTGTCGTAGACCAGGCCCTTGCCGATCAGCGCCACGGGCTCGCCCTGGGCGCTGGGCGGGTTGTAGTCCAAAATCACCAAGCGCGGCGCAACCATGGCGGTGCGGCCGACGGCGTGCAGGCCGCGCAGACCGTGGGTCAGCAGCTCGTCGCCCACCAGCGACTGGATCGAGGTGTGCGGCAGGGTCGCCGCCAGCGCCTTGGCCTCGGACTCGAAGACGGCGGTGTCCAGCTCGGCGGTGGGCATGTCCACCCAGCGCTGGGCGGCATGCACGGCGTCGCGGGCGTGGGCCAGCTGGTCCAGGCCGGTCTTGAGCGCGCCTTGCTTGGTGGTCAAAAGCAGCTTGACGTCCGCGGCCTTGGGGTCGCCCTTGGCGGACGACTTGCGGCTGTAGAGCGGGTAGGCGCGGGCGATGCCCAGCACCGCACCCAGGGCCTGGCTGGCGTCGCGCAGGGCGCACAGGATCGCGACCTTGCCGCCGTCGGGCCGGGCGACGTTGCGCAGCGCCAGGTAGATATCGAGCGCGCGGGCATCCGAAAGGTGGCGGGCCAGACTGTCGTGCAGGGCGATGAGGACGAGGTTCTTGGGTAGTCCGGCGGCGATCGGCAGCAGCGTCGAGCTGCTGGCGCCCATGGCCGGCTTGGCATCGGCGGCCATGCGGGCCACCACATCGCGCAGTTCGCTGGGCAGCCCCGCTTGCGGCCAGCCCTCGACCAGATCGCTGCGCCGGCCGATCACCACCATCGTCTGGGCATCGGCAAGCAAGTCATTGAGATCAAAGGTGAGATCGAGCAGCGCCATCGAAACTCCTAGCAAGGTGATCGCGGATGCGGTGGGCGGGGCGATCGGGGCGCCCGGCGGGGATCGGAACGGGGTAGAAAAACACCAAAGCCACCGGCATGTTCGACGGTGCACACCGGGCGCGAGCAGCGGTAGCGCTGTCTGCGGCGGGCGGCGTCGGGGGCAAGCGGGTGGCTTGGAGATTGCGGACGTCTGGTGGACCTGAGGGGGATCGAACCCCTGACCTCTGCATTGCGAACGCAGCGCTCTCCCAGCTGAGCTACAGGCCCTTTGATAGATAAATCCCAGAAGTTCTAGATGAATCCCAGATCGAGATGAACCCCAGAAGTGCTGTGCGAATCGTGGTTGGCCGATTCGGTGCGGCCCACTTGGCACAACCGGCAGCGCGCAGCCACCGGCAAAGGTCGTCTGGGGTGGTGCCCCGTTCGACCGGTGCCCAGAGCCGGAATCGAACCAGCGACACGTGGATTTTCAGTCCACTGCTCTACCTACTGAGCTATCTGGGCGTCTTGCTGTGTCTCACCGTAGACAGCGCCGCGCGGGCGCTGTTGTGGGGCAGCAGTATGCGCAACCGTCTGGCGGCTGTCAAGCCGCGCTCGAGCCGCGGAACTCGATAGGAAGCGAGGGCTACCGCTGGGCCAAGCCGGGACCGGGCGCCGCAGCGGGGGCCGGTTCCGGAGCGGGAGTGGCCTCGGGGGCGGGCGCCGGAGCGGCAGCGGCCGGAGCCTTGCCGGGCCCGCCGAAGCGCCAGACGGCGTCGATGTAAGCGCCGAACAAGCTGATCTTGTAGTCGCCCTGCAGGCCGCAGAAGGCGCAGCCGTTGTCCTTGATGTCGGCGGCGGTGACGGTAGCCGTCCCGGTGCGGTAGGCGCCCGCCAGCGAGACGTCCAGGTTGTCGCTGATGGCGTAGCCCACGCCGCAGGTGGCGACCTGGGTGATGCCGGGCGGGGTGCCAAAAGCCGAAGGATAGCGGACTTGCGAGGCCTGGCTGTCGAACACGTAGCCCAGGCGGCCGGTCAACGCGCCAAAGCGGTAGGCGCCGCCCAAGCGGGCCGTGATGGTGTTGGACCACTTGGAGACGTTGGCGACCTTGACCGGGAAGCCGATGTCGGCGGTGCCCGCCATGTACGAGGTATCGTTCTGCTCCTGCCAGGTGTACTCCACGTCGGCGGCCAAGCGCAGGTTGGCGATGCCGTCGTAGTGGACGCCCAGGCCCAGCTTGGAGGGCAGCGTGAATTCGTAGGTCAGGTCGTGGCCAGCGTTGCTGAGCAGGATGCCCTTGTCGGCCGAGACGGTGGTGTCGGTGCGGTGGCGGTAGGTCAGGCCCAGGCCGAAGTCCTTGGCCGAGTACTGGGCGCCCAGGCGGAAGCCCTTGGCGTTGCTGCCCTTCATCGACAGATCGATGCTGAGCGGATCGCCGAATTCCTGTGGGTTGACGCGCTTGCGCTCGAAGTCGACCGTGGAGAAGCGGTAGGCGGCGCCGATCTTGAGGCCCGGCAGGATCTCGGCGGCGATCGACGGCGCGTAGTCGATGAAGGCCAGCTTGGTCATGTCTTCCATCTCGGCTGTGCCGCCGCTGTCCAGCTTGACCTGATAGGTGTAGCTGGCGCCGGCGCTGGCCACCGGGTACACGGCAAAGCCCACGGTCAGGAATTTGTGCAGCTTGTAGGCGCCGCCCGCCATGAAGAAGGGCGCGAAGGTGGTGTTCGAGTTCAGGCTCAGGCCGGGCTTGCTGCCGTCCTTGAGCAGGTGGCTGGACGGGCTGCCCTGGATCGTGCCGATGAGCGGCGAGAAGTCCGCCAGCACCGCGCCGCCTTGGATGTTGGCCAAGCCCGCGGGGTTATGGAAGATCGCGCTGGGATCGTCGACGTAGCTGATCGCGGCGCCGCCCATGCCCATGTGCCGCGCCGAGTACAGCATCGGCGTATCGTAGCCGGCGGCCTGGGCCAGCTGCGGCGCGATCACGGCGGCCGGCGCGATCACGGCGAGGGCGGCGGCGATGCGGCGAAAACGAAAAGTGGAATCGATCATGGCGCGTCCTCGCGGGCGATGCGGTGGTGGGCATGGGGTGGCAATTTGCCGACGCCGCGAGCGTGCCACAGAACCGCCCCTACGCCAAGTCTGCGCCCGAGCGGGGCCAAAAAGGCCGAAGGGCCGACCCCAGCAGTGCTGAGGCCGACCCCTCGGTTGCGTAGCGCGGTGGGCTTACATGCCGGCCTTGCAGTTCTCGCCGGCCTCGACGCACTTGTACTTGTTCTGGCAGTCGATGCAGGCCTGGCCGCTGGCGTTGGTGGCGCAGCCAGAGCTGGCTTCGGCGGGGTTCTTGACGCAGTTGTTCAGCGTGCAGAACGCGCGGATGCCGTAGCAGGTGGCGCAGGCCAGCGACAGGGGGTGCTTCTTGGTGGTGACCAGGCAGTTGCCGACGCAGGCCGAGCCCTCGGCATCGGTGGTCTTGCTGATGCACGAGCCCAGGGTGCAGGACTTGGTGTCGTTGGTGAAGGTCTCGGCCTTGGTCTGGTCCTTGCCGAGCTCGTCCACGTAGGCCTTGTCCGAGGCGCTGAGGCAGCCCTTCTCGGCGGTCATGGTGGCGGTGTCGGCCATCGTCGTATCGCCCATCGCCATGTCGCCCATCATGGTGTCGCCCATCATGGTGTCGCCGGTGGTGGTGTCGGTAGTGGTCGTGTCCTTGGTGGTCGACGTGTCGGTGGTGGTCGTCGTCTTGCTTTCTTCCGAGCCGCAGCCCACGGCGAACATAGCCACGGCCGCGAGCGCGAGCAACCAGTTGATCTTGCGCATGATTCACCTCGCGCCCCAGGTCCGCAGGCCCAGGGCAAGTGTTTTCTCCCGGCCCCGCCCACACCACCCGGTGCACTGCGTTCGGCCGGTCGAATTGGCGCGGGAAGATACACTGAAAATGTAGATTGTCAAGGATTATGCGGTTTGCCCGATCGGGGCGCGGTCAATCCTCGCCTTCGATCGGCGGCAGCGCGCCCAAGTCCGCGTCGGGAGGCAGGCTCAGGAGCTCCCGGGCGTAGCGCTGCTCGGCCGGCGAGCCGTGGTGGTACATCTCGAGCAGCGAGTCGATCTGGGCGTCGCGGGCCTGGGCGGTCACTCCGCCGCCGTCGATGCAGCCTGGCCGGTCGCCGGGCGGGCAGGCGATGCGAAGGTGGAAGTGGTCGGCGTGCGGGCTGGAATCGCGGGGCTGCACCAGGACTTGCGCGGCGCGGCGCCGCAGCCCCTCGGGCTCGCCCTGGCGCAGGGCGTAGTCCAGCATCTGGTTGCGCAGCGGGATGGCGACGAAGATCCACTGCACCACCACATCGGGGTCCGAGAGCCAGTGGCGCACCAGGGTCCAGTTGCGCGCGGCGTCGAATTCGTAGCGGCCGGCGTCCTGGGTCGGGCCGTCGGCGACGCCGGTGGCGTCGAAATGGCAGAAGTTATCGGGCTGTTTGGGGCTGCCGAAGCGGTCCACGGCAAAGAACATCACGTCGGCGTCGCGGCCGCTGTTGTGGCTGACGCTGGGGCCGATGTCGCCGCCCTCTTGCCGCGACAGGTTGGCAACCCGCAGCACCGCCCCAGGGTGGTCCTGCGCCAGCGCCTCCGCGGACCGCTCGAGCAGGCCGGTCAGCTCCGCGGTAGCGAAGTACAAGGCGTTGCGCTTGGTTTGCGGCAGGATGCGCAGGGCGTTGCTCTCGCGCAGCGCCAGCCCACCCTGCAGGGCGCCGTTCTGGGCGGTGCCGACGCTCCGGCTGTGGGCGCCCGGCGTTTGGCCAAAACGGCCTTGTGGGGCAGGCTCTTGCAGGTCGTCGTCCCACTGCGCGCGGGTGACCGGGGCGGCCAAGGCGGTCGCCGGCCCGGGCAGTTCCGTCGCCCGCGGCAGCGCAGCAACAGCCGGTACTTCCGCCCGTGGCGGCGGCGCGGAGCGGTTGCAGGCCGCGCAGCAGACCAGGGCAACTTGAACGAACTTCTTTAGAGTCAATACGTTAGTGCCCTTGCTTGTCCTTGTGGTGGTCGACCGGCACGCCCTGGGTGATCGCTTTGACGTGGTGGGTCACCACCCGCATGTTCGGGTAGTGCAGACCGTCGACCACTTCGACGGCGCCCACCGCGATCGCTGCCTGCACCGCGGCCACTTCCTCTTCGGCGTTCTGGACTTCGCCGTCCAGGTAGGCGACCTCTTGATCGTCGACCTCGACGTGCACGCCGTGCACACCGGCGGCCAGGATGGCCTTGGAAATCGCTTCCGCGTCGCGCTGTTCTTGTTTGGACATGGCTCCCCCCGCTACCTGTTGTGGACTGGACTCGCGCAGAACTGGCGAATCGCGCTCGAGCGCGTCAGGGCCAAGATGGCGGCCGCGCCGCGCCGGAGTCCGGTCGCAGTGATTTTAGCCCGGCCAAGCCGGGGCGCCAAGGCGTGTTTCGCACCAATTCCGCGACAATGGTAGCGAACGGGAGCGCAATTCCCGGCGCCGAAGCTGGCCTACCTACTTGATTCTCGGCGGTTGCCCGGCAAATCAGGGGATCGGCGGCCGGGCGGACCCAGCGGAGCTGCCATCACAGGACCGTGACGATAGGCCGGGCGCGCGCGGTTCCGGGCGGCCGCCGGCGCTTGCCCGCTCCGGTGCCGGCCGCTACGCTGGGGGGCCTGGAGAGTGCCATGAAGCTGCCGAAGATCCCTGTCGACTCCACTCGTTGGCCGTGCGCGATGCTGCCCTGGCTGTTGGCGTTGGCGGCGCTGTCGGGGCCGGTCGGCTGCGGCGCCCCGGCCCAGTCGGGCACTGCGGTGGCCGCGGCCGACACTGCACAACCTGGCGACACAACGAACCTTTCCGACAGCAAGCCCGGCGATACCGCCGGCGACACCGCGGCCGGCGAGGTGGCGGGGGACGCCGCGGCCGACACCGCAAGCAAGGATGGCGACACCGGTTTCGATACTGCCGACCCCGGTGTGGGCGACGGTCTGCCCGCCGATCTGGTCGAGCCCAAGGACGGCGACGACGCGGCCACCCCCGCCGATGCGGGCGACGGCAGCGGCGGCAGCGACGCGAGCGACAGCGACACCGCGCCGAGCACCTGCAGCGACGGCGAAAAGTGGTGCAATCACAGCTTTGTGTGGACCGCCCAGGGCGACGAGAGCTCGGTCGAGGCCCGCGGCAGCTGGGACGGCTGGAAGGTGGGCATCCCGCTCACCCTCAGCGGCAGCACCTGGTCCGGCAGCGGCCTGCTACCGCAGGGCCAGCAATTCGTTTACAAATTCCGCATCGTGCGCCAGAGCGGCAAGGAGGACTGGCAGCCCGATCCCAGCGCCAGCCAGCTCATCGACGATGGCTACGGCGGCAAGAATGCGGTGCTGCCGCCGCTGAGCTGCCCGAGCGACGGCGTTTGCCCAGCGCCCAAGACCATTTGCGGCGTGCCCGCCAAGCTGGGCGCCTTCGACTGGCGCGACGCGGTGCTGTACTTCGTGTTCGTCGACCGGTTTGCCAACGGCGACCCCAGCAACGACCAGAAGGCGAGCTCGGCCGACCTGGCCGACATCGCCAACTGGAACGGCGGCGACTGGAAGGGAGTGACGCAAAAGATTACCAGCGGGTACTTCAAGGAGCTGGGCGTCAACGCCCTGTGGCTGACGGTGCCGATGGATAACACCGCCGCGGTGGAATTCGGCGACGACGGCAAGAAGTACACGGCGTACCACGGCTATTGGCCCAAGGACGTGAACCAGCCCAACAGCCACTTTGGCGCGATGGCGGACCTGCAGGCGCTGGTGCAGGCGGCGCACGCCCAGGGCATCCAGGTGGTGCTGGACTACGCGATGAACCACGTGCACAAGGACTCGCCGATTTTCCAGAATCACCCCGAGTGGTTCCATCCCCTGAGCGTCGGCGGCCAAGAGTGCGTGTGCGGCTCGGGCGTGTGTCCGTGGGACGGGCCGTCGGGCGTGTGGTGTTGGTTCCGCAACTACCTGCCGGACTTCGACTTCGACAACGCCGACGCCCGCAAGGCCTCGATCGACAACGTGATCTGGTGGATGCAGCAGAGCGGAGCCGACGGCCTGCGCCTGGACGCCATCAAGCACGTCGAGGGCGCCTGGCTGACCGAGCTGCGCACGCGCTTGCTGAACGAAGTCGAGCCGGTGCGCGGCCAGCACATCTGGCTGGTGGGCGAGACCTACACGGGCGATCAGGGCT
>JACRCU010000555.1 GCA_016218865.1 Deltaproteobacteria bacterium | reverse complement strand
TCGACGCGGAGTTGGCCGCGGCCTGCCGCGAAGTGGCCTTCGAGCAGCTGAAGGAGACCCTGTCGATCCGCGACAAGCAGGCCCGCTACGCCGCGGCCAGCGCGGTCAAGAAGGCGGCGGTGGCGGCGCTCAGCGAGCGCTTCCCCGGCAAGGATGAGGCGATCAAGGAGATCGTCGGCAGCTTCAAGGACGAGATCTGCCGCAAGCAGATCGCCTTTGACCGCGTCCGCCTCGACGGCCGCAAGCTCGACGAAGTCCGCAAGATCACCATCGAAACCGGCGTGCTCAAGCGCGCCCACGGCTCGGCGCTGTTCACCCGCGGCGAGACCCAGGGCCTCATCGCCGTGACGCTGGGCACCAGCCACGACGCCCAGAAGTACGAGACGCTGGACGCCCGCGAGACCGTGCGCAACTTCATGTTGCATTACAACTTCCCCAGCTTCTCGACCGGCGAGGTAAAGCCCAGCCGCGGCCCCGGCCGCCGGGAAGTCGGCCACGGCAACCTGGCCATGCGCGGCATCCAGCCGTCGCTCCCCAGCTTCGAGAAGTTCCCCTACATCCTGCGCTCGGTCAGCGAGATCCTCGAGAGCAACGGTTCGTCGTCGATGGCGACGGTCTGCGGCACCTCGCTGGCCCTCATGGACGCCGGCGTGCCCGTCTCGTGCGCCGTGGCCGGCGTGGCGATGGGCCTGGTCAAGGAAGGCGACGCGATCGGCATCCTGACCGACATCCTGGGCGACGAAGACCACTTCGGCGACATGGACTTCAAGGTCGTCGGCAACTCCGAGGGCATCTCGGCGCTGCAGATGGACATCAAGATCGACGGCCTGGACCGCGCGATCCTGGAGCAGGCCCTGGAGCAAGCCAAGGCCGGCCGTCTGCACATCCTGGACAAGATGGACGAAGTGTTGCCGGCCGAGCGCCCCGAGCTCAGCCCCTACGCGCCGCGCATCTTCACCATCCTCATCAACCCCGAGCGCATCAAGGACCTCATCGGCCCCGGCGGCAAGAACATCAAGGCCATCCAGGCCGCGACCGGCGCCTCGATCGACATCGAGGAAGATGGCACGGTCCGCGTCGGCGCCCTGGACGACGAGATCGCCACCAAGTGCATCGAGATGATCCGCGGCTACACCAGCGAGGCCGAGGTCGGCAAGGACTACGACGGCGTCGTCACCCGCATCGCGGACTTTGGCGCCTTCGTCCGCATCATGCCCGGCACGGAAGGCCTGGTGCACATCAGCGAACTGGCCCACGGCTTCGCCCCCAGCGTCGAGGCGGTGTGCAAGCTCGGCGATCCGCTCAAGGTCCGCGTCGTCAACGTCGACCGCATGGGCAAGATCCGCTTGTCGCACAAAGAGGCGATGGGCGACGCGGCTCCGCGCTTCGAGCGCAAGGAAGGCGAGGGCGGCGAGCGCGGCGAGCGCCGTGAGCCCCGCGGCGACCGCGAGCACCGCGGCGGCGACCGCGACCGCGATCACCGGGGTGGCGACCGTCACCGCGACCGCGCGCCGGCCCGCGGCGCCGAGCTCGGCGGCCGTGGCGAGCGCAACGATGCGGCCGAGGAGCGTCGGCGCGATCGGCGCGGCGACCGTCCGGCTGGCGCCCCCGCTCCGGCCCCTGAGGGCGGTGGCGCGGCCGTCGACTAGTCCATCGACGCCGCTCCGCTACCGCTTGACAGCCGCCCACCGTGACTGGTTGTTCTCGTGGGTTGCCGTGGCTGGTTGGTTCGCGGGCCTGCCCTATGGGCTTCGCCGTGAAGATCCAACCGGCTGCCAGCGGCAGCGGTTCGGTGTCCTAGTTCCCTAAGCAGAACAGCACAGTGGCCCGCCTGGACTCGTTTCCCGGCGGGCCACTGGCGTTTCCGGGCAGGTTCGTCCGTCCAAGTTTGGATGCGAGCGGGAGCCGGGGCCCGAGCCCGAGCCGGAAGCCGAGCCCGAGCCAGAGCCCGAACCGGAGCCCGAGCCGAAGCTAGCGCCGCAAGCGGATCGGTGCGCCGCACAAAACGCAGCGCGGACCGGGTCTCCGATCCCCTGTTGGTCGGGAATCGGAGCCCGGTCCAGTGCCGGATTCGCTAGTGTTGGAGCGGGATTACTTGCAGTCGGTGCAGGTCGAGCCGGCACACGTGTAGGTCTTGGTGGCGGGCGCCGACCCGGCTGCCGTGCAGCAATCGCCGTACTTCTTGCAGCTGGCGTCACAGTAGCAGGCATTGCCGCTGCTGCCGCAGTGCGAGTCGCAGAAGTGGCCGGTGCTGGAGCCACAGTCGCTGGGGCAGCTGGCGGCGGTCTCGCCCGATTCGCAGGTGCCGTTGCCGCAGTTGGCCGGCGTGCCACAGTCGCTGGCGCAGCTGGCGGCGGTCTCGCCGGACTCGCAGGTGCCGTTGCCGCACACGGGGCCCGAGGTCGGGCAGGGGTTGGGGCATTCGGCAGTCTTGGCGCAGTTGCTGATGTTGGTGATCTGGGTCTGGGCCTTGATGCCAGGGCCCATGACGCACTCTTTCAGGCAGGCCTCGTTGCAGTCGGTGCACATGGCCGCGCAGTTGAAGAACGCCACGCAGTCCGCCGAGTTCTGGCAGGCCGTCATTTCGTTCTTGCAGGCCGACCAGCCGCACTGGATGGTGGGCGAGTAGACGCTGGAGCAGTCCATCGGGCAGTTCTCGCCCGAGCTGCAGGTGCCGTCGCCGCACTTGGCCGTGGTGGTGGTACCACAGTCTTGCGGGCAATTGCTCTTGGTTTCGCCGGACTCGCAGGTGCCGTTGCCGCACTTGGTGGCTTGCTTGCAGTCCGCCGGGCACGAGCCCTGGTCCTCGGGGCTCTGGCACTTGCCGTCGCCGCACACCGGGCCGGTCTGGCAATCCTTGGGGCACATCTCGACTTCGTTGCCCTCGCACTTGCCGTCGCCGCACACCGGAGTGGTGGTGGTCTTGCAGTCCTGCGGGCACGAACTGGCGGTCTCGCTGCCCTCGCAAGTGCCGTCGCCACAGGTTTCCGTCGGCTGGGTGGTGGGCACGCAGTTTTGCTGCATCATGCAGCCGATCAGCGCCATGCCTGCGGCGTTTTCGCCCGAGATCGAGGGGCACTTGTCGCGGCAGGCCGCATCGGCGCAGTTGAGGTTGCAGCCCACCGCCGCCGCGCACGCCGCGTCGCTCATGCAGGCGCTCAACTGGGCCGCGCACTTGCTCTGCACGCAGGCCTTGATCTCCGTCGCCGACGGCGTCGTGTCCTTGCCGCCGCCCGTATCGCCGCTCGTGTCGCCGCCAGAGATGGTGTCCGTAGTGGGGGTGGTGCCGCTCGACAGCGGAGCGCACGAGGTCGTGATCGCCGTGCCCGCGTATTCCTCCTTGCAGTAGGTCGTGTTGGCGGTGCACGAGCCCAGCTTTTGCCACTTGCCGCCTTGGCTCGCGGCCGCGTCGGCGGTGCACTTCATGCGGTCCAGGTTCAGGCAGCCTTCGGTCGAGTATTGCGGATTGCAATCGCTACCTTCCGGGCCGCCGTGCGACTGGATGGTGGCTCCGCCGCCGCCCGCCGCGCCGCACGCAGCCAGGACCAAGCCGACCGTGCCGACTAAGAATTTCCTCATGATATCTCCCTAGTAGCAGAAACAAGATGGCGCGCGAGACGCAGACGTCGAGGATCGGCCGGGGTGCCGACCGCAAAACAGTACCAAATTCGCAGGCTAGTGCAAGGGTCGTTGGGCAAAACTAGGGCGCCAGGCACGCGGTCCACGGACCGGCACACTTGGTCTTGCGGCAGGTGTCCTCGCAGCCCGAATCGCCGGCGCAGTATTTGCAGTTGGCGTTCTGGCAGAAGATGAGATCAGCGACTTTCTTGCCTTCCGCCGGGCTGGCGGCGGCCACACAGTCGAATGGGCAGGTCTTCGACGACCCGCACTTGCTCCAGCAACCCAACGTGTCCAAGCAGGTTTTTGTGCCGCTGGACGGGATGCAC
>JACRCU010000561.1 GCA_016218865.1 Deltaproteobacteria bacterium | reverse complement strand
TGTTGGCCGGCGTGGGCGAGCGCACCCGCGAAGGTCGCGACCTCTACAACGAAATGATCGAGTCGGGCGTGATCGCCGTCGAGAAAGACGAGCACGGTCACCCCAAGTTCGACGCCCAGGGCCTGCCGGTGCTGATCCCCGGCAAGTCGCAGGTTTCGCTGATCTACGGCCAGATGAACGAGCCGCCGGGCGCCCGTGCCCGCGTCGCGCTGACCGCGCTGACCATCTGCGAGTACTTCCGCGATGTTCGCAATAAGGACGTGCTCCTGTTCGTGGACAACATCTTCCGCTTCACCCAGGCGGGTTCGGAAGTGTCGGCGCTCCTGGGCCGTATCCCCTCGGCCGTGGGCTACCAGCCCACCCTGTCGACGGAAATGGGCGCCCTGCAAGAGCGCATCACCTCGACCAAGAACGGCTCGGTGACCTCGGTGCAGGCCATCTACGTGCCCGCCGACGACTTGACCGACCCCGCGCCGGCCACCGCGTTCTCGCACTTGGACGGCACCACCGTGCTCAGCCGCGCCATCTCGGAGCTGGGCATCTACCCGGCCGTGGATCCGCTCGACTCGACCTCGCGCATCCTGGACCCGATGGTGGTGGGCGAAGAGCACTACGCCATCGCCCGCCGCGTGCAGTCGATCCTGCAGGAATACAAGGATCTGCAGGACATCATCGCGATTCTGGGTATGGAAGAGCTCAGCGAAGAGCAGAAGCTGACCGTGGGCCGCGCCCGCCGCATTCAGCGCTATCTGTCGCAGCCGTTCTTCGTGGCCGAAGTGTTCACCGGCTCGCCGGGTAAGTACGTCAAGCTGGCCGACACCATCCGCGGCTTCAAGATGATCTGCAACGGCGAGCTGGACCACATCCCCGAGCAGGCGTTCCTGATGTGCGGCGCGATCGAGGAAGTGATCGAGAAGGCCAAGACGCTGTAATTGTGGGTCGCAAGCTCGCCCCGTTGGGGACTCGCCGCTCCAGCTTCGGCGGGTTCTGCAAAGCGCGAGTCTTGGGACAATCGATGCTTTTGGGTATCTGATTCCGCGGAGTTGCCATGCAGGTCACCATCGTCACGCCGCAAGGTGTGAAATTTGCCGGCGAAGCACAGAGCGTCGTCGCGCCGTCGGTCTCCGGCGACGTGGGCGTGCTGCCGGGTCACCAGCCCCTGATGGCCGCGCTGCGCACCGGCGAAGCCGTGGTGACGGTGCCCGGTCAAGAGCCGCTGCACATGGTCATCGATGGCGGCTATGTGCACGTAATCAGTGGCGATCACGTCAGCATCGTCACCGAGCTGTGCGAAGGCTGGCACGAAATCGACCAGGCCAAGGCCAAGACCGACCTGGACGAGGCGACCGCCGAACTGGCCGCGACCCGCGAGGACATCGACTCGCAGACCTGGCTGGCGCGCAAGCACCGCGTCGACCTGGCGACCACCCGTCTGCGCGTGGTGGCGAGCAAGCCTTAGTCCAAGACTCCGCACCGCGAGGCTAGCGACCGTGACCAGACCTTTTGTAGTCGCGGCACTGGCTTATCCAAAACTCCGCAAAGCTTGCACACTTTTCTTGCTGGCCGCCGCCGCCGGCAGCTGCACCACCTCGCGACCCGTGCTGCTCTGGCGCGAAGCCTGGCAAGCGGAACAGCGCGGCGACCTGGGCGTGGCCGAGCGGCGCTACCAAGAGGCCTATGGCTTGGACGGCTCGCTGCTCGGCGCCGCCTGCAACCGCCTGCGGCTGGTGGCGCGCCAGCCCGACCGCCTGCCCGAAGCGCGCGACCTCGCCGAAAAGCTGATGAAGTCCAAGGGCACCGAGCCCGAAGCTGCCAGCTGTGCCGCAATGTTCGCACTGGTCGACGGCGACGCCGGGCTCGCCCAGAAGCGACTGGCCGCGGTGCGCGCCCTCAAACCAGCCGACAGCGCCGAAGTTCGCCAGAATCTGGCGGCCGCGCGACGGGTGGTTGCCGCCGCGGGCGGGCGCTGGCAAGCGGCGCTGGAAGTGGCGGACCTGCCTGCGGACGGCACGGCCGTGCAGCAGGGCAGGGCGATCGCCAAGTGGAACAGCAAGTTGCCCGACAGCGAGCCGGTGCCGCCGGGGCTGCCCGAGCTGGCGGCCTGGCGCGCGGCCGAGCGGGGCGACTGGCTGGCCCTGCGCAAGACCCTGGAGGCCATGCCGCAGCGCTCGCCCACGCTGCAAGCCCTGTTGGGGTGGGCGCTTTTGCAGCTGGGCGACCCCGCCGCCGCCCTGCAGCTGGCAGCCGACGGTGCCCAGCGCGCGCCCGCCGACGGGTTCTGCCAAGAGACCTGGGGCGTTGCGGCACTGGCGGCGGGTCAGGCCAGCTTGGCGGTGCAGGTGTTGGCGGCGGCGACGCTGCATTCGGCCGGCTGGACCGCGTTTTTCCACTTGGGGTTGGCGCAGATCCAGGTGGGCGACCTGCCGGCGGCGCTGGCGTCGTTCGAGCAGGCCAGCCTCCGCTGCCCCAACTGCGCGCCGGCCGTCCGCAACCGCGATGCCCTGCGCAGCGCAGGACTGCATTGATTTATTTGGATTGTCGCCAGGGCCCATTCTTGCTACAACCCTGAACCCGGCCGCACGCGGCGCCGAGCGAGGACCCGATGAACCGACTCAAGACCCTGCAACGCGGCCTGACGGCGCTGCTTTTGGCGACGACGGCCTTGACCGGCGCCGGCTGCGAAGAGAAGAAAAAAGAAGGCAGCAAAGAAGACGTGGGCAACAAGTGTCTGGCCGACTTGATGGATTCGCGCCGCACCCGCTCGACCTCGGCCTTGCCCACCAGCGACGACGGCGGCGAGGACGAGCACCCGTGGCTCGCGTGGATCAAGAAGACCGCCTCGGTGGGGCAAGCCTCCGATTTCAAAGCGTGTTCCATCAAGGGCGAGGGCACCCCGGTCGAGGAGACCGCCGACACCCTGGAGCGCATGTACGCCAAGCAGCGCGACTTCTACGCCAACGAGAAGGCCGCGCCGCGCGAGTACCTGGCCGAGCTGGAAGGTGCCCGCCGAGTGAGCAAGGGCAAGCCCTGGGAAGCCGACGTGGAGTTCGACTACCTGTTCTTCCACGCCGCCCGCTTGGCCAACAGCTGGACGCTGCTGCAGGCCAGCCCGCGCGATGACCGCGTAACCCTGTTCTTCACCTACGAATTGGTCCTGTGGGACGCCAAGTCCGAAACCTCGTTCTACGAAGACGAGATCAGCAAGCTCTGCAAAGAGAAGGTGCCGGGCTACTGCGCCAAGATCCCCATGGAGGATCAGCCCTTTGCCATCACCAAGCCGTACTTCGAGCAGGTGGGCAAGAAGTTCCTGGAGTTCAAGGCCAAGTACCCGCAGAGCCCCTTCGCGGCCTTCGCCGAGCGCATCGCCAAGGTCTACGAGGCGCGCGCCGCCAAGGTGCCGCAGTACCCCGAGTACCCGATCTTGCCGCCGATCCGCTCGACCAAGCCGGCGCCCTACAGCGGCAACGCCACCCTGATGGTCACGGCCGACAAGGGCGTGAGCTTGATGGACAATCTGCTGCGCTCGGCCACCGCGCTGCCGGTCAAAGAGGGCGAGAAGCCCAAGCCGCTGTGGAAGGCCGACTATGCCGCCGACCCGGCGCTGGTCAAGGAAGTGCAGCAGCTGGTGCAAGACGTGCGCGCCTCGACCGTGTCGCAGTTCAACCAATCGATGATCTACGTGGTCGCCGAAGAGAAGGTGCCGGTCGCCTTCCTGGAGCCGCTGCTGCGCGCCAGCATCGAGGGCGAAAACAGTAAGAATTGGCCCACGTTCACGCTGGTCGGCCGCCGCCGCGCCGATGGCACCAACCGCCGCTCGGGCTTCGTCGCCTCGCTGAACAAGTCGAACGAGGTGGTGAAGTTCAAGTTCAAGAACCCTGCCGGCAAGCCCATGGCGTGCGAGGCCTGGGCCGCCATCGGCAAGGAGCAGCTGACCGGCCTGGGCTTCAAGCCGATCATCTGGCACGACGGCGCTCAGATCCACACCGGCCGTCTGGACGAGAACGGCACCATGACCGGCGTGCAGTCGGCGCCCGGCCACGGCGAGGGCGACCGTCTGGAGTCGTGGGTCGATCAGCAGTCGACGTCGGTGGTCGTGGCGGTGCCGCCCACCGCGACCTACGCCCAGTGGCTCGAAGCGCTGAACGGCGTCGCCTTCAAGTGCGAGAAGGACGAGTGCACCACCGAGCGCGCCGTCAAGATCTTCCTCGCGACCTGCAAGTAGGTCGACTTCAGGCAAACAGCTCGCGAATCAAGATCTTGCCATCGGCGACGAGCTGCTGACCGCCGGCCCACAGGTGCCGCGGCTGGCCTTGCTCGTCCAGCGCCACCACATCGGCGTCGGCGCCCACGGCGATGCGGCCCTTGCGGTGGAAGCGGAACAGCGTCGCCACGTTGCGCGTCACCATCGGCAGCACCGTCGCCAGCGGCACCCCGCCCTGCACCAGTTGCGCCAGCGTTGCCAAAAGCCCCGCCGAATCGCCCACATCCATGTGCAGCAACACGCCGTCGCCGTCGAAGGTGGGCAGGCAGCCGCCGCCGTCCGAGCTGATGGTCAAACGCGCCGGATCCGCGCCACTGTCTAGCCAGCTCAGCACGGCTTGCACCGCGTCCAGGCTGTCTTCGTCGGCCTCGAAGGTGGTCACATCCACGTAGATGCCGCGGGTCCGGCTCAGCTCGACCGCCTCGCCCCACAGCCGCTTCTGGCGGTTGCAGTGGGTGGGGTGGAAGGTGCGGGAGGGAAGCTCCGAGATTTCCAACGCTTGCCGCACCAGCTCCAAGCCGCGCACGCCGTCGCCCAGGTGCAGGTGCAGCAGGCCCGCCTTGCCCGTCATCATGCCGGCGACGTGGCAGT
>JACRCU010000549.1 GCA_016218865.1 Deltaproteobacteria bacterium | reverse complement strand
GGCTGCTCGGCCAACTTCAACAACGGCAACACCTACGAATGTCCGCCCAACTTCACCACGTTGGGAGTCAGCGGCGCGCTCACTTCGCCCATCCTGAACGGGTCGTCCGTGCCCGCCGGCAGCAAGCTGTGGGTCAGCGCGTGGTTGGCCGGCGACTTCGGCTACGACGACAAGGTGGAGCTGCAGGGCAGCACGGACGGCAGCACGTGGGTCACGATCCGCAGCTGGGACGCGGACCAGCTGTTCGACACAGCGTGGCGGCAGTTCATCGATCCGCTCGACGACTACGTGGGCACGTCGTTTCAGCTGCGCTGGAAATTCACCGGCGGCGACTGCTACCAGAACAACAAGCTGGGCGTGTTCATCGACGACGTGTCGGTCTACGTCGCCCCGCCGTGCGCCCAGGGCGAGCCGTACAACACGGCCGAGGTCATCCCGGCCTACACCATGGGCGCCTCGCTGCCCTACAAGCTGGATCCGCCGTTGTACACCGGCAGCACCAACCAGGTGGCCAAGGCGTCGTGGCATGTCGCCGGTGTGCCCAACAAGTTCGTGACGGTCAAGGTGGAATTCAGCGGCGCCGGCCAGGCCAGCGTGTGCGTGCAGCACGTGTGCGACGGCAGCCCGCCCTGCAGCATCGCGTGCCCGGCCGGCACCTACGCCAACGCGACCAAGACCGGCTGCTGCACCAGCAACGTGGACAGCGACACCATCACGTTCACGCCAACTGGCAGCGGTGCCAACAGCGGAACGACCACCGTGTTCGCGGTGGCCACGGCGCCCGTGTGCCAAGAAGTGCAGGTCAAGGCGAAATTCTAGCTCGGCCCGCTTGTGGGTGGCCGGTCACGCCTTGGCTGCGGCCCGCAACTTGGCGAGCTCGCCGGGGTAGTCCCACACGATGGTGGTGGCCTTGTGGAGCCAGCGCTGCAGCGTCGGCGGATCCACGTCCTGCGTCGCGGTGAACACGAACTCTGCGGCCTTGAACTTGCCGGTGGCGACCAGGCGCGGCTCGTCGAACAGCTGCCCACTCCAAAACAGCAGCTGGATGCCGCGCTTGCCGTGGGTCAGCCCCACGCACGGCTGATCGGCGACGAACCAGACTGGGCCGCCGTGCCAAATCTTGGCTTTGGAATTCGGCAAGCCCGCCGACAGGGCCGCCGCCAGACTCTGGAATTGCGGCTGGACTTGGGCGGGCAGGGCGGCCACGTAGGGCTGGATGGACTCGGGCACGGTGGCGGACATGAAACCTCGCATGAATTCAGGTGGAATTGTCCGGTGGGACCGCGTCCGCTAGGGTGCCGGCGGCGGCCAGGTTCGCAGCAGCCGTTCGCGCGCCGAGGGCTGCAGGTTGGCCAAGCGCACATCGCCGCCGTAGTGGGCCACCACGCGCTTGTCCATCACCGCCCGCCACAGCGGCGGCACGCAGGCCAGCAGCAGCATGGTCGCATAGCCCGACGGCAGCTGCGGCGACTCCTGGAAGTGGCGCAGCGCCTGGTAGCGGCGGGCCGGCCAGGCGTGGTGGTCCGAGTGGCGCTGCAGGTGGTAGAGCAGCAGGTTCGACGCCGAATGGTTCGAATTCCAGCTGTGTTGCGGCGTGCAGAGCTCGACCTTGCCGTCGGCGTCGCGCTGGCGCAGCAGGCCGTAGTGCTCCAGGTAGTTGACCACTTCCAGCAGCGAGAATCCGACCACGGCTTGCAGCGCCAGGAACGGCGCCAGCTGCGGACCCAGCCACAGCAGCAGGCCGCCGAACAGCGCGACCGTCATGGCCCAGGCGGTCAGCACCTGGTTGTGGATGGACCACGGCGACGTGCCGTGCCGCTCCAGGCGGTGTTTCTCTAGCTCCCATGCCGACTTGAATGATCCCACTACCGAGCGCAGCCAGAAGGCGTAGAACGACTCGCCCAGGCGCGCGCTGGCGGGATCCTCGGGCGTGGCGACGCGGGTGTGGTGGCCGCGGTTGTGCTCGACGAAGAAGTGGCCATAGGCCGACTGCGCCAGCACGATCCGCGCCAGCCAGCGCTCGAACGCGGTCTTCTTGTGGCCCAGCTCGTGGGCGGTGGCGATGCCGACCCCGCCAGACGTGCCCACGGTCAGGCACAGGCCCAGCTTGTCGAGCCACTGCAGACTCGGCTCGCGCATCGCCAGCCAGCAACCGGCGATCAGGGCCGCGTACTGCAGCGGAACGAAGGCGAAGGTGCACCAGCGGTAGTAGCGGTCGGCGTCCAGGTGCGCGTAGGCCCAGTCGGGCGGGTTCGAGCGGTCGGTGCCGGCCAGCGCGTCGAGCAGGGGCACCACCGCGACCACCCACAGCGGGCCGATCCACCAGCCCAGGCGCACGCCCGCGCCCAGGGCCAGCCACGCGCCGGCGAGCGGCAGCAGCGGCACCACCAGGCCGAGGAGCCACAGCAGGCGCTTGCGGTCGCTCCAGCTGGCGGGCGCGCCGTCGATGGTGGCGGTGTAGGTCGTCACGGCGAGCTCCTTGCGCGGGGGGCGCTGGGCGAGCGTGGCAAACTTGGGCGGCCTGTCAAGCGAATTGCGGTGGGTCGCGGTGGCGACTGGCAGCGGTAGCGAGGTGCGGGCGGGTGGGACCGGTCAGCCCGCGGCGGTCGGCTTTGGGCGTCCCGGCCCGGCGCACGGAGTTCGCGGCCGCTTCGGGGATCCCCGCGCCGGCCCGTCGCGCTGCGGCCGCCGGTCGCTGAAAGTTCCTGTCCGTATCCCAAGTTTCCTCCTCCCGGCGGTGGCGACGCCTGCCCGGCGCCGCCACCCATGCGGGCGCGCATCGCTGACGCGGGGAATTGAGTTGCACTCAAATCACCGCAAGCTTGGTTTCCCGCCCCCCAACTGCGCCGGACCGCTCGCACCTGCGCTGGCCTACTTGCTCGGCACCCGCCCGAGCCGTATCCTGCCCAAGAGCACACCTGGAATCCCCTGCTCCGCGAGGTTCACCATGCGTTTCGCCTTTGTCGCACTTGTCGCCGCGGGTCTCGCCCTCGGCTGCCTGGGCTGCGACGCCCTGGCCAACTACCAGACGGTGACCGTGGGCGATCCGGTGGCGATCGACCAGAGCCCGAGCAGCCACAGCGGCGGACCGCTGCTGCCGTCCGGTGAGTTCAACGGCTGGGTCAAGTACACCACCGTCGCGTCGACGTGCCCGGCCGACTACCAGGGCCCGGCCACCGGCTTGCAGCGCGTGCACCTGACCGACGACGACGGCGCCATCGTGCTGACGACCGACGGATCGGCCGGCAGCTTCCCGGATCAGACCGGCCTTGCCACCGATAAGGGCGCCGATCTCCACGGCTTGCAGCTGATCGGCTACAAGGGCGAGACGGTCGAATGCCGCGGTACCACCAGCATCGCCATCGCCCCCAAGGCCGCCAAGCTGCGCATCCGCGAAGACATGACCTCGCCGAGCCAGCTCAACTGCAGCACCACCATCGAGGTCAGCGTCCCGCGCAACCTGTAGCGCCGGCGCGGCTCGGACCGCGGACCGTTGCGCCGGTCTGGCGCCGCAAGAAGGTGCAGATGGCCTGCGGACTTCCCCAGCGTGGGCGACGATGGCCGGCGCGCTGGCTGGCG
>JACRCU010000049.1 GCA_016218865.1 Deltaproteobacteria bacterium | reverse complement strand
GCAATTCCGGCGCTGACCCGCAACCGTGAGCGTGCGACGCCGCTGGACCGCTGGCGCCGCAGCAAGTCGGGAACTCCCTGTGCAGGAAACTGCTGCTTGTGTCCCTCGTGGCGTGGGGACCGGCAACGCCAGCGCGCGGCGAGCAAGGGCTCGGTTGCGCGCCGCAAGTCGACCAAACACGCCTGCCAGATCGCGTACTTTCGTGCTGTTCGGTGCTTGCCGGGCGGCCGCGGGCGCTCGGGCAGGCGGCACAAGTCGACGCGGCTCCCAGGGCGATGGCCCGGCGAGACTGGCCTGTGCACGAGCGGGATCGGATGGCTGGTGGCATCGCGCGCAGAGCAGGGCGCGGCCGAACCAGCAAGTTCGCGGTCTTTGGGATACCCTACCATGAAAATCAAGCGGAATTTCTTTGTTGGCGCCAGCGCGGCGCGCCACTGGGGTGCGGCCTGTGCGTGCGGCGCGGCACTGCTGGTCAGCGGCTGCGACTCGGATGCGGGCGGCGCCAGCACGACCACCGAGTCGGATACCGCCACCTCGGACAGCGGCAGCAGCGACACCAGCGGCGGCGACACCAGCGGCGGCGACACCAGCAGCGGCGACACGATGGCGGCCGTGTTCGAGCTCATCGGCACCTGGGCAACGCCCTACGGCACCGACGACGTAATCACGCAAACAACTTGGAACAAAGCCAAGATCGTCGAATTCGACAACGCTGCCAACCTGGGCTTCACCCAGGAGCCGGCCGACGATCCCTACAACCCCAACAAGTTCAACAAGGTCGTCTGGACCGAACCCAAGAACAACACCTTCTACTACTGCATGGTGGATTACGGCAAGGATTCGCTGGCTTTGGCCAAGGCTTCGACGCTCACGGCCGACGCCAGCGATCCCGACACCAAGGGCTGCGGCGGCAAGTTCCCCTGGACCAAGGCGACCAAGAAGTAGCGCCAGCGGGCGCGGCTTCCAGCCACCGGAGGGCACGGCAATGGTGCAGAATCATCCATGGGTTGCGTGGTGTCTGGCGGCGGGCCTGGCGGCCGGCTGCGAAGCTGGCCCTGCCGCGGCGGGGCCCGATGCGGGCGGCGGCGACGCCAAGGCCACGTTGGCAGCTCTGACTGGCAGCGGGGCAGCGCACCCGGCCGACCCCTTTGCCGACCGCGTCGTCGCCTATGCACCAGGACCGGAAGCTGGATTTGGCCAGCCGAGCATGCCGGCGGTGGTCCTAGGCCCACCCAAGGGCGCTGGCCATCTAGCCGGCAGCCTGGACGTCGTCTCGTTGGGCAAAAACGGCAGCATCGTCGTGGCCTTTGATGACTGGGTCGCCACCGACGGGCCGGGTGTCGATCTCTTGGTGTTCGAGAATCCGTTCGATGGCTTCACCGAGACGGGCGAAGTGGCGGTGAGCGCCGACGGTATCACCTGGCACACCTGGCCGTGCAACGGCAACGACGCCAAGGGTTGTGCAGGGGTGACGCCCGTCTACAGCGCCCCGGGCAACGGCATCGCGCCAACCGATCCGGCGGTGTCCGGCGGCGACGGGTTCGATCTGGCGGTGTTGGGCCTCCAGGCCATCCGCTACGTGCGCGTGCGCGACACCGGCGTGAATCAGTACCTGGCGCCGACTGGGGGCTTCGACTTGGATGCCGTTGCCGTGCTGCACCCGGCCGAGCTGACCGCCGTGCAACTGCCCTGAGGGCGAAGAGCGGCGGTGCAGGGCTGCCTGTGCCGGGTTGGCTACGGCGCGCTGAGCAGCGGATCCTCGGTCAGCAGCAGGCGGAACGTTCCGAAATTGTAGTCGATGACTCCGCGCACGGTGCCCAGCATGGTGCCGGCGGGGTACTTGGGTAGGAACGTGCCATCGGCTTGCTTCACGCTGGTGTACACGCCCGGGAAGCCCGCGCCCACGCGCAAGGCCATGTCGCCCTTGGTCATGCCCACCCAGAAGTCGCCGTGGGGCTTGCCGTCGGTGCCCAGGGCGTCGCCACCGGCCACCAGGTTGTGCAGCTCGACCAGCGCGCCTTCCCAGCCCTCGGACTTCGAGGGCCCGGCCGAGTCGCCGACCTGGTACAGGGTGGCCGCGCTCGCCTGCGCCGATTGACCCACCGAAGTCGTGGTGGCGGCGGTCACGTACATCTCGGTCAGGCAATAGTAATCCTTGACGTCGCCGGTCAGGTTGACCACGTCGCCCAAGTTCAGCGCGCCCAGCGGCCCGTCTTTGGCGCCGACCACGAACAGCCCGGACCATTGTCCCGACCCTTGCTGCACATACATCCCGATCATGGTGCCGTCGGTGTTGAGTTTGCGCTGCGAGGTCACCACCGTGGCGCCGGTGATCGTCACGCCGGGCAGCTGGTTCCAGGCCGGCGGGTCGGGCGACGGACACGCCACCGAACCCTGCTGGATCTCAGAGATGGTCATCGGGCCGGTCGGTTGCGGCGGGGTGTCGCCCGGATCGCCGGTGTCCGGTGGCGAGGTATCGGCCGGTTTGGTGTCGGCGATCGGCGTGTCGGGCTGGGCGTCTTTCGCCGCGTCCTTTGCCGTGTCCGGTGTGCCGCTGCTGTCGCTGCCGCTGGCGTCGCTGCCAGAAGAAGTGGCGTCGGCGGTGGGGGTCGTGCAGAACGTGGTCGTGGCCGAGGTCAGCACGCACGAACTGCCGGGCGGGCAGACCGCCAGCTGCGTCCACACGGTCAGGCTCGGGTCGCACAGCATGCGCGCCGAGCCCAGGCAGACTTCGCCGTTGGATGCGGGGTTGCAGGCCGTGCCCGGCGCTCCGATGACTCCGCCGCCGCCGCCGCCGCCGCCCCCTGCGTTTCCGCAGGCGCTCAGCGCGATCGTGGCCCAGGTCGCCAGGGCGGCCACGCAGCGCCGGATGGGCCTTGTGGTCGCGGTTTCCTCTATCCTGCCCCGAATCTCTGCCATGATCTCCCTCGCCTTGGCGGTCGGTCGCGTGCGCACCGTGGGCGCCGGCCACCGGCCCGACCGGCAGCCTACACGATTTGCCCGCGGGCCGCGACTCCGTTGCAGTTCGCCTGCCGGTACGTATGCTTGGCGGGCGGGCCAACGCCTGCAAGGGGTACCGATGATGGCATTTGGCAGACAGCACGCCCGCCTTGGGCCGTGGGGCGCTGGCCTGGCGGTGGCGGCCCACCTGTTCGGCTGCGGCGGTACGTCCGTGGGTCCGTCCGAGCCCGCCGCGGCCCACGTGGCGCACGCTGGCTTCGGCGTGCTGACCCCGCGCGAGCTCTGGCAGCGTCTGCGCGATGGCCGTCCGATCCGTGTCTTTGACAACAACCGTCCAGAAACCTACGCGTTAGGGCGGGTGCCGGGGGCGATCTCGCTGGCGCTTGACGCGGTATCTGCGGAGAGATTGCCGGTCGACCGGGATATAACCGTAGTATTTTACTGTAGTAATGAACACTGACTTGCCTGCCACAAGGCCGCCCGTGTGGCGGTCGCACTCCACTTCCGCGATGTCTGGATCATGCCTTCTGGCATCGACGGCTGGCGAGCCGCGGGTTTGCCGCTGGAAACCGATCATTGAATTTATATCGTTTTCTGTATTCCAGCCCAGTTACTCTGTTTGTTGCGGCGGTCGTCGTGCGCAAACTTGTGCGAACCCTTTGGCCTACGCACTGTACTCCTGCTACACTCTCGCGTCGGGGATCTCGCAGAGCACATGCCTGCGGAGCACGGGAGGGGACAGGATGCCCAAGAAGACAGGAACAGCACGTGAGTTTATTCTAGCCACGCTGCGGCACTACCCGGATCGGGAGCTGCAGGTGGCGGACTTTCACGTCTGGTGCGACGAGCGATTCAGCAAGGCGAACCTGCAGGAAGCCCTGAGCCGGCTCTTCGCCGAGGGCTTGGTGACCAAGGTCACGGAAGCCAACCGCGCAACCTGGTGGGCCATCAAGTAGCCCCCGGTCGCTGTGGCCCGTCGGCGCGACCCTTTCGGTCGGCATCACCCACTCCGTTCCGACGATCTGCCGCCGGGTTTCGGCCTGGTGCGCGCTCTGGCACATTCCGGTTGGCTTCGCCGCACTCCCTGCGCACGTGTGGGCTGGCCGCGACCGCGGGCAAACGCGGGGGGCGCGCCCCCGATTCCTACCGAAAAGGCTTGTGCTACAAACCATTCGGACAAACCAACCCGAGACGAAGTCCCAGCTTGTGGTCCGCCACCGGCGGAATCTGCCGACCCCGGCCCATGAAAATCGGCAGGTGCGGACTGGCGACCGCAGGGCACGCTTGCGTTCGGGGTGATGGGGGCAGCGTGCCCCCGAGTCCATTTTTTGGCGAAAGCACCGATCAGAAACCCGAATCCAACGGTTCACGTCGCGGCGGGTCGCGTCCCCTCCGCCTTGCTCTTAGCCCTTGCGACCCACCCAGCATCCTTGAGTTTTCGTCCGCTGGGATCCTGGTTGCTCGGGGCCTCGGAGGTTTCTGATTGACGTTCCAGAGACTTGACAGGACAACAAAGCACTGAACAAACGTTCAGTATTGATCGCGTCTCTAGACCAGCGGGTCGTAGCCGAACACGTCGCCCGTGACCCGCAACGGCGCGAAGCTGCTGCGAAAGGCCAGTGGCAGCTGCTCCGCGAGCTCCTCGGGCGTCCAGCCGCCCTGGCGGTGCAGGCTGCGCGTGGGCTCGGGTGGGTCAAACAGCGTGATCTCGGCACCGCGCACCGCGAAGATCTGGCCGTTGATGTCTTTGGCGCGGTCGCTGACCAGCAGCGTGACCAGGGGCGCCACCTGCGCCGGATCCAGCTGTTGCAGGCGCCGCAACCGCGCTTCGGCGGCGGCATCGCGGGCCGGGATGCTCGAGGTCATCCGCGTCCAGGCAAACGGCGCCACCGCGTTGGCCCGCACGCCGTAGCGCTGCATGTCCAGGGCGATGCTGCGCGTCAGCGCCACCAGGCCCAGTTTGGCGGCGGCGTAATTGGCTTGGCCCACGTTGCCGATGAGGCCCGAGGTCGAGGTCATGGCGAGCATGGCGCCGCTGCCCTGCTCGCGAACGGGCTCGGCGCAGGCGCGGAAGATGTTGAAGCCGCCCTTGAGGTGCACCGCGACTACACTGTCGAAGTCCTCTTCGGTCATTTTGTGGAAGATCACGTCGCGGACGATGCCGGCGTTGTGGACCACGAAGTCGATGCGGCCCCACTGGGCCAGCGCGTCGCGCACCATCGAGCGGGCGCCGTCGAAGGTGGCGACGCTCTGTTCGTTGGCGATGGCCTCGCCGCCGGCCGCACGGATGGCCTGCGCCACGTCTTGGGCCGGGTGCTCGCCCGTCTGTCCGCCGTCCAGGCGCGCGCCCAGATCGTTGACGACTACGGCGGCTCCCTGATCCGCCAGTTGCTGGGCGATCGCGGCGCCGATGCCGCGCCCGGCGCCCGTGACGATGCCTACCTTGCCGTCGAGCATGCCCATGAGAATCCTTGATTCGTTGCGGTCTCAGCGCGGCCAGCGCGCGCGCCAGCCGGTGAGCAGGTTTTGGAGATCGGCAGAGAGATCTTCGAGTTGCCGACCGTTGTCGACCCGTACGTCGGCCAGTGCCGCCGTGGCGACCAACTGCTGCCCGGCCGAGTCGGTCGAGGTCAGCTCGGCCTGTTCGTGCCGGACGAACTCGGCGAAATCTTTGGCATCGCCGGCATCTCCGGTAACGGGCAACGCGAGTTAGCCGAGGTACTGGCCGGCCTTCGCAAGGCATACGGTGGTAAGGTGATGCTGGAGGGAAAAGAGATCACCCATGCTTCTACGCTGGAAAGATG
>JACRCU010000551.1 GCA_016218865.1 Deltaproteobacteria bacterium | reverse complement strand
TGTCGTCGCTGGTGCCGCGCAATGTACCCAAGCTCGGCGGCGTGGTGAGCTTGGCGTCGTCGGCCATGGGCCAGTTCACCTGCGCCGTGCTGGCCGACGGCACTGCCCAGTGCTGGGGCCTCAACAGCTACGGCCAGTTGGGCGACGGTACCAACACCTACCGCACTGCGCCGACCGGCGTCCTGGCGCTGAAGGGCGCCGCCAGCATCAGCACGGGCTACTACCACACCTGTGCGCGGCTCAGCGACGGCACCGCCTAGTGCTGGGGCCAGAACAACTACGGCCAGCTGGGCGACACCACCACCACCAGCCACAACCTGCCGACGGCGGTGGCCAACTTGACAAACGTCAACCAGATCAGCGCCGGCCAGTACCATACGTGCGCCGCGCTGAAGGACGGCACGCTGCAGTGCTGGGGCCACAACAACGTGGGCCAGGTCGGCAACGAAACGTCGATCAACGCCACGGCGGCCGAACCCGTAGCCAACTTCCCGTGCGGCGGCGGCGGAACCTCGAACGTCTGCGGCTGTACGCCCACCACCTGCCAGGCCCAAGGCGCCGCCAGCGGCAGCATCAGCGACGGCTGCGGCGGTACTCTGCTCTGCGGCGTCCCCGCGACCACGCTGGCCGGCGGCAACAACTTCGCCTGCGCGGTGGCGGGCGACGGCAGCGTCAAGTGCTGGGGCTACAACAACAAAGGCCAGCTGGGCGGCAACGGTACCAGCAGCTCCCCGGTACCCTTCACCGTGCCCGGCATCGCCAATGCCGTGCAAGTTTCCGCGGGCGAGGGCCATGCTTGCGCGGTGCTCAAGGGCGGCTCGCTGTGGTGCTGGGGCTCGCACTCGCTGGGCCAGCTGGGCCTGGGCACCGCGACCGACAACGTGGTGCACCCGCCCACGCAAGTCCCTGGAATTACCAACGCAATCCGTATCAGCGCCGGCCGCCAGCACACCTGTGCGGTGCTCAGCGACGGCACCGCGCGCTGCTGGGGCTACAACTACTACGGGCAGGTGGGCGACGGCAGCACCCAGACCCGCACCGGCCCCGTCGCCGTACTCGACCTCACCGGCGTCATCGACATCGTCGCCAGCTACAACGGCACCTGCGCCCTGAAGCAGACCGGTCTGGTCAAGTGCTGGGGCGACAACTACTACGGGCAGCTGGGCAACGGCACCGTCACCTTTGGCACGCCGATGAACGTGGCCAAGCTGACTGGCGTCACGTCGCTGGGCACCAGCCCCCAAGCCCAGCATGCCTGCGCAATTCTGGCCGACGGCACCGCGCGCTGCTGGGGCTACAACGGCTACGGCCAGCTGGCCGACAACTCTACGGTCTCGCGCAACCTGCCCGCGGTCGCCAACGGCATCGCTGGCGCCACCTCGATTTCGCTCGGCAGCAACCACACTTGCGCGACCCTGACCAACGGCACGGGCAAGTGCTGGGGCTACAACACCTGGGGCCAGCTGGGCGACGGCACCACCGGCAACAAGTCTTTGCCCGTGGCCGTCTCGGGCCTGTCGGGCGCCACCTCGGCCGCGCTGCAGTACTCGGCCAGCTGCTTTGCCGTGAGCGGCGGCGGGGTCAAGTGCACCGGCTACAATCTGTCGGGCGGCCTGGGCGACAACACCACCTCCAGCAAGTCGGCGCTGGTGCCGGTGCAGGGGATGCCCTGACAAAGACAGCAAGTCCAGATAGGATCGAGCGGTCGCGGACGAATGCGGGGCCCACGGCGAGGGACACATGGCACAGGTCAAGGCGATTGTGGGCTGGTTTCTGGCCCTGTTGGGCACCGTCATGGGCGGAGTGTGGCTGGACCGCGTCTTGGCGGGCCAAAACCGCGATCCGGCGATGAGCGTGGTCCTGACGGGCCTGTTCCTGGCGGGCGGCGTGCAGTTGATTCGGTCGGCCAAGCGCGACCGCGAGCGTGCCGCCCTGACCGACCCGCGCACTAGGCCCGCCAGCCGCGAGCACGTAGTCCTGCACGCCGCGCGCGAAGCAGGCGGCACCGTCACGGCAGTGCTGGTGGCCGAGCGAACGGCCCTGAGCTTCGACGAAGTGCAAGCCGAGCTGGACCAATTGGCGCGCAAGGGCGCCTGCGACGTGGACGCCAGCGATTCCGGCGCGGTGGTCTATCGGTTTGCCGGCCTAGGACTGCTGCCGCCGAAGTAGTTCAACCACCCGCAGCAGGCTGATTCCAAATCCGTCCAATTCGGATCGAAGACCTGGCCAATGGTCCGGGCCCGAAGCCGAGTCCCCACGCAATTCTCGCTAGTTGCAGAGCCGGCCAGGCGGAGCGTCCATGCGCGAAGCAGGTGGGGTGTCCTGGGCCCGCCACAGGTGGCGCTCGCCAATCAAGGGCCGCCCAGTGCGCTCCGCTCCACCGCCAGCCGATGCGGCCCCACCGTCGCCCACAGCCGGCCATCGCCGCCCTGGTCCACGGCCATCGCCAGCGCGTGCCACGCCCGTCGGCCGAAGCGCGCCACCGGGCCTGCGGGCGACCAGCTGGCGGTCAGCAACCAGTCACCGTGCAAGCGCAATCGCAGCTCCGACGCGGGCACGGTCACGGTGGCCCCGGTGTTCAGGCGCAGCGACACCGCATCGCCCGTAGCACGCAAGTGCTGAACCACAAAAGGCGAACCTGGGCTGTCGACGTAGGCCCACTGGTCGCCGACGCGCACGATGGCCTCGCCGCTGGGCAGCACGTCCAGGCTGCTCTGGAACAGCTGGCGCAGGCCGGGATGCTGGATCGGCTCGCCCTCGTGCAGCAGCTGCCCCTCGGCATCCAGCGACAACCCGGAGGCGCGGCGCAGGAGTTCAAGGGGATCGGCGGGCTGGGTCATCGCGAGCGCCTACCGCTCGAAAAAGCCGCGGCCCGCCAGGATTTCGGGCACGCAGCGGTCCACCCGCCGGGCGCGCGTTTCGCTCTGCTTGGCGCCGCTGATGTGCAGGACGTGGCTGCGCTGGCGACCGGGCGTAAGTGCTTGGAAAGCTTCCGCCAGCTTCGGGTCGGCCGCCAGGCGCTGCTCCAGCTCCTCGGGCAGCGGCTCGCGCTCGGCTTTGGGCTCCACCTGGACGCCGGCGCGCTCCAGGGCGATGGCCTGCTCCAAAAGCTTCAGCAACTGCGGGCGCTTGGGCGCCACATGCTCATTGGCCAAAAAGCGGACGAAGCGGCCGTACTGCGAATTGGGCCCGGGACGCTCCAGCAGGCCGTCTGGGTCGGACATCGCCGCGCCCTTGAAGAACTGCAGCGCGCAGGACTCTTTGAAAGCCACGATCATCGCAACATTTTTGCCCTCTAGTGTGTAGCAGGGCGAGCCCCACTTCAGCTCTTCGGTCAGGCCGCTCGCCAGCGCGAGCTCGCGGAGCTGGACCAGCGCCGGCGTCCAGCGCAAGACCTTGCAGTTGGGGGTGCGGTAGAGGTCGCAGCGGCCGCAGCCGTCTTGCAGGTACGAGTCTACGGTGCCGGTGTTCATGGTTCGTTGTGCTCCGCTGCTACAGAATCCGCCCCAGGATACTCGGTCAGAGCTCGGTGCGCACGGCCAGCGTCCAACTGTGCTGTGCCGCCATCTGGTTGCCGGTCAGGGCCCGCACCACCGGCACCACCGCATCGGCGGTGACGAACCACGCCCCGCCTGGATTCCAGCCCAGGCCCAGGTGCGCCGCCGCTTGGCCGCCGCCCGAGGCGTGCACGTGTTCCAGCGGGCTGTGATCCGCGGCCGCCCAGGTGGCGCGCGCGCCCGCGCTGATCACCAGCGGAAACAGGTGGATCCACTGCAGGTCGCCGCTGACCGTGCTGCTGACGCCGAACCGGTAGCCCTGGGCGTTGGCCGTGGGTACGCGCAGGATCAGGCTGCCCATGGCGGTGGTGCGGTCCAGCGCGCCCACGCTGAAGAAGCCCGCGAGCACCCCATCCCACGCTCCCGAACTGAGCTGGAAGGCTTGCGGCAGCACCTGGCCGTCGCGACTGGCCTGCGACTCGCCCAGCGGCACCTTGACGCCGGCCGCCACTCCCACGCGCAGCTGCCGCGGATTGCGCGACCCCAGCCCGACCAGCGTCGCTTTGGCCAGCGCCAGCGGGTCGCCCAGACCGAACACCGCCCGCCCCTGCTCGGCGACGCCCGCTATGTAGTCTTGCTGCTTGAGGATCAGCGGCGCAGTGAGCTCGACCGCCCAGCGCTCGCTCAGCCCGTAGCCCACCGACAAGTTCAGCGACTGGTTGGTGCCGCGGGTGGCTTCGCCCAGCTCGCTGGTCGGCTGCAGGCGCTGCAGCACGTCGAGCTGCCAAGCCAGGTTCAATTGGATGCTATTGGGAGGAGCCGCGCCGCGTTCCAGGCTCCCGACCGGGAGCTCGATGCGGCCTCAACACGCGCCAGAGGCGAAGGCCGGCGCCGCCGACAGCGCCAGGGTCGCGGCCACCGTTGCCTGCAGCCAGCGACCGACCACAAGGATTTTGGGATGTTGCTGGACTTGTTGCGCCATGCGTCGCACCGCGGTCCGGATGCGCACCGCGGCACAGCGGGCGCCACCGGGCTATTGGTTGTCCTGGATCTCGCCAACGCCCAAGCGCGCCATGCGCGACTCGTCGTTGTTGATGTTGTACGACCAGTACGGGCCCCAGCAGTTGCCGCCGCAGTAGCCGCGCCGCCCTTGGACGGTGATGGTGTGGTTGCCGGCCAGGATCGGACCGGCGGTGGTGGCCTTGCACACGGCGCGTTCGGACATGTTGTCTGTGAAGTAGATGTCCGGGCTGGGCGAGTAGTGCGGGTAGCCGCGCTCGATCTTGCCCGGGTTGGCGCATTCCTGGCCGTCGATGAGGATGCGCATCACGGCGGTGTTCCAGCCGCCCGCGTAGGAGCGAATGGTGACGTTCTCGGTGAAGTCGATGATCAGGTTGGTGTTGTCGCGGGTCTTGGTGTAGGTGATCTGGCGGGCATTGGCGTACGAGCCGCTGGTCATGTCCAACTGGCTGTTCTGCCACACGGCCTGCTTGTAGCCGCGGTGGGCGTCTACGTTGGCGGCGAGGAGGTCGCCGGTCACGGTGACGTTCTTGTCGACGAACATGCTGCCCGCGACGCGGATCTTCTGGTTCGACAGGGTCTGGATGTTGATGGCCCAGGTAAAGGTACCATCGGTGGCGGGGTTGCCCGCGCCGCCGCCGGCCTTCAAGTCCTTGACCGTAATCGACCATGCGCCCTTGATGTTCTTGTTCACCCAGTCGCCGTTCAGGTCGCCCGAGACGATGGGGGTGTCGCTGTTGAAGTTGGTGGTCAGCGCCGTGCCGGTCTTGCCGCCGTTGTAGAGCACATACGGGGTCGAGATGCCGGGGCCGTAGAGCTCCACGCGCACGCCGCTCAGGTCCGAGTTGGTGATGGCCATGTTGATCCAGATCTTTTGCGCCTGGCCGATATCGGGGAAGTTCAGGGTATCGGTGGTGCCGGCGCCCAAGCCGTCGGGGATCTTGATGGTGCCGGTGCCGGGGGTCGCGTCGACGAACTGGTTCCAGATGAGGCCGTTGCTGATCTCGTCGATCATGTCGGCGGCGATGGCCGAGGCAATGCAGGCGTACGAGCCGTCGGCGTTGATGCCGTTCATGACGAGGCCGGTGCCGCACTTCTTGCCCAGGTCGGGGATGACCGGCTTGTCGGTCAAGTCCTTGTAACTGCCCGTACCGGCGACGGTGGCCAGCGAGGCCGCCTTGACGTAGGCGCTGAGGTCGGTGGCTTTGGCGTAGCCGCTGAGGTCCGGAGCGCCGCTGAGGTCGGCGTAGGCGCCGGTGCCGGCGACTTTGGCCAGCGAGGCGGCCTTGGCGTAGGCGGCCAAGTCGGTGGTCTTGGCGTAGCCGCTGAGGTCGGGGCCGCCGGTCAAGTCGGCGAAGGCGCCGGTGGTGGCCACCTTGGCGAGCGAACCCGTCTTGGCGTAGGCGGTGAGGTCGCTGGTCTTGGCATACGCAGCCAGGACTTGCGGGTCGATGGCGCTGGCGCCTACGCAGCCCGAGCACTCGATGCCTTCGGCCACGGCGGCGCGCAGGGCGAAAGCCACTGAGACCATGGGCTGGCGCGGCAGCTCGGGGTCCGACTCGACCTTCATGCTCATGTGCGCGGTTGGCAGGCCGCTCAACACAGCGGCCGTTAGCGGCGTCTTGGAGCCCAGGTTGTACTGGAAGGTACCCGACTTCAGCGAGATACCGACCGGGCCTTCGCTCCACACCGGGTTGCCGCCCACCGCATCCTTGAAGATGGCAAAGGTGACGTTGTAGATGCCGTCGGCGGCCGGGGTGCCCGAACCGGACTGCAGCACACCTTCGATGGCGGTGGTCGAGGGGACGGCGGCCTGGGCGGCCGTGGACCAGAGGGCCAGCGCGGCCACCGAGGCACTCACCAGGATCCGGAGGGTCTTGTTCAGCATCATGTTCTCCCTGAAGCGTCGCGGCCGCGAAACGGCGCGTGGCGGCCGACGCCGGCTACTTCGAATCCCAAGGGTATCCACCGGGTCGGGCGCCGTCAAATCGCGGGGCGTGCACTCCGACCCAAGCCCGGGAGCCTGCCAGGAAAAACAAGTTCAACGACATGCTCATGTAGTATTACTATAGGATAGTATTGCAGCAATTTAAACAGCTGGTCTGGTTCGTTCGTGCAAGGGGCCGGAGGTCGCCGCCAGTGACTTCGTGCCATGTCAACCAGTTGCCAGCGCGCAGGACGCGGCGCCAGGATTGTGCCGGGATTGTCCCAACACGCTCTTGGCGAGCCGTTTGGCTGGACGCACGCAGCGCGATGGGCCGGCCCCGCGGCGGCGCGCGTCGGGAACCTCGATGATTCCATGACATCGGTGGCTGCCTGGACCTTGACGTCTGGTGCACAATTTGGCAATCCGGTGGCGTCGTTACCTCGACGTGGCAGGTCATCATGGTAGAGCCCACAGTGCTCCAGGACCGGCAGGTGGCTCTTGCCACCGCCCAGGTATCGCTTGCCGGCGATGACCGTCTGGACAGCGACGACGACCGCAGCGAAGCCCTGGCCGACCGGGCGGCGCTGGTCGTCAAGGCGCGCTGGCTGCTGTTGCTGATCATGACGCTGTACGGCGGAGCGGCCGCGGCCATCTATGCCTGGGGCGGCATGCGCGAGCTTTTGCTCCAGCACATGTGGGAGCCGATTGCGGCACTCGGCGCCGCCGTATTCTACAACGCCGCCTTGCACTTTGGGATTTCGCGGCGCCTGCCCCTGCACAGCCTGGTCCAGGCCCAATTGGTCGCCGACTTGGTCTTGATCAGCACGGTGGTCCACTTCAGCGGCGGCGCGGTCAGCTGGTTTTGGGTCGCCTACCTGCTCGTGACGCTGGAGGCTGCGGTCGTCCTCGATAGGCGCAGGGACGCCTGGCTGGTGGTGGTGCTGGCCGCGTTGATGCACGGCGCAGTGCTGTCGGCCAACTACAATGCGGTGTTGCCCGCCGTGGCGATGCCGCTGGTCGGCGTGAGCAAGCAAGGTCCGCTGGCGCAGACGCTGCTGGTGTGGTCCTGGACCTTGGCCAGCAACGTGGCCGTGGCGGTGATCGGCGGCCTGCTGATGGACCGGCTGCGCCACCGCGAGCGCGATCTGGCGGTGGCCGCGGTGACGGATCCGCAGACCGGTCTGCACAACCGCATGTACTTCGACCGGCGGCTGGCCAACGAGTTCCAGCGCTGCCAAGCCAATGGCCGGCAATTGGCTTTGCTGCGCATGGACTTGGAACCCTTCAAGGCCTACTGCGACCAGGTGGGCTACACCGCTGGCGAGCGCCTGCTTGGCCAGTTCGCCGGGATTCTGCGGACCTCGGCGCGCAAGGTCGGCCAGACCGCCAGCGGGCAGGAGTTCGACGCCCTCTGCCACTTGGGCGGTGCCGAGTTTGCTGTTATCCTGCCCGAACTTGCGGGTGATCAGGCCGAGCCGGCGGGCAGCCGCAGCCAGCACGAGAACGCGGCCCTGCAGCTCGCCGAGCGCATCCAAAGCCGTGCCGAGCGGTTCTTGGCCGATCACGGCGGCCTGGTGATTCGATTCGGGGTCGCCAGCCTGGGCGAGCGCGCCGACAGCCCGCAGGCCATGGTCCGCCGTGCCCACAAGGCCATCACGCTGGCCAAAGAGGACGCGGACGCAGTCGTGCCCACCTTTGGGTAGGTCGGCGACAGCCGGCTGCAGCGGGGCTATGATGGCGGCCGGTCGGCCCGGGCGCCGCCGCGACTCCCCGTGACCACGAGCACCGAACCCACCCGCGCCTTCTGCTACCGCTGCTTCAAGCCGGCGCGCGTGTGCGTGTGCGCGCTGCTGCCGCAGGTCGGCAACCACACGCCGGTGCACATCCTGCAACACCCGCGCGAGAAGCACCGGCCGATCGGTACGGTGCGTTTTGCCGCCCTGGGGCTGCAGCAGTGCGACGTGGAGGTGCACGCGCCTTGGTCCGGCGAACCGTGCCGGCTGCCCGACCGCCTGCCGGCCGGGGCGGCGGTGCTCTTTCCCAGCGCCAAGGCGCGCGCGGTCGAGACGCTGCCCGTGCACGAGCGCCCGACCGCGCTGGTGGTGCTCGACGGCACCTGGCACCAAGTCAATGCCGTGGTGCGCGCCAACCCGTGGCTGGACGACCTGCCGCACGTGTTCTTGGCGGCGCCCGCGCCCACCCGCTACCGCATCCGCGCCGAGCCGCAAATCCACTACGTGTCGACCCTGGAGGCGATCGTCGCCACCCTGCGGGCGCTGGAGCCGGAAACCCGCGGCTTCGACGAGCTGCTGCGGGCCTTCGACGCGATGATCGATACCCAGGTGGCCTACGTCGGCCGCGGCGAGCGGCGCTGCAAGGTGCCCCGCGCCAAGCGACCACCGCACCTGCCCGACGCGCTGACGGACCTGCCGGACCACCACCTGCTCGTGCACGTAGACACGGTGGGTGCGCGCGGAGCGTTTCGGCCGATTCACGTGTGCGCATGGCGACTTGCGACCGGCGAGCGCTTCGAGTGCCTGGCCAGCGACGACCCGGCCAGCGAGGCCGCCAAGCTCCGCTACCTGGACCTGCCCGCGGGCGCATGGGCGGCAGCCGTGCCATCCAGCGAATTGCACCGGCGCTGGCAGGCCTTTCTGCAGGCCGGCGACGTGGCGGTGGTGTGGACGCAGCGCGCCATCCAGCTGCTGGCGATGCCAGCCAACACCGTGCAACTCAAGGCAACTTGGTGCAACCTGGAGCATCGGCACGCAGGGCACTTGGGCGATGTCCTGCGCCAATGCGGTCTGCGGGCCGATCCTTCGCCGTTCTTGGGCGAGTTGGGGCGGCAAATGGGCGAGCTGGCGGCACTGCGCCGGTGGGTGTTGCAGAACGCGGCCACAGCCTTGCCCCCCGAAGCGGGCGGAGTGGCTCCGAGACATTCCTATCCTTGACAGTCCGTCAAGGAACTCTTAACTTGACACTCTGTCAGGCCAACCGGCGCTGTTGCCGGACGGCCCCACCCGCTCCAGGGGAACCTGCATGGCCCGCACCGTCGACTTGCACCGCCGCACCGACCTGGCCCTGCGCGCGCTCGCCTTCGTGCGCAGCCAGGGCATGCGGCGCATCACCATGAGCGAGCTGGCGGCGGCGCTGGGCATGGGCCGGCCGGCGCTGTACTGGTATTTCAAGAACCTGGGCGAAGTGTTCGACGCCGTGCTCGCGGTGATTCTGGAGCGGCAGCGCGCCTTTCTGCTGGAGCGGATGGCGGTGACGGACGACCCGCTGGGCATGGTCGAGGCCTGGCTGCGCGGCGTGTGCGCCTTCTACGCCGAAGATCCGCAGCTGCTGGCGGTGCTCATCCAGTTCTGGGCCATGGGCGACCCCGAACGGCCCGAGAAAGTGCTGGAAGCGACGCGCGATTACGCCGTGCAGCTGCAGGACGCCGCCACCCTGCTGCTGGGCGAAGCCATCGCCGCCGGTCTAGTGGCGGACTGCCATGTGCAGACCCTGGTCGAGCTGTGCGCCGCGACCCTGGATGGCCTGCTCATTCAACAGAGTCGCCAGGGTACGGACCCGCTGCCGGCCCTGGACTTGTTCTGCCGGCGGGTCCTGGATCCGCTGCGTTTGCCTGCGGCGGCTCAGGCCGCCACCCGGAGCTGAGATGACTGCGCAACCTTTGACCATCTTTCGACTTTCTGGCTCCGAGGCCGAGATGGGCCGCCAGCACGGCGACCTGCAGCGCCAGCTGGGCGGGCACCAGACGGTGTTGGACTACTACCCGCAGATGCCGCTGCACATGCTGAAGGGCAGCCAGCCGGCCGGGCCGATGCGCACCCTGCCCGGCCTGATGGCGCCGGCGATCGACGCGCTGACCCGCCGCCTGTACAGCCAGCGCCCGGCCGAGCTGCGCGACCGCGGCGAGGCCTTCATGCAAGCCCTTGGCCTGCCAGCCGATGCGGCGCGCCACAGCCTGGCGATGGACGTGTTCCAGAACCTGGTGGGCGTGGCCGGCCGCATCCGCGTGGTGCCGACCGCGAGGCGGGTGGCGGCCCAAGCCCTGGCGGCCTGCTCGTCGCTGGCGGTGTGGGGCCCGGACGTGCGCGACGCGGGCCTGTTGCACGCGCGCAACTTCGACTTCCCCGGCAACGGCATCTGGGACGCCACCCCCACGGTGGTCCTGTGCACGCCCAGCCAGGGCCTGCGCTACGGGTATGCGAGCACGCGCGGCAACGACGCGCCGGTGGTCAGCCTGTGGAACGAAGCCGGCCTGTGCCTGACCACCCACACGCGCCTGCACACCAACGTGCGCTTCGGCGGCGCCGCTGTCGTCGATTTGTGCCATGAGATCATTCGCAAAGCCCGCACGCTGGCCGAAGCCGAGCAGATCGTGCGGCAGCGGCCGGTGGCGTCGACCTGGGGGCTGCTGGTGTCGTCGGCGCAAGAAGGCTCGGCGGCGCTCATCGAGACCCACGCCCGCGGGGTGGCGGTGACCCGGCCCACGGCGACGCACTTGGCCAGTACCAATCACTACTTGGCCAGCGAGCTGCGGCCGGGCGAGCTGGCGCCCAACTCGGGGTACTCGGCGCACTCGCACGGGCGTCTGCAGCGGCTGGAGCGGGCGGTGCGCGAGGCCAAGACCCGCCAAGGCTTGAGCGCCGCGGACTTGCAGGCCCTGCTGGGCGACCACCAAGACGGCGAGCGGCCCGGCGTAGAGCGCGGCGCGGGCGGCGTGCTGGCCCAGCCCACCGGCGTGCACAGCATCGTGATGGATCCCCTGGCGCAGCGCTGCTTTGTGTCGAGTGGGCCGGCGCCGGCGGGTCGCGGCAGCTACACGGAAGTGCGCTGGGACTGGCGCCGCACTCCGGGGGTGGAACTGCTGGACCCGGGGCAGGCGGTTCAGCCGGATCGCAGCGCCCTTGGGCTGGCGGCCAGCCGCTTCGACGCCGGTCCGGGGGCCTTGGGCTATCAGCACTTCTTCCGCGCCGTCCAGCTGGAGTGCCACGGCGCCGAACCGGCCGCGACCGCCGTCCACATCGCCCGCGCCGCCGCCGCCGATCCGCACGAGCCGACCTGGCAACTGCTGCACGCCGGTTTCGCGATGCGCTCCGGCGACTTCGACGAGGCGGCGACCGCCTTGGACCGCGGGCTGGAGCTGGAG
This sequence comes from Deltaproteobacteria bacterium, assembly GCA_016218865.1. Classification (GTDB taxonomy): domain Bacteria; phylum Myxococcota_A; class UBA9042; order UBA9042; family UBA9042; genus SXRM01. Next base: position 52 of record JACRCU010000551.1, on the reverse strand, counting down.
CAGACGCCGTTCTATCGGGCGCGGTTCCTGCTGTGGGCCTCGCGGGTGGCGA
>JACRCU010000543.1 GCA_016218865.1 Deltaproteobacteria bacterium | reverse complement strand
CGGCCGCCGCCAGTCCGTTGGCGATGGCGCCCATGGCGTGCTCGCGGATGCCCCAGTGGATGTTGCGGCCGCCCCAGGCGCCCTTCTGCACGTACTCTTCGCCCGCGATCACCGCAAAGGTCGAGTGCCCCAAGTCCGCCGAACCACAGAACAACTGCGGAACGTGCGGCGCCAGCGCCTTCAGCACCGCCTCGCCGGCCTTGCGCGTGGACATGCCCGGACCCACCGGCTGGGTTGGCCAGGCAACCTGCTGCAAATTGGCCGCTTGCGGACCGGCCAGCTCGGCGACCAAACGCTGGCCCGCGGCCGACTGCGCGCGCGCTTCCCACGCCTGGCGCTGGCTTTGCCGCTGGGGGCTCGCTTGCCGCAGGTGGCTCAGCACGGCGGGGTCGATGGCAAAGAACTGTTCGGGATCCAAGCCGATGGCCCGCTTGGTGGCCGCCACCTCGTCGGGACCCAGCGGCGCGCCGTGGACTTTGTGGCTGCCCGCCAGCTTGGGCGAGCCCTTGCCGATGGTGGTGGTGCAGATGATCAGGCTGGGGTGGTCGGTGTCGGCGCGCGCTTGCTCAAGGGCTGCCGCCACTTGCCCGCGGTCGTGGCCGTCGATGCGCAGCACCTGCCAGCCGTAGGCCTGGTAGCGCAACCCCACGTCTTCGGTGAAGGCGAGCTCGGTGCGGCCGTCGATGGTGATGTGGTTGCTGTCGTACAGCACGATCAGCCGCCCCAGACCCAGGTGCCCGGCGAGCGAGCTGGCCTCGGCCGACACGCCCTCTTGCAGGCAGCCGTCGCCCGCGATCACGTAGGTGTAGTGGTCCTGCAAATCCTTGCCGAAGCGCTGCCTTCCGCGCTCCTCGGCGATCGCCATGCCCACCGCGTTGCAGATGCCCTGGCCCAGGGGCCCGGTGGTGATCTCCACGCCCGCCGTATGGCCGTATTCGGGGTGGCCCGGCGTCTTGCTGTGCAGCTGGCGGAAGCTCTGCAACTCCGCCATCGGCAAGTCGAACCCGTACAGGTGCAGCAGAGCGTACAGCAGCGACGAGCCGTGGCCCGCCGACAGGACGAAACGGTCCCGATCCGGCCAGTTGGGCGCCGTGGGGTCGAACTTCAAGAATTGCTGCCACACTACGTAGGCGACATCGGCGATGCCCAGCGGCAGGCCCGGGTGCCCCGAGTTGGCCTTCTGGATCATGTCGATGGCCAGACCGCGCACGGTGGCGACGGCGAGATCGTCGATAGAGCTGTGATTTTGCGGGGTCATGCAATCCTCGGTGCGGCGGAACGGTCCCGGCCGGGCGCTACTATGCCACACCTGCTATCGCCTGCCACGCCTACGGCTGCCGCGCCCGCGCGTCGCGCACCTTGGCCGCCAAGAGCAGCAGGTGGGCGCATTGCACCACGGCATCCTCGGTGTCCCACGTGCTGCCGCTCGTCGTCACGGTGGTCTTGGTACCCTGGCCGTCGCTGCTGGTGCGGGCGGGCACTCCGATCGGTGCCAGCTTGCCGCCGGCGCGCTCCAGTCGCGGGTCCCAGGCCGACGGCGCCAGCTGCCGCAAAAGATCCAGCAGGAGCAAGTAGTTCGAGGTTGACGACGCCGTCTTGGCGCCGCCGAGGCCGCCGTAGTCCATGCCCTCGGCCTGCAGCTCAAAGAGCTGGTCGCCATCCGGGCCAGGCCGGCGCGGCCACAGCAGGCAGAAGAAGCTTTGGTCGAACTGCTTTTGCTGCTCGACCTCCACCTTCTTTTGCGGGATCGGCATGCCCATCGCCAGCTGCGCCAAGCCCACCTTGCGGGTCACGGTGGTGGTGGTCAGGGTCTGACCCGAGTCGGCGCGGCAGGGCAAGACCAGGCCAATTTCCTCGAATTTCAGCCGGTAGCTCTGGGTTCGGCCGATCAGTTCCAGGCCGCCAGCGATGCGGGCGAACGACCGCACCTCGATGCGGTCCGGCAGCAAATCCAGCGCCGCGCGCGAGATCGCCCACGCCTGAAGGCCCGCCTCGCGCAGGGCGTTGGCTCCGCGCTGGACCGCCACCGACTGCTCGCTCCACGCGGTCAGAAACGGCAAGTTTCGCAGCAGCTTCTGGCGCTGGTCGTAGGCCGTGCCGCCTGCCAATTCCGCAAGTACCGTTGCGGCCTTTTGGATGTCGGACGCGGGCGGAATGACCAAAATACCGTACATCGAGCCCCTTGAACTGCGGCAGCTTTGCCAACCTTGCGGCGATTGTGCGGGGCGCCGGCCCAACTGTCTATGCTGGTACTACAAACCCCAATTTCGCGTCCGGATGGTGGAGTAGAATGGTTTGTAGTACTAGCCCTTTCCGTAGGAATAGGGGGCGCGCCGCTCACCCCAAAGACTTGGGGTGCGACCCCAGCGTCTGCCCGCAGCCGCGGTCAGCGGGTACGAGCGCAGGTACTGGTCGAACCCATCGCGAATTTGCAGGCCCACGTACTTGGGGCTGGACCGGCGCCTGCCTAATGGCGCTTGACCACAGGGTACTCGCGGCAGCAATCCAGGTCCGCGGCGTAGCGGCTTTGCCACAGCTGCTGGAACAGATCGCTGGCCTGCTTCACCGGTTCCGCTGCGCCAATGACCAGTTCGACGTTGCGCGACTCATCCAGATAGCCGCCTTCCCAGTTGCTCGTGCCCACCCAAAGCGCAGCGTCGTCGAAAATCGCGTACTTGCTGTGGATCACCCGCGCGTACGGGATCGGCCCGCGTTTGGCGGTGGGGATGGTGACCATTTTGATCGTCACCCCGGGGACGCGGCCCAGGCTCTGCAACCACGCGATCGCCGGTCGATCGGTGTTCCAGTCGGCCACCAGCAATTCCACCTTGACGCCCCGCACCGCCGCCCGCCGCAGCGCGTTGTCGATCGGCGCGTAAAAGGCGTGGCTGCCGTGGCGAAGTGGAGCATACTTCATTACTTGCACGCGCAGGCGCTGCTTGGTGGCGTCGATGAGCCGCACCAGCTCGGCCTCGCTGTCGCCCACCCCGGTCGGCAGCCAGGGCCGCGGACTGGCCAGCAAGTAGCCGATGTCGTTGTGCTCGGCTGTGGTCGCCGGCAGCGCCGGAGCGGCTTCCCTGGCCTGCTGTCTCGCCTGCGCCTGCCAGTCGTGATCGAAGATCGCCTGCAGCTGACCGGCGATGTGCGAATCGCGAATCAGTACACCCAGTTCATGGATGTGGCTCAGCGACCGCCAGTCGAAGTTCTGGCTCCCCAGATAGCCCAGCTTGCCGTCGACCACCCAGAATTTGGCGTGGATGATGCCGCCGGCTTTCCGCTCGGGGCCCGGGTCCAGCAGCGCCCAATTGAGCACCCGCACCTGGGTATTGGGCCACTGCGCCAGCCGGTCCAGCGTGGGTTGCGACTGCTTGCGCATCTTTTCTTCCACCAGTACGCGCACCTGCACGCCGCGCCGCGCCGCCTTCTCCAGACCCGCCAGCACGCCGTCCAGCGCTTCGCCCGTCTGCTCGGCCAGGTAGAACTGCTCGATATCGATGGTCTTGCTCGCCCTGGCGAAGACCTCGGCCCACAGCGGCGCCGGCGGCCGCAGCGGCTGGTGCAGCTCGGTCTCGGCCGGCTCCGTGTAGATCAGCTCGAACCGGGGCGGCTCGGCCGCGGCCGGCACGGCGGCCAGCCACAGTGCCGCGGCCAGGCCCGCAAAAGTGCCTTTCCAATGCCCCATTTTCGACCCCTACTGCCGCTGCGACGCCATCAGCTTGACCGTCTCTGCCGCCGCCGGATTGTACGGCAGTGGCGCGGCTGCGCCCGGCGGCCACTCCCAGAGCTGCAGGTGCCGCTGTCCACCGCCCAAGGGCCGAATCCACGCGAAGGTCTGCGTGCCGATGCGGCGCTTGCACTCCGGCTCGGCAAACGCCGGCGACCAGAAGCCCACATTGCACACCTGCAGCGGCCCGAGCGTCTCGATCGTCGGCTGGTGGGTGTGGCCCAACACGGCCATCTGGGCGCCGGTAATCCTGCGAATCTGCTCGGCCATCCCGTCGTCAAGCAGCGGCTTGGCAAAGGTCTCGGGCTTGACGTGGAACGAGTACTGCAAGAACAGTGGGAACAGCAGGCCAAACGGCAGCAGCACCCAAAACGGACTGATAGGAAAAAGGAAATTGACGGCGAGCACCAGCTGCCACGCGGCGTAGACCATCGCGACGAACAGCAGGCCGCGGTCCAGCCACAGCTCGCGCATGATCATCAGCGGGTTGGTGCAGGCCGAAGGCACCGTCGCCGCCGCCAACTGGCGCACCATCGCGGGCGTGGCGCGGGCGCGCTCGGCAATCGCATCGACCCGTTGCTCCACGGTCAGCGGATCGCGCAGCGCCGGCCGGATGAATTCGGCCAAGGTAATTGCGGCGGTGATGTGCGCCGACCAGAACCAGGTCCACAGCAGCTGCGGGTGGGTGCGGAACATGTAGCGGAAGAAGAAGGCCACGTACTCGGTGGCCGTCATGATGTAGTTGGCGGTGGCGTGCGGGTTGAAATAGCCCATACCGTTCAGCATGTAGCGATTCGCCACGTCGCCAAACGGCAGCCGCACCCGCGGTTCACCGCCCACTGAAATCAGCGGATGCACCGGGTCCGGCACCGTGCAGTAGGGGTCCTGCAGGTGGCCGTGGCTGATGTAGGTATCGGCGTTCGACAGGTAGAACCACTCGCAAAATCGCACGTTGGCTTGCTCGGCCTCGCCCACCTGCAGCGCCTGGCGCACCTGCCACTGCACATCGGGCCAGTACAGCTCCAGATCGTGGTTGCCCACCACGAACACCAGGGTGTGGCCGCGCCGCGCCACCTCGCCCAGGGCCTGCATCAACTCGCCATGATCCTTGAGGATACAGCCCATCTTGAAGGCCGACATCCACTGCTCGGTGCCCAGTCCGCGCAGGCGCGCCAGCCAATGCAGCCGCGACGCCGGCGGGTCGGGCTGGGCCATGATCGGGTCGAAGTCGAACACGTCGCCGTTCAGCACCAGCTCCAGGTGTTCGCCAGCGGCTTCGGCACGGCCCAGGGCGTGCTGGACCAGCGCGATCACATCGGCGTCGACAAAGTGGGCGCGCTGGCGAAAAGCTCGCCACATGGGCCGGCGCGGATCGTCCGGCTCGGCGTCCGACAAGTGCAGATCCGAAAAAACAATTGTCTGCGTAGGGCGTTCGGGCATGCGTGGACCACTCCGCAGCGTCCGCGGCCACCATAGCAGAAGCGGCGCCGCTGTCGCATTTTGCCATCTCCGCCGGTCGTTGCTGGCTCCCATGCTCACGCAACTGTCACGCCTACCCTTGCGGCAACCCCGGCTGCGTGCTCCGATCATGCGCATGCGGCGGCCAGCGTTGCCGCCAAAGGGTTCCATGTACCGCAAGAATCTAATCGACTACGTCAGCCCCGAGGCTGCGGTGCAGTGCATCCGCTCGGGGGATCGCGTGTTTGTCCAGGGTGCCTGTGCTCTGCCGGCCGTGCTCGTGCAGGCCATGACGGCCCGCGCCAACTCCCTGCGCGGTGTCGAAGTCGTGCACCTCCACACCGAGGGGCCGGCGCCCTACCTGGCGCCCGAGCTGCGCGACAGCTTTCGCCTCAACGCCCTGTTCGTGGCCGGCAATGCCCGCGAGGCGGTGGGCGACGGTCGCGCCGACTACCTGCCGGTGTTCCTGTCCGAGGTGCCGAACCTGTTTCGCCGCGGGGTGTTGCCGATCGATGTTGCCCTGATCCACGTGTCGCCGCCCGACAAACACGGCTACTGCTCGCTCGGCATCTCGGTCGATGCGGCCGCGGCGGCGGTGCAAACCGCGCGCTTGGTGGTGGCCCAGATCAACCCGCACATGCCGCGCACCCACGGCGACGGTCTGGTGCACGTGTCGCAGCTGCACGCCGCCTGCTGGGTCGATGTGCAACTGCCCGAAATCCAGCCGCCCAAGCTCTCGGACATCGAGCTCTCCATCGGTCGCCACGTGGCCGACCTGGTCGAAGACGGCGCGACTCTGCAGATGGGCATCGGCGCCATTCCCGACGCGGTGCTCGCCGCGCTGGGCCACCACCGCGGCCTGGGCATCCACACCGAGATGTTCAGCGACGGTCTGGTCGATCTGGTCCAGACCGGCGCGGTCACCGGCGAGCACAAGCGCATCCACCCCGGCAAGATCGTGGCCGGTTTCGCCATGGGCACGCGCAAGCTCTACGACTTCATCGACGACAATCCCGACGTGGCCATGCTCGACATCGCCTACGTCAACGACACGGCCGTCATCCGCCGCAACCCGCGCGTCACCGCCATCAACAGCGCCATCGAAGTCGACTTGTGCGGCCAGGTCTGCGCCGACACCATCGGCACCCGCCAGTACTCGGGCGTGGGCGGCCAGATGGACTTCATCCGCGGCGCCGCCCTGTCCGAAAAGGGTAAGCCGATCATTGCGTTGCCATCGGTCACCTCCAAAGGGCGCTCGCGCATCCAGGCGATCCTGCAGCCCGGCGCTGGCGTCACCACCACCCGCGCCCACGTGCACTACATCGTCACGGAGTACGGCGCGGTCGACCTGTACGGCAAGAACCTGCGGCAGCGGGCGCGCGCGCTCATCGACATCGCCCACCCCGATCACCGCGCGGCGCTGTACGAGGAGTCCGAGAAGCGCTTCGGCCGCCTGTAGGCGCGCGCCCGCCGAGCCGCTACACTGCCGACAGCACGCAACCTCCGCGCGCAGCCGGCAGGCGTCTCGATCATGAAGCCACACACGGGTTTCCGCCTGCAGGGTTGCCGCTGGGTCGTCGCGCTGGTCTTGGCGTTGGCGCTGGCGCTGCCGAACTTGGCCTTTGCTGCCCCTGGACCGCCGCCGCCGGGGCCAGCGATGCGCTGGGTCGATGCGCCGAGCGGCCGCGAGCACCTGGACACCGCGATCTGGCACTACGCCCGCGGCAAGCAAAAGGTCGATCTCATCGGCGCCGTGCACGTGGCCGACCGCAAGTATTACTGGCTGTTGACAGCGCTTTTCACCAAGTACGACCGCCTGTTGTTCGAGCTGGTCAAACCCGAAGAGCTCGACGTGCGCAGCATGGGCCCCAGCGACGGCAAGCTCTCGTCCGTGCAGCGCTGGCTGAAGGACCGGCTGCATCTGGAATTCCAGCTCGACAACATCGACTACGGCGCGCGCAACTTCGTCCACGCCGACATCGACAGTGCGCGGCTCGGGGCGCAACTGCTCGCCCAAGCCGGCAACCTCATTGCCTCGCTGCTGGCGTTCTCCATCACCGACTCGGCGCGGCTGACCCACGCCGATGGCTCGCCGCGGCTGGGTGGCATCGAGTTGGCCTGGGCGCTGGCGGCGCGCGACCAGGGCCAGGCCCTCAAGCGCTATCTGGGCCGCGAGCTGAGCGAAGTCGACCTGGGCTCCGACGAATTCGGCGGTCTGGGCTTCGGCTCGGTGCTGATCCGCGAGCGCAACCAGCTGGCGGTGCAGGTGCTGCAGCGCGAGCTGGCCAAGGGGCGGCGGTCGCTGGCGATCTTTTACGGCGCCGCGCACTTGCCCGACCTGCACAAGCGGTTGGTCGCCCTGGGCTTTGCGCCCACCGGTCAGGCCTGGCTGGTGGCCTGGCAGTTGTTGCCGGCCAAGTAGCTACTGCGGAAAAACGGCCCAGCCGCGCGGCGGCAAGACGCGGACCTGCGGGGCGCTGTCGCAAGCCGCCACCTCATCCAAAAAGCCGGCGAGATCATTGGTGGGAATTTGCCGCGGCGGTGCGTCCAGCGGGCGCCAAAACTGGTCCCAGTGGCAGGGCACGATCCACGTGGGTCGCAGGGCGTTCACCACCCGCTGCGTGAAATTCCGCCCCGAGTGGCGGCCGATGGTGCAGCACAGCACCACGTCGGCCTGGATGCCCAGCTTCTCGGCCTCGTTGAGATCGGCGGACCCCACGTGGTAGACCGAAGGGCCCTCGCCCTG
>JACRCU010000541.1 GCA_016218865.1 Deltaproteobacteria bacterium | reverse complement strand
GCTGCAGGGGGGCAATGCGCACTTTTGCGTCAGGCTGTTGCAGCCCAGCGCCGCGCCGCTCGCGTCCTTGCCGCAGTCCGCGTGGCTGTTGCAGCCCTGCCCGCTCCCGCACTTGACGGGGCAATAGCCGCCGCAGTCGACGTCTGTCTCGGTGCCGTCTTTCAGCTTGTCGATGCAGAGCGGCGGGCCGCACTTGCCGTTGCTGCAGTTGTAGGTCGCGCAGTCGGCGCCCGTCTTGCAGGTCTTGCCCTCGGCGCACAGGGTCGCGCAAAGGCCGCCGCAGTCGATGTCGCCCTCGGCGTAGTCTTTGACGCCGTCGGAGCACGCCGCCTGGCACCAGCCAAAACCGCCTTGGGGGAAGTCCCAGACTTTCTGCCAGATGGTCCACCAGTACTCCCAGATGGTGAACTCGAAGTCGATGCCGAAGCCGGGGATGAAGAAGTCGATGGCGCCGCCGACCAGGGCTTGCACGCCGACGTCGAAGGTCAGGCTGGTTGCGAGGTCCGGGCTTTGCGCCGCGGACAGCGTGTCGGGCGCGGGACAGGTGCTGGTGGCCGCGAGCGTGCCTTTGACGGCGCCGCGCACGGCTGCGGTCGGTCCGGCGATGTCGGCGATCAGCCACTGGATTTCGGGCTGCAGGCCGCACTCGGCTGTCAAGCCACCGCCCAGGGCCAAGCTGGCGTTGTGCCATTGGCTGAAGTTGGCATTGGTGGTTGTCTGCCAACCGTTGCCGCACTTGCCGGCGTTGCACGACGTCCAGCAGTCGCTGCTCGACGAGCAGGAGTCGCCCTCTTCCCAGCTGACGCCAAAGCCGGCCCCAGTCGAGACGCCGCCCTCCAAGTGGGTGGTGATGGTGCCGTAGACGCTGATGGAACAGTCGGCCGTGACAAGGATTTTGAAGAACGTTGGGATGGGCGGGGTGGTGGGAATGATCGGCCCGGCAAATGGCCCGAGCTCCACCAGTTCCAGCTTTTTCTTGTTGGCGGGCCCAGGGTTCTTGGTCAAGCTGTCGATGGCGCCCTTCTCGGCCTCTTTGTCCGTGCCCAGCGCGGCCGCCAGGGTCATGTCCAGGTCCACTGCCGCCGCCAAGTCCAGCTGACCGCTGGCGCCGACGTTCAGATACTCAAAGTCCAGGAAATCGATACCGATCTGTAGGTAGAACGACGGCTTGAACGAGAAGTTGGCCGTGCCCTTGGCGGTGCCGCTGAGCGACAAGTTGACGTTGCCAATGGTCTTGTTCACGTCGAGCGTCAGGGCGTCAAAGCTGCCTTGGAAGCTCCAGTCGCCGGTGTAGGCGATGTCGATGTCCTTCTCTTTGAGCGGCGCGCGGAACCGGGCCCAGCGCTGCCAGGCTCGCCGGGTGGGCGAGGTCGGGACCAGCTTGCCCTCCCAGTTGGCAAAGAACATACCCTCGTCGACGCCTGTGGTATCGACCACTTGCAGATCGTCCGCGTCGATCTTCATGGCCAGCGCGCCGATCATGATGTCGCCAATGTGGGCGCGCTCGGTGGCGACGACGATCTGGCCATCGACCTCGTGCACCGACTTGACCTTACGCAAGAACCCAAACGGATTCGCCGGGTTGTTCGCGCTGGGCCCGCCGACGAACGGCGCACCGACCGGGAGCTTCAGCAACGCCTCGTTGCCCGCCTTGGGCAGGGTAAGCTGGTCCGGCGCCACCACGACCGTGTCCAGCACGCTGGGCGGCGCCGAGACTACGCCCGGACGCATGTGCAGGTCTACGAACTCGCCGCCGGCTTTGAGCTTTTCGACCGCGTGGCTGTGCTGTTCGGCGGTCATCTGCTGCTGGCCCGCCGGCAACAGGTCGATGTGGACATCGGTAGGCATCCCGGGCAGTTGCGCCGTGTCGCCCCACTTGCCGTCGCTCGCGCCGTCGATCGCGCCGAGATCCGAATGGCTGTCGGCCGTGGCCCCGCTGTCGCCCGGCGCAGTCGACTTGGCCTCGTTCGACGCGCAACCGACGGCAAGCAAAGCCAAAAGCAAGGTCGCTGCGCACCACTTGGTCGCTGCACGAACCTTGGTAGAGAAGCCCACAGGGCTCATTGGATGACGCATGAGGTTCCTCATGGTTGCACGCAGTCCTGGCCCACCAACACAAAGCCTTCCGGGCAGTTGCACTGGTACGCGCCGGGCAGGTTGACGCAGGTGGCGATGGGGTCGCACAGCGAAGTCGGGGCGGAACACTCGTCGATGTCGGTACAAATCAGGCCGTTGCCTTGGTACCCGGGCTGGCAGGCGCAGGCGTAGCTGCCCGCGGTGTTGCTGCAGTCCGCCGCCAGGTCGCAAAACGCGCTGCCGTCGGCGCACTCGTCCAAGTCGGCGCATTGCTTGCCGTTGCCGCTGTAGCCCCACAGGCACTGGCAGGTGTAGCTGCCCTGCGCGTTGCTGCAGCTCGCGTTCGCATCGCAATCGGCCCCGCCCAGGGCGCACTCGTCCACGTCGAAGCATTGCGCGCCATCGCCCACGTAGCCGGGCTTGCACGCGCACTGCACAGCCAAGGTGTCTGTGGGTATGCACTCGGCGACGGCACTGCAAGGGTTGAGCGAAGTTGTGCAGAGGTCGGCCTGCACCAAGGTGGCCGTGGCGCTGGCCGGCTCGCTGATTGCCACGCCATCGGTCGCCGTCGCGGAACAGCCCAGCACGTCGCCAATTTTGACCGGAAACGCCGCCGTCAGGCCGTCGGGGCCGGCCACCGCCAACGCGAGCCATTCCAAGGTGGGCGCATCCGCCAGCGGCACCCCGTTCAGCGTCCAGGCATAGCTATAGGTCAGCGCATCGCCGTCTGCATCCGTGGCCGGCGCCACCATCTGGCATTGCACGGTGCTCGCCAGGGTCGGCGCGGTGGGCGACAGGGCCAAACCGACCGCAGAAGGGGCGGAATTCGCCACCAGCACCTCGGCCGAGCCGATCGGGCTTTGCCAAGGACCGTCGACCACCACCACCTCGACGCGCCAACTCTCGCCGGCATGGAGCAGCGCGCCCGGCACCAGCGACTCGGTAAGACCTTTGACTTTCAAAGCATTTCGATACCACGCAAACTGGTGCTGCTCGCCCGGCTGCAGCGGCGTCGCCACCTTGGCCAGCAGATCCTGGCCGCGGTAGGGAACCGGAGGCTCAATCGCCACTTGCGGCGCCCCCGGCGGGTTCTGGGCCGTCACGTGCCGCTCTAGCACCACCTTGCCGCCCATGCCATCGGTCACCGTCAGCGTCAGCGTGTGCGGCCCCGGCGCCAGTCCCGGCAAGCGCAGCGTCACCACGTTCCCGCTCACTTGGGTCACCACGGCCGGCTGCGGCGGCGGGTCCGAGATCGCCAGCACCGCGCCCAGCTGGGCCGCGGCAGTTTGGCCATCGGCCACCTCGATCGTGCACGGCGATGGCAAATTGGCAGCCAGAATCGCCGCTTCGGCCGGCGACAGCCAATTCGCCGTGGGCGGCGTGTTGGGTGGCAAATCGGGAAAGGCGCTGCCGTCCAGGGCCACGATATCCTTGGCTTGACCTGGCTTTCCAGGAGCATCGCCCTTGCTGCTGTCCGCCAGGACACTGTCTTGCACCAAGGCGTCGCCGCTGCCGCCATCCACAGCGCTCACCGGCACCGCACCGTCGCTGCAGGCCGCCAGGGTTAGCGCCAGGCTCACAGCCAGGTACACCACAGCCAAGTACCGCCAAGTTGCAGGGAATCGTCGGAACTGCATGCCATGTCCTACGCAGCGCGCGCCGGGCCGGTGACGTGGCGGCCAAGCCTCCGGGGGCGCGGGTTCAAGTCCCGTCCGCTCGGACAGCTGCTTGGCCGCGCCGCCAAACGCAGCACGAGCACGGATCAAGCCCTTGGCCACCCCAGGCCGCAGGGCCCAGGATCGCGGAGCTCGGAAATCGTCATTTGGGGGAATGACACTGGCAGCCTAGCGCAGAAATTGATCCAAATCAACCCCGACGGTATGTAGCTGGCTTGACGGGTCGGCGCGTGCAGCATAGGCTGGCGAATCGCATTCAGAGGCCGCCCGATGACCACAACTAGTCGCCACTGCAGGATAATTCGACTGCTCGCAGTTGTGTGGACGCTGGGCTGCAGCGATCCAGCCCCGACGGCCCAGCTCAGCAAAACGGGCGGCACCGGCGAAGACGTGGACACCCTTGTGGGCGGCAGTGACGCCGACGATGGCAAAACTACAGCAGATAGTGCCGATTCCGCCGACGAACAAGACGCCGCCGCGGACACAGTGGGCGCCTGCGTGGTCAGCGCGGACTGCCCCGGTGAGAAAGACTTGTGCATCGCCGGGGTTTGCCAGTCCCAGACCACCTGCGCATCCGACAAACAGTGCCAGGCCGCCGGCCTCGTCTGCGACATGGTCGCCGGCGTGTGCGTCCAGTGCCTGACCGGCGACGACTGCGGCACCGGCGAGTCGTGCAAGGCCCACAAGTGCTTGCCGCCGCCCACAAAATGCGCCAGCACCAAGGACTGCGCGCTGGGCCTGGTGTGCGACAAGCCCAACAAGGTCTGCGTGGAGTGCATTACCAGCGACGACTGCAGCAAAGGCCTGACCTGCAGCGAGACCGTCTGCGTGCCGATGCTCTGCCAGCCGGGCACCACCAGCTGCGCCGACCAAAAGTCTGTCAAGACCTGCACTTCGGACGGCATGGGCTACGAGCAGACCGACTGCCCCGGCGGCAGCATGTGCGTCGG
>JACRCU010000552.1 GCA_016218865.1 Deltaproteobacteria bacterium | reverse complement strand
CGCTCCGGGTTGTTTCTCCGGGTGAGGTGGCGCCATGACCACCAAGATCGTCAAGAGCTGGTTCTGTCGCACCCCGGAAGGCTTTGAGCTGTTCGAGACCGCCGCTGAGGCCGCGCGCACCGCTCAAACCGCGCTGGACTTCGAGCGTGGTATGGCCGACGACGGCTGGAGTGACGAGGTCACGTGTATCTGCTGGGGCCAGGTGTTTCAGGTCGCCACGGCTTGCGACTTCAAAGCCGTCTGCACCGATGACGACTGCGACGACCCAGACCATGACCACGTCAACGTCAGCATGGACGAAACCTGCGACTACCAGCTGATGGAGCCAGGCACAGAGGTGCGCCGGTGACTACCATCCTCGCGCAACAGTGGCCGTCAGCCGCTGAAGATCTGATTCTGAAGGCGAGCTTTGGCTCCGGGTGGTGCTGGGGCTGGGCCGGATTCGCATCTGGCACGCCGGCAACTCAGCCCAGCCAGTGGCGCTGGCACTACTACCACGACGCTCGCCACGGAAGCCGCACGGCCTGTGGTCGGTGGACGTTCGATCCCGAAACCGACCACACGCCGAAAGCTGAGCCAGACCTGGCGCTCGCTCCGCACGTGTGTCGCGTGTGCAGACGCATTCTTGCACGGGGTGCGGCATGAACCCTGCCTTTGCCTACTACGGCGGTAAGGCCGGATTGGCGCGCACCATCGTGTCGCTATTTCCGTCGCACCGCGTCTACATCGAGCCGTTCGCCGGGTCCCTGTCGGTCCTGTTTGCCAAGAAGCCGGCGCAGCACGAGATCGTCAACGACCTGGACGAAGCTATAGTCAACTTTTATCGCGTCTTACGCGATCGACCTGACGAGCTTGGCCGGGCTTGCGAGCTGTCGCCGCACAGTCGAACGGAGTTCTACCGGGCGGATTGCGACGCGGCGGACGTGGATGACTTGGAGCGGGCGCGCCGGTGGTTCGTTCGCGTGACCCAGTCGTTCAGCAAGACCGGCAAGCTGTCGTCTGGCTGGTCGGTGAGTTCGCATCGCTCGCACCCGCTATCCATCGGAACACTGAACAAGATTGCTAGGTTTGCTCAGGTCGCTGAGCGGCTACGCACAGTCACGTTGGAGTGCTGCGACGCCACCGACATCGTGCGTCGGCTCGCGACCCCTGACGCCGTCGTGTACGTCGACCCTCCCTATGTGCCGTCGACGCGGGCGTCGAGAGTCAAGCGGGCCAGTGACTACCACATCGAGATGGACGACGCCGGCCACATCCGCCTGAGTGAGGCACTTCGCGCAACGCCGGCGACCGTGGTGGTGAGTGGCTACCCGAGCGCGTTGTACGACCAGTTGTACGGCGACTGGCAGCGCGTTGATTTTCAGGTTTTTGCTTCCTCATCCAACCACAGCCGCTCCGACCGTGGGCACAGGACGGAGGTGCTCTGGAGCAACAGGCCGTTTGCCGTGGGTCCCCTGTTTGCAGCACGGGGTGCGGCATGAAGCAGCTCGACCCCCGCACCTACGAGGCCACCCACTTCGCCCTGTTCGCCGGCGCAGGCGGTCTCTCGCTCGGTCTGACCCAGGGCCACGCGCGCATCGGCGTCGCCCGCTGCCGGATGCGCTGCCTGGGCGGCGTGGACGTGTGGCTCACGGCCATGCGTTCGTTCGAGCGCTTCACCGGCAGCCGCGGGACCGTGCTCGACCTGTTCGACCGAGATGATTACACGGCGTTTCACGGCCGCGAGCCGCCCGCCGACTGGCGCGAGGCGACCCCGGCCGACCTGCTGGCCGCTGCCGGCGGCGAGTGCCCAGACATTCTAGCGACTAGCCCACCATGCAAGGGGTTCAGCGGCCTGCTCAACGCGGCCGCCTCGGCCAGCGACAAATACCAGGCCTTGAACCGGCTCACCATTCGCGGCCTAGAGCTGGCTCTGGTGGCGTTCGCTGCCGACCCGCCGGCTCTGGTCCTGCTCGAAAACGTGCCGCGCATCCAGACCCGCGGCGCCGAGCTGCTGGATACCATCACCCAGCTGCTGCGCGCCCACGGCTACGCGGTGGCGCCGACCACTCACGACTGTGGCGAGCTGGGCGGCCTGGGCCAGCGGCGCAACCGGTTCCTGCTGGTGGCGCGGCACACGCGCAAAGTGCCGCCGTTCCTGTACCAGCCGCCGCGCCGGGCCCTGCGGTCGATTGGCGACGTGCTGGCGGCGCTGCCGCTGCCCGAAGCGCCCGGCTCCGGCCCAATGCACCGCCTGCCGCGGCTGACCTGGCAGACCTGGGTGCGCCTGGCGCTCATCGAGGCGGGCCGGGATTGGCGCAGCCTGCAGGACCTGGCGGTGGTCGATGGGTACCTGCGCGACCTGGCTCTCGTTTCTTCCGGCGCGGAATACCACGCGGGCGTGCTCGGCGTGCGACCCTGGGCCACCACCGCCGGCACCGTGACGAGCCGTTGCGGACCGACCAACGGCGCCTACTCCGTCGCCGACCCGCGGGCGCCGCGCGACCTGGGCAGCTACCAGTGCTACGGCGTGGTGCCCTGGGCCGACGTGGCGCGTACGGTGACCAGCCAGGCCGCGGCCGGTGCGGGCCCGTACTCGGTTGCCGACCCGCGGATGCACGCCGAGCGGCCGAACTTCAACAACGTGTTCCGGCTGGTGAGGTGGGCAGAGGCGAGCCAGGCGGTCACGGCCGGCGCGGGGCCAAGCTCCGGCGGCCTGAGCGTCGCGGACCCGCGTGGCCTGCAGCTCGGCAGCCACAGCGGCAAGATGGCGGTGCAGCCCTGGGCGTCCGCGGCGCGGACCGTCACGGGTACTGATCGCGTCGGCTCCGGCGCCCAATGCGTGGCCGACCCGCGCCCCACCTGGGCCAAGGCCTGCACCGGCGACTGGTCGAACTCCGGCCACTACGGCGTCAACGCCTGGGACGCGCCCGGGCCCACGGTCACGGCCAGCGCCAAGCTCGACCGCGGCAGCTGGTCGGTCGCGGATCCGCGGGTGCTGCCGGCGGCGCATGACCGGCCTGACCCGGTGCCGCTCATCGTGGCGCTCGACGGCACCTGGCATCGGCCGCTGACGACGATGGAACTGGCTGCGCTGCAGAGCTACCCCGTGTTCGACGGCGAGGGTCGGCCCATTGTGTTCGACGGCACCAGCGACCAGGCGTGGCGCGAGCAAATCGGCAACTCGGTTCCGCCGGCCGCTGCCCGGGCCATTGCCGACGAGATGGCGCGGACGCTGCTGCTCGCGGAGCTGGGCGACGACTTCTGCCTGTCGGCCACGCCCATCTGGGTGCACCCGTACGTGACCGCTGTGTCGCTGCAGGGGGCGTACGCATGAGGCAGACCGAGCGCGAAAAGTGGTGGGCGACGCTCCCGGTCGGCAGTGATGGCCTGGCGGCGTACTGCTGGCTGCGGTGGATCAGTGCCGACATCTGCGGCATCGTCCACTGCTCGCCTGACCAGCTGCAAATTGCCTTGAAGTGGCCACACAGGTCGCGGGCCGTGCGCGCGCTACAAGCCCTGTTCGCAGAGTCGCTCATCGTGTGGAGCGCGGAGGCCGGACTGGTCTACGTGCGCGGCTGGAACCAGCTTGAAGAGCGGCTCGCGCCGCAGCAGGCCTCGCACGTCAAGCGCCGCCTGGCCGACCTGGCTGCCCTGCCCGACTGTGAGGCTCGGCGCGTCGCCGAGACCGAGCTGCTGCCTTGGCGCAAAGAGTTCGATAAGGCCGAGTCGCCCGAGCTGTACATCGTCGAGCAGTTCAAGGCGCGCCTGCCGCACGCCAAGCAACCCGAGCGCGAAGAGCGGGCGCCGGGCTCTGAACTGCGCACGGCACTGACCGCCGCGTGGGCCCGCAAGTCCGACGCCGAGTGGTGGGACCGCTACCTAGAAGTGGTCGGCCAGCTCACTGGCCGCGGCGCCAAGCCTCTGCGGATCGACAGTGGCACGGCCAAGGCTTTGGAGAGCGCGAACGCGGCGTTGCCGGTCACGCTGCCGATGCTGCTCAAGCACCCTGTGGCGGCGTTCGTTCGCGACAAGAAGGAGGCGTACCGTGGTTCAGCTCAAGCTGCTTGAAGTCGCCGCCGACAACCTCGTGTCGCGGTCCGACGAGTTCTACACCCCACCCCTCATCGCCAGCTGGGT
>JACRCU010000550.1 GCA_016218865.1 Deltaproteobacteria bacterium | reverse complement strand
GGCCCTTGGTCTCTGGGTAGCCAGCCTCCGTAGTGCGCGCCGCCGCGTCTTGGGTGGCGTCGGAGAAGGGTCTTCCCTGGTAGGGGCGCTTCCCCTGGGCGCCCGCACGTTCCTGCTTTCCTTTCTCCCGATGTCCTTGGCGCTGGTGTGCGCGACCACCGGCCGCACGTCTACGAATTTCCCTTCGGACATCACACGGCCGCGCACGTCCTGCTCGACCAGGATCATGCCGTGGCAGACCAGCGCCGGCGCCGGGGCCAGCCGCCGCAGACCGTGCGAATCGCTGGTGTCCGGCAGGTTGTCGACGCCGTACGGTCCGATGCTGTAGGGCGTGCGGGTCAGCAGGATCGGCCAGGGCACTTTGGTGTCGCGCGGCGTGTAGATGTGGGTATAGAGCCGCACGCCGTCGCGCATCGGGATCCGCACGGCGCGCTTGGTGTAGTGCTCGCGCAGGACCTGGGCCACGCCGGCCTCGTCCTTGCAGCCGCCGGGGGCGAGCTCGGCGGCGGTGGCCGGCTTGGGTGCGGCCGTGGCGGCAAGGGCCAGGCCGGCGAGGAGGATTGCGCAGTTTTCAAGGTGTTTTGACATGTCCATGGCCCTCCCGGTGGCGACCGGCGCGCGCGGTGTGCCCGACTTGCCGTGCGCCGCGATGGTAGCCAGGGCGAACGTGGGGCGCAAACCGGGCCGCGGTGCGGGCACAGGGCCGTCGGCCCGGCGACCAGGAAGATTGGCAAGACACCTCGCCCGGAGGTCAACGCCACGCCACCGTGCAGCGCAACCGGTCGTGGCCGTTGCTGCTCACCACGGTGCGGGTGAACGACTCGACGCGCCGGCCGAACATCAGCACCGCGCCGCGCAGGTAACCCTCGACCAGCGCTGGCGGCAGTTCCACGCCGTAGTCCACGGTGGCGCGCCCGTCGGTCGCGGCAATCGTCACCGGCAACTGGCTCTCGTCCAGACCGCGGACATTGGACTCGAACACGCGGCGCCAATCGCCCAGCAACGCTTCGGGGCTGGCAAACCCTTGCTGTTCCAGCAGCGGCCGCGCCGTCAGCATGATCTCTTGACCCACGTGCACAATGGTCGCCTCGACCAGCACCTCGGCAATGCCTTTGGTGGCGGCGACATATTCGCCCCAGTCGTACCACGCGGCGCCGTCCATGGCGTCGACCCGCGCTTGCAGGTCGGGGAACAAAAGTTCGCCGCCCAGCAGGCTGCGAATCACGAATTGAAACCCGCTACCCAGTACTTGCCCCGCCATCGCTCCCCCCTGGTTGCGCCGCCCTTGTGCAGCGCGCTACGGGCGGCTGTCGCCCTCGTGCACGGCATCGACGATGCGCCGCGCCTGCCGCCCCACCCCCTCGACCAAGGCCCGCCACTCCGAGTGCTCGCGCAGACCGTCCAGCAATGGACACCGCTCCAACCACGCCAGGTCGACCAGGCCCATCCCCACGGCCGCCGCCACCGCGACGAGCGCCGTCGGCGATCCGTGCCACGCCGCCACCTCGGCCCACAGTTGCAGCCGGTCGGCGACATCGGCGGCACAGCGACCGCTCAAGTCGTCGGGCAGTTGCTCGACCGGAGCGGCGGCCAGGGCCGCTTGGCACGCTCGCGACACCCAGCGCAGGCTGCTGTCGTCGGCGTTGACGCCCCCGGCGGTGTCCATCTCGGCGTGCAGCGCCTGCATGGCCGAGCGATCCCCGCGCCACAGGCCCGCGCGCAGCCGCCACGTCCACAGCGCCTGGCGGGAGCCCGCCAGCCCAGCCAGCGCGGCGAGTTCGGCGTCGTGGTCGGACCAGCGGCCCTGCAACGCCAGCCATTGGCAATGCGCCAACCGGCCGGCAAACAGAGCGGGGCCCAGCTGACGGGCCGCATTGAGCTGGGGCTTCGCCATGTCCCAGTGCCCGGCGCGCAGCAGCACGATGCCCAGCAGTTCGCGCGCCTGCACCAGGCTGGGCGCCGCGGCCACCGCCCTCCGCAGGGCCACCGCCGCGCCAACCACGTCGCCCATGAGCAGGTTGAGTGTGCCGTTCGCCAAGTAGGCCTCGGCCGGCAACTCGCTCAGCCCGGCCAGTCCGGCCAGCAGGGTGCGCGCCCGCTGCAGGCGTTCGCGGCCACCGATGCCCGTCAATTGCCAATGCCGCACCAGCGCCAGCGCCAGCATGCTGGTGATGACCCGGTCGGTGGGCGCCAGCGCCGTGGCCCGTTCCAGCAGCGCAATCGCCACGCCGATCCGCGCCGGCTGCTCGCTGGCCAGGTTGGCGCGGGCTGCCAAGTACATGGCCACGGCGCGCGGATCGTCCACCGCCGGGCGCAGCGGGGCCGACTCGACGACGCCGAGCTGCGTACCCAAGGTCGTCGCCAGCTCCTCGCCGACATCCAGTAGGCGATCCGCGGCAAAATCGAAGCGCCCCGACCACAGCACGCTCTCGTCGTGGCTGGCCAGCAGCCGGACGTTGACGCGCACCCCGGCGGCGATCGAGCGCACCGCCGTCTCGACCACATGGCTGGCCCCGACGCGCTGTGCCAGCTCTTGCCAGTTGCCCGTGCTCCCGGCCGCATCGACCACCGCGCGCAGCGAAACCACGCGCAGACCGCGGTAGCTCGACAGGGCGGTGACCAGATCGTCGTCCAGGCCGGCAAGACTGCCGCTGAGTTCGGTGTTGGCCAGGCGAAACGGCAGCACGGCCACCCGCGGGATGGACGTGGCCGGCACCGGCGTCGGGCGGGCCGGGTCGGGCGCCGGGTTGGGCGGGGGCGCTTGGGCACCAGGCCTAGACGGCACGCCGGGCGTGATCTGCGCCACGATCGCCGCGAGGGCCGCCGCAGCCTCCTGGGCCGAGGACCAGCGGCGCGCCGCGTCGACGTCGATGGCGCGCATCACCCACGCGCACAGCGCCGGTGGCAGGTCGCAGGTCCGCTGGATGTCGAGCGGCGCCTCGCTCAGCCGGGCCAGGGCCAGACTGATGGGGTCGCGGCGGCTCCAAGGCAACTTGCCGCTGAGCATCTCGAAGGTGACCACGCCCAACGCGAAGATGTCCGTGGCGGGGCCGACGCTGTGGTTGCGCACCTGTTCGGGCGACATGTAGGCCGGAGTGCCAGACGCGTGCAGCGTCATCGAACTCTCGATATTCAAGTCTTTGGCAATGCCAAAGTCGGTCAGCAAGGCCTGCCCCGACGGGCGGAGCAAGACGTTGGCGGGCTTGTTGTCGCGGTGAATGACGCCGACCTGGTGCGCGGCGACGACCGCACTGCACAAATCGCCCGCGATGGCCAAAGCCCGCGCCAGGCCGATGGGCTCGCGGCGCAACAACTCCGCCAGCGAGCCACCCTCTACGTACTCCATGACCAGAAAGGCGAGATCGTTCTCGCAGTGGAACTCGAAGGTGCGGGCGACATGGGGGCTGGTGATGGCTCGCGCGGCCCGCACTTCGCGGCGCAGGTCGGCCGCACCAGCGCGATCCAGGCCAGGGAACAGCACCTTGAGCGCCACCACTTCGTCCAATTCCAGGTCATGGACCCGGTAGACTTCGCCCATTCCGCCGACACCCAGGCGCTCCTCGACCCGGAATCGACCGGCAAGCCGCTGTCCTCGCTGCAAAAGCGGAGCGCGGACGCCGGACGACGTGGTGCGACTGTCTGCGCTCTCGGTCAACTCAGCAGCCATCCTCGCCCCTTTTGCCTGGATGACTGAAGATTAGCGGATCGCCAGAATCTCCCAGCAATGTCTCGCGTATCGGCGTGTATTTCTAGGGATTCTTGCCGCAGCTCCCGCCGAGAACCGCGGGAAGAATCCCATGTTACACTCTGCGGATACGGCGCGCCATCGGCGCAGGCGGGCACGAATTCGCCGGGCCATGGCCCGAGTTGCGGCGCCGACCGGCCATGCCTCGCTTGCGATTTTCTAGGCTGGCCCGTCGCTGCCGGTCGTGCCCGTCGCGGTCTGCGGCACCTCGGCGGTCTTGGCCTTCTTCTTGGTGATGGGGAAGAAGCTCGCCACCAGCTTGCTGTGCCGCGGAAACGCCGCCGTCAGCAGGCCGCGCAGCTTGCTGTGGGCTTCCAGGCAGGCGTGTTTGGCCTTTTGCACCGACTTTTGCGCCTCCGTCAGCGCCACATCGGCCGTGCGCGCGGTGTCGGCAGCGCTCTGGTAGGCCTTGGCGGCCGCTACGACCGGCACACCCAGCTTGGCCAGCTCCTTGTCGGTCTTGGGATCGCCGATGCGCGCCGCCAGCTCGCCCACGGCCAGCGGCAGGTCCCGCTCGGACAGGGTGGCAAAGTTCGATGGTGCCTTGGGAAACAGCCGGAGATAGCCGTCGGCGGTGCGGCCTTCGTAGTGGGCGGCCACCTTCAGACCGTAGGCCACCACCGCCAACTCGAACTTGATCCGCGCCGCCGCCCGCAAGGCCACAGCCTTCTGGTAGCTGTTGGCGGCGACATTGCGCGCGGCGACGGCCTTCATCAGACCGTCGTGCGGAACCTGGATCACGTCCGCGTGGCTGGCGACCCGCTCGTCGGCCTCGACGCGGGCCACAATGAACAGGTTGTCGTTGATGACGTCGCCCACAGGGGCGGTGACGTACACAGCCATGGAGATCCTCCGGTTGCTGTCTGATTCGCTGTGGTGCAGGCGCCGAAACGGATTGCAGAGGGGATAGGCGGCGCCGGGCAGAGTATGCCGACTGGGTGTGGGAGGTCAAGCCGAACCGGACTGCGCAGGCCTCGCAGAGCGCCGCCCCTGCGCCGACAGCGGCGGGGTTGGCCGCGCCGGGGCGGGGCGCATCTGGCCCGACGGCGCCAGTCAAGTGCTAGGAATGGCAACGAATTCCTCGGGCGCCAGCATCCAGTCGACCCGAGCGCGCCGCGACGTGGGACCCTGGCACGTCGGGCGGCTGGGCCCGAGGCCACCGACGCCGGACGAGTCGCCACGGGATCGCTCCAGGCCATCTGGAGGCCGGCTGCATTTGGCTGCAATCCAACCAAAGTCTTTGCTCCGCCCGATAGCACTCACCACCAATCAGCGCATACGCTATGTTGGTATGACGAGTGTGGTCACTCTATGGCGCATGGCACATGGCCGCTCTATCCATCCAGACTGCGTTGAGCGGATTGCCAGTCCACGCCATCCAAAGGTCACATACATCACGCGCTGGCATACCTGCCGCCGTTCAACGTCCGTACGCAACTTGCCGCCAGGAACAGCCGTCGGCCTGGGCGCCCCGCCAATCCGGCCGTTGACAACCCTGCCGCTTCGGCCACTATCATCGGCAGCCAAGTCGATTCCGCCGCGCAGCCGCCCGGTTGCCCAGCGGCCGTCGCCCATCCCGCCCTGGAGCGCCCGTGACCGTGCCGCCGCCGCCTCGCCTGCCCAGGCTTGCCCTGGTCGCCTGTACCTGGGTGCTCGCCTGGGCGTGCGGCCCAGCCGGAGCGCCGGCCGGGCCCGGGTCGCTGGATGCCGCAGCCGGTGCCGCCGACGCCGCTGTGTCCGACCAAGCCGGCGCGGACTCCGCCGCCCAACAGGACCCGGCCCCGCTCGCCGACGCGGCCACGGCCATCGGGCCCGACGCAGTGCCCGACGCTGCCGGTGCCGACACGGCCGCCGCTGCCGGTGCCGACACGACCGCCGCCGATGCCCCGACCGCCGAAGTGGCCATCGCCGCTGCCGCTACACCCGCAGCGCCCTACCTGGCGACCGGCAAGCTCACCGAAGTCAGCGACCTGCTCGAAGGCCCCTGGCCGATCAACCCCGGCGACAAAGCCAAGTCCGAGCCGCCCAGCTCGGGGACCGCCATCGAGGACCTGGACGGCGACGGCCTGCTCGACATCGTGGCCCACGACGCCGTGGGCGAGGTGCGCCTGTACCGCAGCCTGGCTGGGCAACCGTGGAAGTGGAATAAGGAAGTGGTGTTGCCGGGCTACCCAGATCCGCGCACGGTGGCCCTGTACGCCGAGCCGGACGGGCCGCCGGTGGTGCTGACCGCGGGCGCGCGGGTGGCCTATTCGGCGTACGACAAGAAGAAGGGCGCCTGGATCGAGAGCGGCGTCGCCCGCGGCCTGCAAGTGCCGATCAACGTTGCAGTGCAGACCGCGGCGCCGCACGACGTGGACGAAGACGGCCTGCTCGACATCGTCGCCACCATCTTCACCTGCAACGACGCGAGCAAACCGCTGGTGTTCGTCGCCCAAGGCAACGGCAACTTCGCCGAGCAGGGCGTGCAACTGGGCCTGGGCTATACTGGTTCGCTGTGGAACACCCTGCACACCGACGTGGACGGCGATGGCCATCCCGACCTGCTGGCGATGTCCGAGACTTGCCCGCCGCAGAACGGCAACGCCTACTTTCACAACCGCGGCCATCCGAGCCAGGGGCTGCGCTACGAGCAGCAGAAGTTGCCGCCCATCTTCAACGCCCCGTCGCCGATGGGCGGTTCGCCGATGGGGGCGGCGGTGGCCGACTTTGACGGCAATGGCCAGCTGGACCTGTTCTTGACGATGATTGGCCTGCGCGACGCCCGTCTGGGCGGCACCGACCTGGGCAAGCTGTCGCCCGCGCTGCTGCAGAAGTTCGCCGGCGACTGCAACCAGCTGTTGCTGCGGCAACCCGACGGCAAGCTGGTCAACACTGCGCCGCAGGCGGGCCTGACCGCGGCCCTGTCCAGCACCGGCCTGTCGATGGTGGCGTGGACGGCGCTGCCGGTCGACCTGGACGTCGACGGCCACCTGGACCTGCTGGTCACGCATGCTTACGACTTCGCAGCGTTCTTGCTGTCGGACGAGGGCGCCGCCCACCCGGTGTTCTACCGCAACCTGGGCAACGGCAAGTTTGCCGATCTGTCCCAGCAAATCGGACTGCCTGCCCCGCACATCGGCCGCCACGCCGCCCTGGCCGACCTGGACAACGACGGCGACCTGGACCTGTTCTTGGGCGGTCAGGCCGCGGCCCCCCGCCTGTACCGCAACGACGTCGCCACCGGCGGCCACCACCTGAGCGTCCGCCTGCACGGAACTGCCAGCAATCCCTTTGGTCTGGGCGCGCGCCTGCAGCTCAAGACCACCGCGCGCACCCTGGTGGCCGAGGCGACCATCCACGCCGCCCCGCACGGCATGGCCGGGCCGCTGGTGCACTTCGCCTGGCCGGCGGGCGAGGAGCCGCAGAGCCTGACCGTGATCTGGCCCACCGGCTACAGCCAGAAGCTGGTGGCGGGCAATTGGCCCATCGACGGCAAGCCGCTCGACGTTGCCGAGCCGGCCCTGTTCACCCTGTCCAGCCGCTGGCTGCCGGCGACGGCGAACGCCACTTCTGTGGTCAAGGCGCGGACGTTCGACCCCTATGGCAAGCCGCTGGCCGCGCCGCAGGCGAGCATCGAGCTGGCCCCGGGCGACGCCGGCACCTTCACCGGTCCGACCGTGTGCGACAACGTGGAGTGCACGCGCACCTACCAGCCGCCGGTCGGGGTCACGGGCGAGGCGGCGCTGGTGGTGACGGTGGCCGGCAAGCCGTGGGCGGTGCGGCCGCGGGTGCGCTACGTGGCGCAGGGCAAGCCGTAAGGCGCCGCCCATTCTGTTGGGCATCGACGACGGCACGATCCTGAAAATCCATAAGAAAAGCCGCGGTTGACGATGCCCGGTGCCGCGGGTAGCCTGCGTGCAGCCCCCTGGCCGGCTGGGTCCCGCGACGCGGGCGACGGTGCGGCAGCAAGACTTGCGCAACCCGGCGCGCGGCGGCCGCGGAGAGGACAGGACTCGGACCCGAGGCG
>JACRCU010000540.1 GCA_016218865.1 Deltaproteobacteria bacterium | reverse complement strand
GGCGCGGGTCGCGCGATCCGCGACCACGGGCTTTGCGGCGGACGACGAGGTTGCCATGACCCGCAGCGGATCGCGCCTGCAGTTGCCAGCCAGTGTCCACGTTCCCCCTGCGGCTTCGCGCCGCTGCGGCGAACCGGCGACGCTGGCTTGGCGCATTTTTGCCCCCATTTCTGCCAGTCTGCGCGGGTTGACCGCGGTATTCGCCGTGGCCGCGATCGCCAGTGGCTGCAGCGACGCGGCCCACAGCGGCGGTGCGACAAGCGTGGCCGATGCGGGCGGCGACAGCAGCGGTCCCCAAGTGGGCCTGGGCGAGCTGACCGCAGCCGTCAAAGACGGCCAGTTGACCCTGGGTTGGCCGGAAGACGAGTGGCCGATCCACTGCCTGGTGTTCCGCCAGGCCAAGGGGACCAAGCAGGCGGAAACGGTGCTGTGCAGCAAGGAGACGGGGCAGCGCAGCGTGACGGTGGGCCCCGAGGCGGGCAAGAACGGCGCCGACTATGCCTGGACGGCGACAAAGGACTTTGGCGAAGGGACCGCGACGTGGGAGCTGCGGGGTGGCAACACCTGGGGCAGCACGCCGCACACGGTGGCCAAGGGCACCGCCGTCCTCGGCCCGCGCTTCGACGGCCCGTGCAGCACGCCCACCACCAAGGCCACCGGCCTGGAGCAGTGGCACCCCAAGGGCCCGGTAAAGCTGGATATTTCGGTGCAGCTCGGCGAAGCGGCCCGCTCGGAAGTCGATTTTTCCACGCCCGAGATCTGGGTCGACACCGTCGCGGCCAAGGGCAGCCCCAGCCCAGGCGGAACCATCAGCTTTTCGTACACCTTCGACACGCCCGGCATGTACACCGTCGAAGTGAACAACACTGCTGGCGGCGCCATCTTGAACTGCGCAGTCTACGTCGGCGGCGCGCTGCCCTTCGTGTCGGTGTCGGTGACCGGCGGCCCGGGCCTGCAGGCCGACCCCGACGCGACGCAACTCGCGGCCTATCGCCAAAAGCTGCTGGAACTCACCAACGCGGAGCGGCAAAAGGTGGGGCGGCCGCCGCTCAAGCTCGAAGACAAGCTGAACCAGATGGCGCAGTACCACAGCCAAGACATGGGTGCCAAAGGCTATTTTGGCCACGACTCGCCGACCGGCGAAAGCGTGGGCGACCGGGCCAAGAAGTTCGGTTGGACCAAGGCCGTGGGCGAGAACATCGCGTCGAGCGGCTCGATTGCCGGGGCGCACAACGGCTTGTACTGGAGCGCCGCCCACCGCGCCAACATGCTCAGCACCTGGTCCGTGGTCGGCTTCGGCATCGCCAAGGACGGCAAGGGCACCAACATGCTCGTTACGGAAAACTTTGGCGAATAGCCGCGGCTGTTCGTGGGGGAGAAGATGCGCATCTCGATTGCTTCGGATCACGCCGCCGTGCACCTGCGGGCCCACTTGGTCGAAAGCTTGGTGCGGCAAGGCTACGAGGTCGACGATCTGGGCTGCGATGCCGACGCCCGTGTCGACTACCCCGATTTTGCCGCCGCAGTGGCGGGGGCCGTGGTGACCCAGCAGGCCGATCGCGGCATCCTGCTGTGCGGCACGGGCATCGGCATGTCGATCGCCGCCAACAAGATCGTGGGCATCCGCGCGGCGGTGGTGCACGACGTCACGACGGCGCGGCTCGCGGCCGAGCACAACGACGCCAACATCGTCTGCATCGGCGCCCGCGTCACCGGCCCGTTGGTCGCCGAGGAATGCGTAACCGCTTGGCTGAACACCGCTTTTGACCCGCGCCACCGCGCGCGCCTGGCCAAAATCGCCGCGATGGAGTAGCCGCCGATGCGCTGCCCTCTGTGCCAACATGATGCCGATCGCGTCTTGGACTCGCGGCCCACGCCGCAAGGGGACGCCACGCGACGGCGGCGCGAGTGCGAGCGCTGCAATCACCGCTTCACCACGTACGAGCGCGTGGAGCTGCAGCTGCCGCTAGTGGTCAAAAAGGACGGGCAGCGCCAGCCGTTTTCGCGCGACAAGCTGCTTGCCGGCATCTTCAAGGCCGTGCACCGGCGGCCCGTGACGGCCGAGGCGGTGCACGACTGGGTGCGCGGCGTGGAAGTGAACCTGGCCGAGCGCGGCGAACGCGAAGTGGAGTCGGGGCAGCTGGGCGACCTGGTGATGGGGTTCCTGCGCAGCACCGACCTGATCGCCTACGTGCGGTTTGCGAGTGTTTACAAAGAGTTCAATAACATCGACGAGCTGCTCGACGAGGTCAAGCCCCTGGCCGCCGAGGCTCGCCAACGCCGCGCCAACCCACCGCGCGACTGACCGCCGCCCGCGACGCCACCCCCTGCCCCGCGAGGCCGATGGATACGCCCACCCACGACGACGCACGCTGGATGCAGTTGGCCATTGCCCAGGGCTTGCGCGGAGATCGGCGCGTGCGGCCCAACCCGCGGGTGGGCTGCGTGCTGGTCCAGGGCGATCGGCTGGTCGGCGCGGGCTACCATGCGCAAGTGGGCGGCCCCCATGCCGAAGTCGGTGCACTGCAGCAAGCCGGTGCCGCAGCGCGCGGCGCCACCGCCTATGTGACCTTGGAGCCCTGCAACCACCACGGTCGCACTCCGCCGTGCAGCCATGCGCTGCTGGAAGCCGGCGTGGCGCGGGTGGTGGTGGGTGTAGCGGACCCGCACCCCAAGGCTCAAGGCGGCGCGGCCTGGCTGCGCGAACGCGGCGTGGCCGTAGAAGTGGGGGTGCTGGCCGCCGAATGCCGCGAGCTGGCCGAAGTCTTCTTGTGCAATACCGAGCGTGGCCGCGCCTTTGTGCAGCTGAAGGTGGCCGCCACCTTGGATGGGCGCATGGCGGCCCAAGACGGCAGCAGCCAATGGATCACTGGCCCGGCGGCGCGGCAGGCGGTCCACCGCGAGCGGGCCCAGAGCGACGCCATCTTGATTGGCAGCGGTACCGCTCTGGCCGACGACCCGCGCCTGGACGTGCGCCTGGACGTGCGCCTGCCCGACGCCCCGGCGGGCCCGCTCCCGCTGCGAGTGGTGCTGGATCGGCGGGCGCGGTTGGCCAATAGTGCACAACCACTGCAGATCTTTGACACGCGCGCGCAACCGACCTTGATCTACACCCTGCATGCGGCCCAGCTGCGCGAGCGGTGCGGACCGGGCGTGGAGGTCGCGGATTGGCCCGGAGAAGGGACACAGCTTTCCGATATTCTTGTAGATTTGCTGCGGCGCGGCCGCTGTCATGCGCTGTGCGAGGCCGGGCCGACCCTGGCGACGGCGCTGCTGCGGCAGGGCGCGGTCGACCGGCTGGACTGGTGGCTGGCGCCCAAGCTGCTCGGCAGCGGCCGCTCTGCCGTGGAAGATTTGGGAATACCAACGATTACGGAGTGCTCGCGGTGGCAATTCGCGCCACCGCAGCAGCACGGCGCCGACATCTTGCTGGTGGCACGACCCACCGGCGCAGCGAGGTAGGCCATGTTCACGGGGCTGATCGAAGGAATGGGGCGGGTCCACGCCTGGCACAAGCAGGCCGAGTTTGCCCGGCTGGAGCTGGTGGCCAACCTGGGCGACGACGTGCCACCGCAGCTGGGCGACTCGATCGCCGTCAACGGCTGCTGCCTGACGGTGGTGGCTTGCGCGCCCGCGACCGACGGGTGGCTGCTCGCCTTCGAGCTTTCGCACGAGACGTTGGCCCTGACGGCATTTGGCAAGCTGCAGCCAGGCGATCGCGTCAACCTGGAGCGGGCGATGCGCCTGGGCGATCGTCTGGGCGGCCACATCGTCACCGGGCACGTCGACGGCCTGGGCCAGCGGGTCGCAGTGGTCGAGAACGACGGTGCTTTTGACGTGACCTACGCCGTTCCCGCCGAGCTCGAGCCGGAGCTGGTGCAAAAGGGCAGCGTCGCCATCGACGGGGTGTCGCTGACCGTCAACCGCTTGTGGCCCGGGCATTTTCTCGTCACGCTGATACCCCACACCGTGGCACACACGCAGCTGCTGGACGGCGAATTGGGCCGCGATGTGCACCTGGAAACCGACGTCCTAGCCAAGAACGTGCGGCGCCTGATGGCCCTGGGCTGGCAGCCTGCGGGCACGCGGTAGCCGCCGCGCGGGAGCGCCCGTCCGTCGCCATGGCCCAGCGGGCGACCGGCAAGCGTGCAGCGCAACTTGAGGCGACTGCAGTATTTTGCCGTGCACGTCCAAGGCATATTCTTGGATTTTTCTCAGGATCGGCTATGGTGGGCGGCGCGCAGGCGCAAGCGCTGGGGCAGAGAGGGACGCGTGGTACCAGGCAGGCCCACCGGGGCAACGGAAATGGCGAACCGGAACTACGCATGTGTTCCGATCTTTTGCCTTTCCTTGCTGCTCACAGCGGCCTGGGCCGCGCCGGCTCATGCCGCGGACCTGCCGCCCGAGTCGACGCCCACCGCCGTCCCGCCCGAGTCGACGCCCACCGCCGTCCCGCCCGAGTCGACGCCCACCGCCGTCCCGGCCGAGGCGACGCCGG
This sequence comes from Deltaproteobacteria bacterium, assembly GCA_016218865.1. Lineage (GTDB taxonomy): Bacteria > Myxococcota_A > UBA9042 > UBA9042 > UBA9042 > SXRM01. The sequence goes on along the minus strand of JACRCU010000540.1, from coordinate 5,630 downwards.
CCGCCGCTTCTGTCGCCGCCGCTCCCGAGCCGCCTTCGGTGCGAAAACTCATCGAAAGCGAGAAGTTCGACGAGGCCCTGGCCCAGCTGGAGGCGCGGCTGCAGGCCAATCCGCTGGACGACGAAGCGCTGCTGATGCACGCCCGCATCCTGTACTGGAAGGGCCAGTGGCCGCGGGCAGAGCGCGAGGTCCAAGACGTGCTGGGCCGCCACCCGGCCGACCGCGACGCCCTTGAGCTGCAGGCGCAATTGCGGATGGTGCGCGGCGATCTGCGCGGTTCGGTGGAACTGCTGCAGCGCATGCAGGCTCTTGGCGACGATCGGCCGGAACTCCAGCAGAAAATCATCGACTTGCTGGTCGAGACCGAAGACACCGCCGCGGTGCGTGCGGCCCTGGCGCGCGGCGGCGCGCTCACCCACGAGCAGCTGCTGCGGATCGCCCGCATCGATCACCCGATCCTGGTCGACGCGGGTCTGAGCTCGACGTGGCACGGTGCGCAGTGGTGGCCGCGGGTCGAGGCCGGGCTGGGTTACCGGTTTGGCGCGCCGCTGACGCTGGTGGCCGGCGTGGCCGCAGAACAGCGCAATTTTCACCATGTGCCAACCGATGCCTGGACGGGCAAGCTCGAGGCCTACCTGAACGCCGGCCGATTGGCGGCGCAGCTCCACGCATCGGGGTCGCCAAGCCAGGCGTTCTTGCCCGTCGCGGACTTGCGCGCCGATGCGACCGTCGCGCTCAACCCGAACGTGGCGCTGGGTCTGTGGTTGCGGCTGGCGCACTATGCGCCGTCCGGCGAGGCCGCGGCGACGCCCATCACCATCGGACCGTACCTGCCGTTGACCCGCGGACCATGGCAGGTGGCGCCGGGCTGGCTGTTCCTGGCGCGAAACCCCGGAGGCTGGAACCACACCGCATTCCTGAAGTTCCGCTACCAAGCTACCGCCAGCACGGGCTGGTTCGTGTGGGTCTACGGCGGCCAGGATCCCAGCTACATCGACCGCTTGAACGCCCTGCCCAGCGCCGGCATCACCGGCGTCGTGGGCGTGGATCACTGGTTCAACGGTCAATTCGGCGTGCGGGCGTCGGTGTCGCGCAATCAGCCGTTCGGAAATTTCGAAGGATTTACCGAATGTTCCCTTAGCGTGCGGGGTCGACTGTGAGCAGCCAGCTGCGCTCGAAGGGGGCGCGATGAGCGGTATCGACTGGCATCAGCTTACGCTGACCGAGCTGGTGATCTTCGTTTTCGTGGTCCTAGAGCTGGTGGCCGTGCTGGTGGCGCTGGTGGCGATGGTGTGGGTGCGGTCGTCGACCATGCGCCGGCAGTCGCTGTACGCCGCGGTGAAGAATCGCCTGATCGACCTGATCAGCCGCATGCAGCCCGAAAACGAGCGCGAGTCGCTGCAGAACTGCCTGGCGGCCCTGACCACCCTGTCGCGCGATCAGCAGCGGCGCCTGCTCACCGAACTGGCCGAGTACGCCGGCGGCGGCGGCGACCAGAGCGATCCGATTTTTGCCCAATTGTTCGTCGCCGCGGGCCTGGTCCCAGAAGCGCGGGCCAATGCGGCGTCGCGGCCGTGGGAGCGCCTGCGGGTGATCCGCGAGGCGCGGGCGTTGGGCGATCCGGCTGGTCTTTTGGACAAGATGGTCCGCGACAACGTCCCCGACGTGCGCCTGGGCGCCTTCGAGGCGCTGTGCAACCTGGGCCGCGCCGACGAGGCGCTGGTGGCTCTGCAAGTGGTGGCGACCGATGGCCGCTTGAACCGCATGCGCGCTATCGACGCGCTGGCCAATGCCCGGCCCTTCCCCACGGACCAGGTGATCGGGCTAGCCAGCTCGCAAGTGCCCGAAGTCCGGCAGGTCTGTGTTGCGACCCTGGGTCAGGCGCGCCAGCGCAGCGGCCTGGACACCATCATCGCCGCGGTGACCGATGGCGAGACCGAGGTGCGCATCGACGCGCTGCGCGCGCTGGCCGAGCTGAAAGAGGCCTCGACTGCGCAAGTGTTGATTGCGGCTCTAGAAGATGAGCGCTGGCAAGTGCGGTCCGAGGCCGCCAAGGCCGCGGGCGTGCTGGCCAGTCCGGCGACCGTCCAAGCGCTCACGCGGGTACTGGACGACGAAGCCGAGTGGGTGCGGCACAACGCCGCGCTGGCGCTGATGAAGTGCGGGCATCCGGGCATGGCGGCGCTGCGGGCGGCGGCGGCCAACGGCAATACCTGGGCCCAAAGTTCGCTGGCCGAGGCACGGCTGATGCCGACCGATCAAGGTCCTTTGGGCGGCGCGGCCGCGTCGTTGTAGTCGCTGCAACGGGAGACAGTGTTGGTCGATCTGCTCAACATCCTGGTGCTGCTGTACTTCGTCATGCTGACGGCAGGGTACATCGCGCTGTTCGTCTCGGCGATCGTCGGCGTCATCCAGGTGCGTCGCGATCTGGAGGGGTCGGCGCCCGAGTCGGTGGCCAGCCGCGGCCGCGCCACCCTGCCCATCTCGATCCTGTGCCCGGCCCACAACGAAGAGCGCACGGTGGTCGAGTCGGTGCGCGCCCTGCTGCAACTGCGCTACCCACAACACGAAGTGCTGGTGGTCAACGACGGCAGCAAAGACAAGACCATGCAGGTGCTGCGCCAGGCGTTTGCCCTGGAGGCGGTGCCATTCGACCTGCGCTTGGACCTGCCGTGCAAGCCGATTCGGGCGGTCTACCGCTCTGGCCTGTACAAGAAGCTGATCGTCATCGACAAGGAGAACGGCGGCAAGGCCGATGCGCTCAATTGCGGAGTCAACGCCGCCCGTTATCCGCTGGTCTGCGCCATCGACGCCGACACGCTGATCCTGCCCGACGCGCTGCTGCGGCTGGTGCGGCCGTTCCTGTCCGACGTCGACGTGGTCGGCGTGGGCGGCACCATCTGCCTGGCCAACGGCTGCAAGGTCGAGCGCGGCGAAGTCGTGGAGATGGGCCTGCCGTCGTCGTGGCTCGCCCGCTTCCAAGTCGTGGAATACCTGCGCGCTTTCTTGGTCGGCCGCCTGGGCTGGGACCGGATGGGCGGCAACCTGATCATCTCGGGCGCGTTCGGCCTGTTCCGCCGCTCGGCGGTGGTGGTGGCGGGCGGCTATGCCCATGACTCGATTGGCGAAGACATGGAGCTGGTCACGCGCCTGCGCCACCAGGTGCCGTCGTGGATGCAGGGCCGCGCCATCGTCCACCTGCCCGATCCGATCAGCTTCACCGAGGCGCCCGAGACCATCAAAATCCTTGGAAATCAGCGTGATCGCTGGCAGCGCGGCCTGGCCGATACCCTGTGGCGCCACCGCCAGATGATCTTCAACCGCCGCTATGGCGCGGTGGGCATGGTGGTGGTGCCGTTCTTCGTGCTCTTCGAGCTCGTCGGCCCACTGGTCGAGCTGTTCGGCTACTTTTACTTCGTGGTCACGGCCATCGCCGGCGTGATCGACCCGTGGTTCGCCGTGGCGTTCCTGCTGCTGGCGGTGCTGATCGGCTTCTTGCTGTCGCTGGGTTCGATCTTCCTTGAGGAACTGACGCTTTCGTTCTACCGCAAGCCTGGCGACCTGTGGAAGCTGGTGATGGTGGCGCTGCTCGAGAACGTGGGCTATCGCCAACTTATCCTGTGGTACCGCCTGCGCGGCCTGTGGAAGTACGTCCGCGGCGAGAAGACCTGGGGCCGCATGACCCGGCTGGGCTTTGGCGGCGCCGGGGCACAGGGGCGGCAATCGCGGCTCCTGCCCATCGTCACCACGCTGCTAATTGCGGCGGTGGTGGGCATGCCGGTGGGGTGGCTGCTCAAGCCCAAGCCGGCGGCGCGGCCCGCGGTGGTGTCCAAGACCGTGCCATTTACCAACAGCCGCGAGCACGCGCGCTTGATGTGGCTGCTGTCGCAGGCCAAGGTGCCGCCGCCCAAGTCGAGCTTCTTGTGGGACGCCTCGGTGGACTACTTGGGCTGGGATCCGCAGACGCGCAAGGCCCGCAACCTGACCGCCGAGGATCTGCGCGACCGCAACCTGCTCATCCTGGCCGATACCTACGGTGTGTACCGCGACGACTACGACGCTTTTCCGCGTCCGGTCGCGCACTTGGAGCTGTCGCAGAAGATCTACGGCGGCGTGTCGCCCGACGAAGCGACCGCCATGGAAGAGTTCGTCCGGCGTGGCGGGCGCATCTTTGGTGAATTCAACACCTTTGCCACTCCGACCGAGTTCGGCGTGCGGGTACGGGTCGAAAAGCTCTTCGGCCTGAAGTGGAGCGGCTGGGCCGGGCGCCGCGTCGACGACTTTGCCGACGACCGCGAGATCGCCAAGTGGGTGCAAAATCGCTGGGCGCAAGAAACGGGCGCGCCCTACAACTTGGTGGGGCCCGGTGTGCTGCTGATCCACGAAGACGGGCGCGTGCTGTGCCTGCAGCAGGACCTGGATATCGAGCCCGATGCCATGACGCTGGTGGTAGGCGACGTGCGCGTGCCGTTCCGCTATTGGTTCGACATCAACTCGGCCGACAACCCCAAGGAAGTGCGCGCCGATTTCACCCTGAACGTGCTGCCTGCGGGCGACAAGCTGATGACCAAGTTTGGTATTCCCAAGCGGTTTCCGGCCATCGTCCACGACGACGACTACAAGCACACCTACATCTGCGGCGACATGGCCGACGGCCAGGAAACTCTGGGACCACCTTGGCTTTCGGGTGTGCCGGCAGTGCGCTCGGCGCTGGCGGCGGTGCACTTCATGCCCGAAGAGGCACGGCTGCTGTGGCACATCTACGCGCCACTGGTCGGCCGGGTGATCGACGCTGCCAAATAGTCGGTACAGCTTGCGCTTTTTGGCGACGACCCTGCTGTGCGCTCTGCTCGCTGCGGGCTGCGCGGCGGAACTGCATCGGCCGACGGCGGGACCGTGCCGGACACCGAACGCGGCCCAGCTGCTGCGCGACGCCAACCGCTCGCTGACCTTCGTCGATTTTGCACCGGGACCGGGCTACGACACCGGCGCCCACGGCGAAGCGCGCCCTTTGCGCCTGCGCGCGATTGCACCGGGCAGCAAGGCCGTCCTGTCTTACCCGGACCCCGAGCGATTCGCGGGCGCCGACGCAGGGTTTGCACTGCTCAGCCGCCGCACTTTTGTCTACGATCAGGCCCTGGCGATGGTGTGGGCGGTGCAGCACGGCGACCGGCCGCTGGCGCGCGCGCTGGGTCAAACGCTGGCCGCCCTGCAAAATCCAGACGGTTCTTGGGGTTTCTCGTTTGCCGCCCATGGCGACGGCTACTACAACGCCAACTACGTGCGGGCCGGCGCCGCAGCGTGGTGCGCGTACGGCTTGGCGCTGTATCTCCAGGGCGGTGCCGATGACGCCTTGCAGGCCACCTTGGACCGCAGCCTGGCGTGGCTGGTTGGCCAGGTCGACCCAACGACCAAGCTGGTGCGCGCCGGCCACGGTCGCTGGCACGATGGGGACCACTTCGACCCCGACTGGCCAGCGGATTTTGCCGCCACGGAGCACCAGATCGACGCGTGGTTCGCGCTGATGGCGGCGGCAGCGGTTCCGGGCGTCGCGCAAGCGGCCGAGTGGCGCAACATTGCGAATCAACTGGCAGCCGCTGTGGACGCGCGGCTGTGGCGAGCGGGCGAGG
>JACRCU010000537.1 GCA_016218865.1 Deltaproteobacteria bacterium | reverse complement strand
GGTAGCGGTTCTCGCCCATGCCCAGCAGCTGGTAGTAGCCCCAGTAGCCGGCAGCGAACACGATGGTCAGCCAGAACAGGGCCGTCCACCAGCCCGGCAGCGGGTTGTCGTACTCCTGAATGCCATCGTAGTTGTGTTCCAACAAGCGGTCGTCGCGGTCAGCCATGGCCCACCTCCGTAGTGGTGCGTTCGCCCTTTGGGGCGGCTTGGTTCGATGCGTCGGCGGGCACCAGACGGTCTTGGTCCAGGGGCATGCTGCCTCCCCGCTCCATCGTCTGGCGGTTCCGCGCCGAGAAGGTCCAGATGACTTGGGCGATGTAGACCGCGATGAACAGCACCATTGCCGCCACCGTCCAGCCCCACAACCCCGTGTGGCTCATGATGTCGCTGAGCCTCACAGCGCACCTCCACGCGCCACCGGAGCTTGCTCCGCTTGCGTGACCGGACCGCCCTCAGCGCCCTTGGCCGCCTTGGTGTCGGGCTTTTGCTGAATGTCCGTGCCCAGGCGCTGCAGGTAGGCGATCAGCGCTGTGATCTTCTTGCCTTCCAAGCCCTTGGGCCCGCCGTCCTTCTCGATGGCATCGGCGATTTCCTTGGCCTGGCTCCGGGCGACGGCCTCGGCCTTGCCCTGCAGGACGTTCTCGCCGTAGGGCACGCCCAACATGGCCATGGCGTCCACGCTCTTTTGCACCAGCGGCCAGTCGAGCTCGTCGCTCAGCAGCCACGGGAAGGGCGGCATCACCGAGTCCTTGGTCACCACGGCCGGCGCCTCCATGTGGCGGACGTGCCACAGGTGCGGGTACTTGCCGCCCACGCGGTGCAGATCCGGACCGATGCGGCGCGAGCCCCACTGGAACGGGTGGTCGTACACGAACTCGCCGGGCTTGCTGTATTCGCCGTAGCGCTCGGTCTCGGCGCGGAACGGGCGCACCATCTGCGAGTGGCAGTTGTAGCAGCCCTCGGCGATGTAGATCTCGCGACCGGCCAGCTCCAGCGGCGTGTACGGCTTGACCGTGGCGATGGTCGGGATGTTCGACTGGATGAGGAAGGTCGGGATGATCTCGAACAGCGAGGCCGAGGCGACCGCGACGGTGGTCAGGACGATGAACAGCAGCGCCTTGCGCTCCCACACCCGGTGCCAGCCATAGGTGAAGAAGCCGCCTTCGCTGGCGTGATCGTCGGTCCAGGCCGGGTCAAGGGCCGGGGCTTCGCCCACCACGTCGGCATAGGCGGCCGGGCGGCCCATCCAGGTCTTGAGCAGGTTGTAGGCGCCCAGGCACACGCCGGCAAAGAAGAGCGTGCCGCCGACGATGCGCAAGTAGTACATCGGCATCAGCTTCATCACGGTCTCGACGAAGTCGGGGTACTGCAGGCGGCCGGTCTCGTCAAAGGCGCGCCACATCAGGCCCTGGGTCACGCCCGCGGTGTACATGGGGATGATGTAGAGGAGGATGCCGACGGTGCCCAGCCAGAAGTGCAGTTCCGCCAGCTTCTTGCTGTGCAGCTTGGTCTGGAACAGGCGCGGGGCCAGCCAGTACAACATGCCGAAGGAAATGAAGCCGTTCCAACCCAGCGCGCCGCTGTGGACGTGGGCGATGGTCCAGTCGGTGTAGTGCGACAGCGAGTTGACGGCCTTGACCGAAAGCATCGGGCCTTCGAAGGTCGACATGCCGTAGAAGGTGACGCCAGCGACGAAGAATTTGAGGACCGGGTCCTCGGTGACCTTGTTCCACGCGCCGCGCAGGGTCAGCAGGCCGTTGATCATGCCGCCCCAGCTGGGCATCCACAGCATCACGGAGAAGATCATGCCCAGGGTCGAGGCCCACTCGGGCAGCGCCGTGTAGTGCAGGTGGTGGGGACCGGCCCACATGTAGATGAACACGAGCGACCAGAAGTGCAGGATCGACAGCTTGTACGAAAATACCGGGCGCTCGGCCGCCTTGGGCATGAAGTAGTACATGAGCCCAAGGAAGGGCGTGGTCAGGAAGAATGCCACTGCATTGTGGCCGTACCACCACTGCATGAAGGCGTCTTGCAGGCCGGCGTACAGCGAATAGCTCTTCAGGCCGCTCGCCGGAACTTCCAGCGAGTTGAAGATGTGCAGGATCGCCACCGCCACGATGCACGAGATGTAGAACCAGATCGCCACGTACAGGTGCCGCTCGCGGCGCTTGTAGATGGTGCCGAACAGGTTGATCGCAAAGGCCACCCACACCACCGCGATGGCGATATCGATCGGCCACTCCAGCTCGGCGTATTCCTTGCCGGTAGTGATGCCAAAGGGCAGCGTGAGCGCGGCAGAGACGATGATCGCCTGCCAGCCCCAGAAGTGGAACCAGCTGATGGCGTCGCTGAACATGCGCGCCTTCAACAGCCGCTGCGACGAATAATACACGCCGGTGAAGATGGCGTTGCCGGCAAAGGCAAAGATCACCGCGTTGGTGTGCAGCGGGCGCAAGCGCCCGAAGTGGAGCCAGCCCACATTCAGGGCCGGAAAGGCCAACTGCGAGGCAATGATCAGCCCGACCAACATGCCCACGATCGCCCACACGACCGTGGCGGCGGCAAACGCCCGCACGACCGCATCGTCGTAGACGAAACGCTCGAGGCGGCTTCCGGGCGGCGAACTGGAGGCGGCCGAAGTGGACGCATCCGTGACTACAGCGGAATTGCTCATCTTTCTACCCTTGGTTACTGCCTTTGTCGGTGCCAGCCGGGCCAGCGCGCGACGCGTACAGTTCTGTGCAATCACCGGCAGCGCGGCGCACCCCTTGCGCCCTGCCATTTGCCACCCGACGCGCACGCAGCTACGCCAGGATTCCTTGCAGCTATCCAACCTTACGGATGAACGGCTGCGCCTTCGTGCGGCGCGCGGAGCGAGGCCTCGCGCACCAGAAGTCCGGCAATCAGCTTGCCCACCTCGGCATCGAGGAGGGCGAGCGTGCGCGGAATGAATACGGTCAACGACGGCCGCCGCGGCGAGGCCGTCCGGCCGGCGGGCTCGTCGAGCTCAGCGGCCGATGGGAACAGGAAGAAACCCGCCCGCGTGTCGATGGTTTCGGTGCAGCCGCACGGCGCGGTCAACGCCAGCTCGCCGTCGAGCACCAGGAACAAGCCGCGCGACAGGTGGTCGGTCTGCAGCAGCACCTGGTTCCGCTCGGAGCGCAGTACCATCACGCCGGGCTGCTGCAACAGCGCGGCCAGGCCGGGCAATTGCGCGTGGTATTGCGCGGTGATGGCGGCATACGGGTTGCCGTCTGGGGCGAACTGCGCCACCGTCTCGGCGTGCGTCTGCGGCGGATGGGCCTCGGCAGGCGCTGGCGCGGTGGCCTCGGCAACCCCTGCCGACCCGGGAGTGCGATGACGCGACGACTCGGCCGACGGCACCACTTGCCGCGACCCCACGACCCCGGCGCGCACAGCCGCCGCGTCGCCGGTCGGCTTGTTCGCCGCGGTAGACGCCGGTGCCGCTTCGGCAGGGCTATGGGGCGGTGGCACGGGACGCGAAGACACGGTCAACTCCTGGGGGTTCGGGTTCGGGTTCCGGTTCGGGTTCCGGTTCCGGTTCCGGTTCGGGTTCGGGTTCGGGTTTCGGTTCGGGTTCCGGTTCGGGTTCCGGTTCGGGTTCGGGTTCCGGTTCGGGCTCGGGTTCCGGTTCCGGTTCGGGTTCGGGTTCCGGTTCGGGTTCCGGTTCCGGTTCGGGTTCGGGTTCCGGTTCGGGTTCCGGTTCCGGTTCGGGTTCGGGTTGCGCCGCGGCCCCCTGGCCACGCTCAGCATCCGGTCGCAGCCACATATACGCCGCTTGGTTTTCGGGCGCCTTGGCGTTGGTCAAGGCTGAACGTGATCTGGATCAATTTCACACCTAACGCCAGATTGGGCGTGACAAAACTCCGACATGCATCGGGGGCAATGCTCCGTAAGTACCTGAAAGCTGGTTGCGCGCCCGAGCGATGTGACAATCCGACGACACCGGCCGGCGAGAATTTCCCGGCTGACCGGCTACACTGACGATCATGGGGCGGGTGCACAGCCCGCGGTGGAGACCCAATGCAGCAACCTGGTACACGGAGCGCCGCGGCGCTGTCGGCGACGACCGCCAGCCTGAGCGATCCAAGTTCTCTAGAAGTTCTCAAGCGTTATGCCGGTCGCGGCCCGCGCTATACCTCGTATCCGCCGGCGACGGCGTGGCACGATCGCGTGGGCGAGGCCGACTTCATCCAAGGCCTGGAGGTGGTGCGAGCCCGCCCGGTGCAGTCGCCGCTGTCGGTCTACGTGCACTTGCCGTTCTGCCCCAGCCAGTGCTGGTTCTGTGCGTGCAACGTGCTGATCACGCCGCGGACCGACCTGCAAGACGCCTACCTGGACGCGGTCGAGAAGGAAATCGAGATGCTGCGCCCGCACTTGCCCACCGGCGAGGTGGTGCAGTTGCACTGGGGCGGCGGCTCGCCCAGCTACTTGACCCCGGTGCAGATGCAGCGACTGATGGGCCTGCTGCGCGGCGCGTTCCGCTTGGCCAAGGACGCCGAGATCGCGCTAGAGGTGGATCCGCGCATCACCTCGGACGACCACTTGGCGACGCTGCGCGGCCTGGGCTTCAACCGCCTGTCGATGGGCGTGCAGGACGTGGACGACGAGGTCCAGGTGGCGATCCACCGCCAGCAATCGCTCGAAACGACTTCCAATTTCGTCAGGCGCTGCCGCGACATCGGCTTTGGCAGCCTGAACGTAGACCTCATCTACGGCCTGCCGGCCCAGACCGAGGAAAGCTTCGACAAGACGCTCAGTTCGGTGATGGACATCGGTCCGGACCGGGTGGCCCTGTACAGCTACGCCCACGTGCCATGGCTCAAGCCCAGCCAGCGCCGCATCGACGAGACGCGCATCCCCGGCCCCGAACTGCGGTTTTCGCTGTTCCGCCAGGCGTTGCGCCGCTTTGGCGAGGGCGGCTACGCCGACATCGGCCTGGACCACTTTGCCAAGCCGACCGACGAGCTGGCCATCGCCCGCCAAGACGGCACGCTACAGCGCAATTTCATGGGCTATACCACCCGCTCGGGCGCCGAGCTGATCGGCATTGGCCTGTCGTCGATCGGCCAGGTGGCCGGCCGCTTCATCCAGAACGAGAAGAAGCTGAAAAGCTACTACGAGCTGATCGAGTCCGGGCACCTGCCGGTGGAGCGCGGCTACGTGATGACCGCCGACGACCTGGTGCGCCAAGAGGTGATCCAGCAGCTGATGTGCCAAGGCCGCATCGACAAGCGCGCAATCGAGAAGCGCTTTTCTGTGGATTTCGACAGCTACTTTGCCGAGTCGCTGAAGAAGCTCGCGCCGCATGCCGCCGACGGGCTGCTGGACCTGGGCCGCGACTTCGTCACCCCCACCGCCCTGGGCCGGGTGCTGGTGCGCGTGCTGGCGATGGCCTTCGACGCCCATCTGCCCAAGCCGGGCGAGGCCGGTCCGCGCTTCTCGGCGACTGTGTAGCGGGCCCATCGCCGGCATCGCCAATCATTTCAACAAGTAGAAAATGGCTGCCGCCGGTAGCCGCCGCGCTTCGACTTCGCTAGACTGCGAAGAGAGAGGCGGGTCGCCCCAACAGGCCCGCCCGGCGAGGCGAGCATGGCCCTGTTGCGCGGCATCGAGACGACGGCGATCGGCAAGACCAAGACGCTGGAGATCGAGTACGAGAAGGGCGGTTACGTCGACAAGAGCGGCCGCAAGGTCGCCGTGCTCGACATGAATTGCTACAGCTGCCTGAACGCCTACTTCGTGCTGGAAGACGACCCGATCGACTACTGCCCGCACTGCGGTCGCCGCGAAGGCGCGCCGTGTGCCAGCTACGACGAGGCGCTGAGCTGGGCGCGGCCGCACGAGTGGAAGTACATGAAGAAGCTCGGGCTCTTGCCCTACGGGCTGCGCCGGTTCGACGGTGTGTGGGTGCTCGGCTTCGCCAAGTCGTCCAAGGCCCTGTTCGATACGGGCAAGTTTGCGGAAGTGCGCTGCTTGTTGCCAGGTGAGGGCTAGGCATGGGCCACTTGCCGACCACCCCCGTGCCGCCGCGGCAGCCCACCGCCGGCATCATCGTGATCGGCAACGAAGTCCTGAGCGTCAAGGTCGAAGACCGCAACACGCCCGCCCTGCTCCAAGGCCTGAACGAGGCCGGCATCCGCGTGGGCGAAGTGGCCATCATCGCCGACGACGAGGCCCGCATTGCCGAGGTCGTGTCGGGCTTTGCAGCGCGCTTCGATCTCGTCATCACCACCGGCGGCGTCGGTCCAACCCACGACGACTGCACCTGGAAGTCGGTGGCGCGGGCCTTTGGCGTGGCCATGACCGAAAATCCGATGGTGCTCGCCAAGATGGAGCGACGGCTGGGTCGCCCGCCCACGCCCGAACAGCGCCGGCTGGCGTGGCTGCCCGAGGGTACGGAACTGGACGAAACCCAAGGCAAGTGGCCGCTGCTGCGCCTGCGCAACGTGTACGTGCTGCCGGGCGTGCCCTCGCTGGTCGCAAGCCGGTTGCCGCAGATCTGTGCGCGGTGGGGCGGCCAGCGCCCGCAACTGGCGACCTCGTATTGGCGCTGCGACGAGTTCGAAGTGGTGCCGGCGATCGATGCGGTCGTCGCCGAATTCGGCGATCTGGAGATCGGCAGCTACCCGATCTTGGAGCCAGACGACCACAAGCTGCGGCTCACCTTCGAAGGTTGGGACCGCGATCGCGTAGACGCCGCCGTGGTGCGCGCCACCGAGCGAATCGGCGCCGAGCAGTTGGTGCGGGTGCTGTGGCGGGGCCAGCCCGCGGCGCTGGAGGCCCAATGAACGCGGAGGCGCGATGGCGACCCTGACGTCGGCCAACCTGCGCCATCGCCTGGTGCTGCAACCGCGCGGCTACCAGTTCAGCATTGCGGACAACTTGTACGATCTCAACTGGGTCACGGTGTTGACGCGGCTGGTGTCGCCGGGCCAGCCGGGGCGGATCGTCAAGACGCGCCTGGCGACCTGGGAACTGGCGAGCATGGCGGCGCACTTGGAGCAGCTCGCCGAGGGCACGCGCACGCTGTGGCAGCCGCGGTTCTTCGACTCGGGCCTGCACCTGTGGCTGCGGCGATCGACCGAGCGGCCCGATCTGATCCTGGTCACGGTGGTGCTCGCGCAGGTGACGGGGCCACCGCCCATGGATGTCCTGGAACACTGGCGTGGCGATCGCATGACGCACGAGGATGGTCTGCAGGGGCTGCGATTCGTTTGTACCCGCGGGGCGCTGGCGCTTTTCGCCGAAGAACTTCGCATTATTATGCAGGCTTATCCAACACGCGCGCTCCGCCCTACCGGTTGAGTAGGGCCACGCCGCAACCTTGCACGCGCGCCCGTATAGTCCTTTGTGGTTGATCGGCCGAGCTTGCTTCGCTATTCTCTTGCACCCCTTGCTCCCAACCGAGCGGCGGGCGCGACGCAATCTGAGATCCATCCCCAACCTGCCGCGATGCCGGCAACCCAACTGGCGGGCGCGCACACTGCGCAGTTGACCCGCAGCTAATCCTCAAGGAGTTCACCATGAAGCGCATTTTCGCGGTCGGCATCGTCTTGGCCTTGGCCGCTGGTTGTGGCACCACCACCAATGGCGGCGGCGGTACCACCACCCAGGACACCACGGTGGCCACCGACACCACTTCGGACACCGGCACAGTGGGCGACACCACCAGTGGCACCGGCGACACCAAGTCCGACACCAAGGACACCTCGACCGCCGACGTCAAGAAGGACTCCACCGCAGCGCCGACCAAGTGCGATCCCAAGAACAACGCCTGCATGAACACGTGCGTGGCCTCGGCCTGCGCCAAGGAATCGGGAGCTTGCATGGGCGACGCCAAGTGCTCGGGGGCGCTGAAGTGCCTGAACGGCTGCCAGACCGCACCGCTCCCGGCCGATCCCACCGCCACCACCTGTTCGCAGAAGTGCATCGACACCGCCGGCCAGACCGCGATGGACGAGTTCTACGCCGCCCAGACCTGCATGGGCGAGAACTGCATCACCTGCAAGGCCGGCGACCAGAACTGCCAGGCGGCCTGCGCCAGCCAGCTGTGCATCGACTCGCTGGTGGCCTGCGAAGCTGGCTTTGGCTGCAAGAGCATCCTGACCTGCCTCGAGACCGAGAAGTGCCAAGATCAGGCCTGCTTCACGGCCTGCATGAACAAGTTCCCCGACGGTCAGACCGACTTCTCGAACTTCGTGCAGTGCTACCAGACCAACGCCAACGCCTGCGATTAGTCGCGCAGCGTCTGCTCGGAACTCCGCTTTGGGCGGCTCGGTGGCCTCGCTACCGGGCCGCTCGGCGTTTTTGGCGCAGGCCCCTTGGCGGAGCGACCCGTGCAACCTAGGTTGACCGCACGACCTGAGCGAGGTGTCTGTGCTGCATCCCCTGCCCCTGGCCATTGCCGCCGTGATCGCCGTGACCGTACTGCTGCTGATGCGGCGGGGACGCATCGACCTGCTGCGCCTGCGGCAGCTGCTCGACGAGGGCGCACTGCTGTTGGACGTGCGCACGCCTGGCGAATTCGACCGCGGCCACATTCCCGGCGCCCGCAACGTGCCGGTCGCCGAGCTGGGAAAGTCGGCGGATCTACAGGCCGAAGCCCAGCGTCCGGTGGTGGTGTACTGCCACAGCGGTGCGCGCAGCGCCTTGGCCGCCCGGCAGCTGCGCCGGCTGGGTAGGACGCATGTCTATGATTTCGGGTCGGTCGAGCGCTGGACGGGGCCGCTGGAGCGCACACCGCCGCCCGCGCCGGAGCCGAGCGACGAGCCGGCGGCAACCGCGGCTATGGACTAAGGTTGTGGCCGCTCAGTTGAGGCAGCTGGGGTCGAACAGGGCGAACTCGGGGATCGCCACCTCGATCTCGCGGCCATCCTGGGTGCGCATGAAGTACTTGCCGCTCATGGTGCCCGCCGCCGTGTCGAGCGGACAGCCCGAGGTGTAGCGAAAGGCCTGCCCCGGCGCCAAGCGCGGCTGCACACCGACCACGCCGGGCCCGCGCACATGCTCCACCCGGCCGTGGCCGTTGGTGATCACCCACTCGCGGCTGATCAGCTGCACTTCCTCCTGGCCTTGGTTCGAGATGGTGATGTGGTAGGCGAAGAACCACTGTCCTTCGTCGGCGGAGCTG
>JACRCU010000545.1 GCA_016218865.1 Deltaproteobacteria bacterium | reverse complement strand
TCGGCCTCGCCAAGCGGAGTGACGTTGCCAGACGCGCGCCAGGGATGGTAGTACGAACAAGGCGGCAGGGCAAACGCGCCGAGTCACGGACTTGCCTCGCCGCGCCTGCGAATCGACGGCGTTCCGCCCCCCCGGCAGCGGGTGACAGCGAGGGATGGCATGGCAATCGGCAAAGGTCCCGTAGGTTCCGACAAGGCGGCGCAGCAAATGGCGCACCTGGAACAACGCCTGGAGATCGTGCGGCGGAAGTTCAACATGTTCTTCAACGGCTTCGAGAAGACGCCGCCGAACATCGAGTTCGAGACGCTCAAGCGCGAGTTCCGCGAGTTCAGCACCCAGGGCTTCTCGTCGCCCACCTTCCGCTTCAAGGCGCAAAACCTGATTGCCAAGTGGAACTTGATGCGCACCACCTGGGAGCGCGACCTGGTGCGGATGGAAGAGGGCCGCTACAAGCCCAACGCCCACCACGCGTCGCACGCCAAGGATCTGGGCAGCGTCGACGAAGTTGAGTAATTTCAGCCTATTAACCTAGACCGGCGACCAGCCGCGCGCCCGTTCTTCGTCGCGCTCGCTCTGTGCCTGTTGCTCTTGCTCGGCCGCGCGCTGGCGGGCCTGAGCCACTGCAGGCTCTAGCTCGATCAGCAAGTCGGCAATCCCGCTGCGGGTTTTGGCCGAGACTTGCCAGGCATCGTACAGCCCAACCACGTCGCGCAGGGCCGCCGGATCGGTCACCGCGTCGCACTTGTTTACCAGGACGCGCCGCGGGGCATCGCCCAGGTCGTGGTCGGCCAAGATCTTCAGCACCGACGCCAGTTGGCGCTCCATTTGCCGGTGGGCGGCGTCGACCACCACCACTACCAGGTCGGCCGCGTGCACCTCTTCCAGGGTAGCCTCGAAAGCGCCGAGCAGCTCCTTGGGCAGATCCCGAATGAACCCCACAGTATCCGTGATGACCACCTGCGCGCCGCTGGGCAGGTGCAGCCGCCGCGTGGTGGGGTCCAGGGTGGCGAACAGCAAGTTCTCGGTATAGGCGTCGCTTTTGGCGAGCGCGTTCAGCACGCTCGACTTGCCCACATTGGTGTAGCCGACCAGGGCGATCGACGGCACTTCGCTGCGCTGGGCCCGCCGCACGCCGCGGCCGCGCTTGAGCCGCTCGAGCTCGTCCTCGATGCGGTGGATGCGGTCGCGCGCCCGCCGCCGGTCGATCTCCAGCTTGGTCTCGCCCGGGCCCACGCCGCCGATGCCGCCGGCCAGGCGCGAAAGCGCGTTGTCGCGGTCGCCCAGGCGCGGCAGGGAGTAGCGCAGCTGGGCCAGCTCGACCTGCAGCTTGCCGTCCTGGCTGCGGGCGCGCCGGGCAAAGATGTCCAGGATCAGCTGGGTGCGGTCCAGCACCTTCAGCTCGGCCTGATTGGCAATCGACTTGCTCTGGCTGGGGGTCAGCTCGCGGTCGAAGATCAGCGCGGTCGCGTCGGCCTGCAGAGCTTTCAACGTAATTTCAGCCAGTTTACCTGAGCCGATCAGCGTGCGCTTGTCGATATCGCGGCGGCGCTGGATCACCCGCGCCACCACCTCGACGTGGGCGGTCCGCGCCAATTCCTCCAGCTCGTCCAGGCGATCTTCGGCTTCGGCGATCGCGTCGGGCCCCACGTGCACCAGCACCGCCCGCGCGCGCGCATCGACCAGCCGGCCGGCCGGCCGCACCCGCGCCAGGTGGCTCTCGAGCTCGGCCACAAAGGCGGTACAGTCGAATTGCAGCGCATCCCAGCGCTGTTGCGGCAAGACCGCCGTGGGCTCCACGCTGAGGTAGGGCGCCGCCTGCCGCTCGGTGGCCAGGTGGGCGATCGACACCAGCTGCGGCAAGCCGCTCTGCTGGGTGAGCGCCGCCACCAGATCCAGGCCCAGGCGCGCCAAGTCGTTCAGATCGTCGGCGTCGACCGGCTCGCCCTTGAGGTGGACGTGCACCAGCCGCAGACCACGCAACCGCCCGGAATCCTTACCCCAGCGCCCCAGATCGGGCAGCATCAGCTGGTGGTCGTCGCCGACCAGCGCGTGGGTCACCAGGCCGGTGCGGTCGATGAGCACGCCGACCTGGCGCCCCAGCCGTTCGGCCAGGTCACACAAACGCACCGCCAGCGCATCCGAGCACAACTCGCTCGGGCCGACGCGCTGGTGCCCCAGCCGTTCCAGCGAGCGGCGCTCGAGGACGGACAGTCCCGTTACATTTCCGTGGAGTTGACTCAGTGGGGCCCTTTGTCCGGCCAGATCAGCTCGAGCTCGCGACCGCTGCGGTCATGGCTGCGCGGCTAGTTCAGGTTGATGGTCGAACCCTTCAAGGTCATGGTGCTCGACGACTTGATGTCCATGGTCGAGCCGGCCTTGGTCTCGGTCGAGCTGCCCGACTCCTGCTTGATGGTCGAGTCGGCCTTGATCACCAAGTCCTTGCACTGCATGGTGATGGTCTTCTCGGCCTTGATCAGCATGTCGCCGGTCTTGCACTCGATGGTGATCTTCTTGTTCTTGGTGTCGATCAGGATGTAGTGCTCTTGGGTGTGGTCGTAGATCTCGATCTGATCGACCTTGCCCGACTGATCCAGGGCGATCCAGTGGCCGTCGCGCTGCTTGGGATCCTTCTCTTCGTCCTTGGCCTTGACCAAGTTCTGCAGCACGATGCGTTCGGTGCCTTCTTTGTTGTCGACGAACTGGAGCATGTGGCCCGAGCGCGAGCGGATCGAGCGGAAGTAGTTCTTGCCGCTCTGCTCCTGGTTGGCGTGGATGGGCGTGTCGACGCCGTTCCACAGCGAGCCGATGACGAAGGCGCGCCGCACGTCGCCGTGCTCGAAGGCGATCAGCACTTCGTCGTCGACTTCGGGCAGCCAGAAGGCGCCGCGGTCCTTGCCGGCCATGAACGTGGCGATGCGGCACCACGAGGTGCGGAAGTCTTCGTCGTCCTTGGCGTCGGTGTACTTGGCGTCGCTTTCCGAGACCCAGGGGAACTTGACTTTGACGCGGTAGTGGCCGTCGGGATCCTTGTTGTCGACGACGACGCCAACCACAACTCCCTGAACTTTGAAGGCTTCGCGCTTGCGTTCCATCAGCATTGCGACCTCGCTCTCTGGGCCCGGGGAGATGTGCTGGGCCTGACGTTCGGAAACTGGGCCAGGGCAATCGGAATTGGGCCTGACGCATGGAAAGTGCCCGCGCAAGGCGCGGCGACTTCAGCGGTCAAGGTAACGCCGCTGGCGACGCGCTGCAACCGGGACCTGCGGCCCCATGACGCCCCTGGGGTCTAGGCGCCCCGATGCGGCGATCGGTGGCGGTGGCAGACCGGGGTACCCGACTGCCGTGGCGATTCCGTGGCGGCGCGTCCTTGATTTTTAGGGCCCACGGCGGTATTCCGCCCGGCGGACTGGAGCTGGCACTTGGCCAGCGTGTCGGCGTTTTCGCGCCCAACCGGCCCAAAGGCCACCGACCCAGCCCGCCCAATGGGTGCCCAGGGGCCGCCCATTTCGGTGGCCAGGCGCCCGACAGGAGCTCGCATGTTGAGCACACAACTCGGCTACATCTCGATACTTACCGTGCTCGTCGTGGTCGCCGTGATGGGCGCGGCGATCCTGGTGCTGAACTGGCTCATCGGCCCCAAGCGCAAAAGCCCGGTGAAGCAGGCCGCCTTCGAGTGCGGCTCGGATCCGATCGGGTCGCCGCGGCAGCGCTTCAGCGTGAAGTTCTACCTGGTGGCGATTTTCTTCATCGTATTCGACATCGAGTCGGTGTTCTTGTACCCGTGGGCCGGCATGTTCCGCGACCTGCTGGTCGAACCGGGCGTCGGCCTGATCACGCTGGCCGAAATGTTCATCTTTGTTGGCATTCTTGGCGCGGGCTTGGCCTATGTGTGGCGCCGCGGCGCCCTGGACTGGGAGTGATTCAGCCGCGGCAGCGGCACCCTTCCTCTTGAATTTGTACTCGAATTGCCCGGTTTTGAATTGCCTAGCTAGGGAGCGATCATGGCCCCGACCCTTGTAGATCTGGTGCGCAAGCAATTCGGCAGCGCGGTGCTGGGCAGCCACAGCCACCGCGGCGACCAGACGGTGCTGGTCCAGCGCGAGAAAGTGCTGGAGATCATGGCGTACTTGAAGAACGACCCGGCGATGGCCTTCGAGGTGCTGGCCGACGTCACGGCGGTGGACTACTCGACCTATCCCGAGGGCGAGCGCGCCGCGGTGAGCCCGGTCGACGCGGGCCATCCGTCGGGCCTGACCAGCGCCACGCTGCCGCGCTACGAGGTGGTGTACCACCTGCTGTCGATGAGCAAGCAGCAGCGGCTGCGGGTCAAAGTGCCGCTGGCCGAAGACGACGCCCACCTCCCGACGATGTGCGGGCTGTGGATCGCCGCCAACTGGGGCGAGCGCGAAGCCTACGACATGCTGGGTATCCAATTCGACAACCACCCGGATCTGCGCAGGATTTTGACCTACCCCGAGTTCGAGGGGCACCCGCTGCGCAAGGACTTCCCGCTGCGCGGCTATCAGCCGTTGGTGGCGCAGCCGACCTTGGCCGACTACAAAGACCAAGAGACCTTCCGCTAAGAGCCAGCAGGCCAGCGAACGCAGTTGTTCGTTGCGACGGAGCACCGCATGAGCGCGAATCTTCCCACGGCCATTTCTGGCAGCAGCGGCCACAAGCTGACCGCCGAGCGTCAGGGCGACCTGATGACCATCAACATGGGGCCGTCGCACCCGGCGACCCACGGCACGGTCAAGTTCTTGCTGACGCTGGATGGCGAGATGGTCCAAGACGTGGACATCTCGATCGGCTACCTGCACCGCGGCTTCGAGAAGATGAGCGAACAGGGCACCTGGCAACAGGTTCTGCCCTACACCGACCGGCTGAACTACGTGTCGCCGCTCATCAACAACGTGGGCTACGTGCTGGCGGTCGAGAAGCTGATGGGGGTGCAGTGCACGCCGCGCACCACCTGGATCCGCATGATGATCAGCGAGGTGGCGCGCATCGTCGACCACTTCACCGCGCTGGCGGCCGGCGCCCTGGAGCTCGGCGGCTTCGCGCCCTTCCTGCTGGGTCTGGAAGCCCGCGAAACGCTGTACCCCCTGGTCGAAGAGCTGACGGGCGCGCGCCTGACCACCAGCTACACCCGCATCGGCGGTCTGCGCGCCGACCTGCCGGACGACTACGAAAAGCACCTGATGGCGGGCATCGACAAGGCCTTGTACTGCCTTGAGAAGATGGGCGGGCTGCTGACCAAGAACCGCATCTTCTACGACCGCATGATCGGCACCGGGCCGCTGAGCCAAGAGGACGCGATTTCGTCGGGCTGCACCGGCGTGATGCTGCGCTCGACTGGCGTGGACTGGGACTTGCGCAAGCACCAGCCGTACTTGGCCTACGATCAAGTCGACTTCGACGTCATCATCGGCCACCAGGGCGACAACTACGATCGCTTCCTGTGCCGCATCGAGGAGATCCACCAGTCGGTCAGCATCATCAAGCAGTGCTTCAAGAAGATGCCCAGCGGGCCGATCAACGTGGACGACTGGCACGTGGTGCTGCCGCCCAAGCACGCGGTCTACAACACCATCGAGGGCATGATCGCCCACTTCAAGCTGGTCATCGACGGCCACGCGGTGCCGGCAGGCGAGGCCTACCAGGCGGTGGAAGGCGGCAACGGCGAGCTCGGTTTCTACGTGGTTTCGCAAGGAAACGGCCGGCCCTTCCGCGTGCACGTGCGGGCGCCGTGCTTCTACGCCATGGGCATCGTCAAGAAGATGATCGTGGGCCACCTGCTGAGCGACATCATCCCCACCTTTGACGCCCTGAACATGATCGGCGGCGAGGTCGATCGCTAATTCGGCGGACGATTACGTCGTTCTGCACCTTTCGTCCCCTATTACTGGCAAGCGAGGCAGGCCATGCCCAAAGTTACCATCGACGGACAATCGATCGAAGTACCGGCCGGAACTACGGTTCTGCGCGCCGCCAAGCAGTTGGGCATCGACATCCCAGTGTTCTGCTACCACCCCGGCCTGTCGATCGCCGCCAACTGCCGCATGTGCTTGGTCGAGGTGGAGAAGTCGCCCAAGCCGCTGCCCGGCTGCTACACCGAAGTCGGCGAAGGCATGGTGGTGCACACCCAGACCGAGCGGGTCAAGGCGACCCAGAAGGCGGTGCTGGAGTTCATCCTGCTGAACCACCCGGTCGACTGCCCGATCTGCGACCAGGCCGGCGAGTGCGTGCTGCAAGAGCACTACGCGACCTACAGCCTGCAGGCGTCGCGCCTGATGCACGAGAAGGTGGGCAAGCCCAAGGCCAAGCCGCTGGGGCCGACCGTGATGCTGGACGCCGAGCGCTGCATCGTCTGCACCCGCTGCGTGCGCTTCTGCGAGGAAGTGACCAAGACCTGCGAGCTGACGGTGGAAAGCCGCGGTGAGCACAGCGAAATCACGACACCCGCGGGCGTGGAGCTGAACAATCCCTACTCGCAGAACGTGGTCGACATCTGCCCGGTGGGTGCGCTGACCTCGCGGCAATTCCGCTTCCACCGCCGCGTGTGGTTCCTGGACATGCGCGACTCGCTGTGCACGGGCTGCGGCCGCGGCTGCTCGGTGCGGGTCGACTCGCACAAGAACCAGGTCGAGCGCTTGGTGCCGCGCTACAACCCCGACGTCAACAGCTACTGGATGTGCGACGACGGCCGCAGGAGCCTGGACGGTCTGAAAGACGGGCTGGGCATGGGCTGGCTGCCCGGCCCCGACGGCGCGCGCCAGGCACCGGCGGCCGACGGCATTCGCGCCATGGCCGCCTGGCTGCAGGAGCAGAAGGGTTCGCAAGGTGGGCTGGGCATTGCTCTTTCCGCTTCGCTCACCAACGAGGACCTGTATGCGTGGGCGCGGCTGGCCAAGGCCGCCGAGGCCAAGGTCTACCTGCTCCCGCGCGCCGGCTGGCAAGGCGACACGTTGCTTCGCAGCGACGACCGCGACTGCAACACCGCGGGCGCCAAGGCGATCCTCGCGAGCGTGCTGGGCAGCTTTGGCGGCGCGGACGAGCTGATCGGCGACGCCGGCGCGCTGGAAGTGCTGCTGGTGGTGGACCACGGCGCGGACTGCGACGGCGAGCTGCAAGAGGCCCTTGGTCGCGTGCCCAAGGTTGGCGTGTTTGCATCGCAAGCCAGCGGGTGGACCCAGGCGGCCACCGTGGTGGTGCCGCTGACGCCGCTGCAGGCCCGCGAAGGTACCCTGACCAACGTGGCCGGCTGGGTGCAGCGCCTGCAGCAGCCGCTGAAGCCCGCGGTGACCACCGTAGCGGCCCACGTAGCCGCGGCGATGCTGGCCCCGGCGGCGAGCGACGTGGCCCTGGACTTCACCGACAAGACCCGCCCGGCCGAGCTGTTCGACCGGCTGGCCGGTGCGGTGGCCGAGTTCAAGGGCTTGGATTACGCCGAGATCGGCGACCTGGGCCGGCACCTGC
>JACRCU010000544.1 GCA_016218865.1 Deltaproteobacteria bacterium | reverse complement strand
GTCGTACATCACCGCCGCGGGCGGCTGGCTCGGCAGTCCGCCCAGCTCGGCCCAGCCCAGGTGCGTGCTGGCCAGCACCCAGCCGTCCGGGGGCGCGTCGGCAACGTCGACGTCGGCGGGCAGCACCGCTGGCGGCAGCGGCCCGGTGGTGAATTGCGTCGTCGCGACCGCCGTTTGGGTAGCCGACTGCACCTTGACCACCAGCCGGTAGGTCTGCTCGGCCCGCATGCCGTACACGTCGACCGCGTGCTCGGTGCGCAGCCGGGTGTCGCGACGCTGCCAGGTGGGCGCGGCCAGGCTGCCCAAGCCGAATTGCACAACCGACGACGCGGGTTGCGCCGTGTGCCAGGTCACCCGACAGGCCAACACCGAGTTGGGATTGGCCGAGACTTCCAGCTTGGTGATCGCCAGGTTGCGCGGCTCCGGCGACTCGGCGGAGCAGCCCACCAGCGCAGCCAAGGCTGTCAAGACCCGGCCCACCATGCCGACCCGACGCAGCAGGTCGATGCGGGCGCCCGCGGACGCCTGACCCCGGCGGCGCGGCAGCCAACGGCTAGCGCACCCAGCGGACCCAGGCGAAGGTGTAGGTGCGGTCGCCATCGAACCGGACAGAACCGGTCGAGAATTCGACATACCAAGCATAGAGGGCCACTCCAGCATAGGGCGTACTGGTCCAGTAGGGCGCCGCCTTGGTGCCCGGCAGCGCATCGGCATCGGCAGCGGGCTGCGCCCGGCGGCGGTCGACCAGACTCGCCAGTTCCACCACGGTGGGAGTGCGCCAACCACCGCCCTGTAAAGACAATTTCTGGCAGTGGACCTGCGCGTAGTCGTACGGCTGCAGGCCCGAGGTGTTGCCGTGGCGCTGCCAAGTCAGGCCGGTCAGGTGGTCCTGCACCACCTCGCCAGAGCCGTCGACTTGGAAGCGCGGGGCGTCGCCGGCCGCTCCGGGCCCATCAACCGCCCGCACACACAGCGCAATTCCCGCTGTTTCCGCGGTCGCGGTCGCCGCCAGGCCGCTGGCCATCGCCACGCCCCAGGCCCGGCCCGGGTCCGTGGCGGGCGACGCCGACCAATACCAAGTCACCGTTTTCAGGGGAAGTTGCGAGGCCGGCTGACCGCGCTGGTAGTCCACTACCGCCTGCAACTCGGCCAGGGTCGGCAGGTGCCAGTCGCGGTGGCCGCCGGCCTGCTCCTGGGCGCAAGCTGCCCGCGCCGCCGGCCAGGTCAGCAGCTCCGCATCGGCCCGGACCCGCCACATTCGCCCAGTGTCTGGCGCCACATACGTGTCGTCTCTGTTCGCGTGCGAGGCGGGCGCCGCCGGACTCACCGGCAGTGCCCCCCAGACCGGCCAATCCGGGGCGCACACCTTGCCTTGCGCCGCGGCCGCCGCCAGCCAGCCCGGGCCACAGTCCAGGGAGCCGGTGCGGTCGATGGGCGCCGCATCGGCGCGGCTGTCGCCCGCTTGGTCCGGCGCCAACCCGCCCGGCGCATCGCTGCTGCAGGCACTGGCCAGCGCCAACGCGACCCAGCCGGTCGCCAGCCCTTGCCGGCCGGTTTGCAGCCAACGGCCCGCAGCCATGGCTACGGCTCCTCGCCCGGGGCTACGAATTCCAGGCCCGGCAGATCGATGCGCTGGGCCCGGTACGCCACCGTGGGGTAGTCGGAGACCACCGGCAAGTCCAGACGCCAGCGCAGGGTGCCGGCCGGGCTGACCCGGCGCAGCGACGACGGCATCGCCCAACCGGCCTTCCAGTCCGGGGCGCTGACCAGGGTGTCGCCGCCCGGCAGGCGCTGGACACTGCCCTGGCCCGGCGAAAAGAACGGCTTGCCCGGCTCGCCCTTGTACTGCCACACGATCTTGGCCGTTTTGGCGGCCAGGTCATACTGGTACTCCACCGCGCGCGAGAAGCCGCGCTCCATGGTGCCATTGTCGTAGAGCAGGATGCGGTTGCCGGGCAGCTCTTCGGCCGCGTGCTGTAAGGCAAACCAGTCGTCGCCGCTGCCCGGCTGCAGGGCAAAGTCGCCGCCCTCGCCCAGCCGCAGCACGAACTTGCCGGTCTTGCGGTCGATCTTGAAAATCATGTTCAAGTTGCGCGGCGAATACAGCACCGTGTCGGCATTATCCAGCGGCTGCAGCGAGTTACCGTGGGTCCAGTCGCCTTGACCGGCGGGCAGGTAGTCAAAGGTGCTCCACAGCCAGACCAGCGAGCCGTCGGGCTTGCGCTCGACCAGTTGGTCGCCCCAGATGCCACTTTGGACGTCGAACTCGATGCCCAGCAGGTTGCCGCTCGGCAACAGGCGCAGGTCGCCGTGCACCATGCCGGTCACCGGTTGCGGCGGCCCGCCGGTCTCGACAACGCCGAGCACCGCGGTCTTGCCCTGCCACAGCGTATCGCCCGCCAAATTCAGCTGCAGCGCCGGCCCACCACCCGCCACCAGCATCTTGTCGTGCTCCCACCACGCCACCAGGTTGGAGCCCTTGGCCTGGCTGTGGAACCACACCACCTGCCCCTGGTCATCGTAGATCGCCGCAGTGGGCGGGAATTCGAAGGGACTGAAGCCGCCGGGAAGGTTCAGGTGGATGCCGGCCAGCACCAGGAAGTGCGGCTCTTGCGGATCGGCCCAGCCCACCGTGGGCACCGCGGGCTTGAGGAAATCCGGCAGCTTGCCCGTGGTGAACGGCGGCGCGAGCGCGCTGGCGACCGCGCCTGTAGCTGTTTGCGAGCGAACCTTCAGGGTATAGGCCTGGTTGCCGCGCATCCCCACCACCAGCACATCGTGGTTGGTGGTCAAGGCGGGCAGGTTCATGCGCATGGTAGGCGCGCCCAGACCGAACAGAACCACCGACGACGACGGCAGATTCGAGGTCCAGGTCACGCGGCACGCGAGCGGATTGTTGGCCACGGCCTGCACAGCCACATTGGCGAGCTGGAGCGTCTGGCCCGGGTCCGGGTCCACGGCGGAATCGCCGTCAGCGTCCCCCGGGGAGGGGTCCTGTTGGATTTCGCCATCTTGCAGTGTGCCGTCTTGCAGTGTGCCGGCTTCGGTTGCGGCGCCCATGTCGGCTGGGTCAGCCTGTTCGGCCTGATCGGCCTGGAGCGACGCGTCCGGCGCCTCGGCTCCACCGGTGTCCGGCGCAGCTGCGTCGACGCCGCCGTCCGCAGGAGCCCCGTCGTCCGCGGCCGCGGCGAGGTCGCCGGGCACCGACTCCGCGTCGCTGGCCCCAGGCTGGGCGTCGACGGAAGTGCGCGCAGCATCCGCCGGCGCCCCTTCGCGGCCTGCTGCCGTGTCCAAAGCGCCGGTTTCGGCCACGTCGGCCAGGCCTTCTGGCTCGGCGGCTTCGTCGGCCGCAGCGCCACCGGGGGCTTGCGCTTGGCAGGCGAGCACGAGCCCGGCGGTCAGCACCAGTGCGGCCACATGCCGGAGGTGGGTGAGTTTGGGTTGGGTGTGCATGGCGACCGCCGCGCCCGCTCGTGCGGGGCCAGCCAACTGT
Source organism: Deltaproteobacteria bacterium (assembly GCA_016218865.1). Lineage (GTDB taxonomy): Bacteria > Myxococcota_A > UBA9042 > UBA9042 > UBA9042 > SXRM01. The sequence goes on along the minus strand of JACRCU010000544.1, from coordinate 295 downwards.
AGACCCGCGACCCCGCCAATCCTGTGAAGAATCCGTGTGATCCGTAACATGAGTCGCCACACATACTATTCTTATTTGTGTGTTGCGTTGTGCGAAGGCCTGATTTCGCCAGTTATGCGTTGACTTCCATGGACTTGTCGACTGCGGGCTGGGCTTCTCGTCGACTCTGCACAGCTTTGCGGCCGCCTGCACCTGGGGGCACGTTGGGACCACCCCGGCCCAATCCAGGCGCCACCTCTTGCTCGGCCGCCCCATCCCACGCTGCCTGACCGCATCTCGGGCGATCGTCGGCCAG
>JACRCU010000539.1 GCA_016218865.1 Deltaproteobacteria bacterium | reverse complement strand
CGTTGCAGATGCCGCCCTTGCACGAGTCGCCCTGGGTGCACGGGTTGCCGTCGTCGCAGGGCTTGGCCTCGGGGCAGCTGGGCTCGGTGTCGCCGCCGGCGTCGGTCGTGTCGGCATCGCCTGCGGTGTCGTCGGGTTGCGCGGTGTCGTCGGCCGCGTCGCCGCCGGCCGTGTCGAGATCGCCGCCCGCGTCGGTCGCGGCATCGCTGGCGGTGTCCGCGGTGGCGTCGGGCTTGACCGCCGTGTCGCTGCCGCCCAGATCCGCCACGCTGGTGTCTTGGAGCGCCGTGTCGCTCTCGAGCCCCGTGTCGGCCGCGCCGCCGACCACGACGGCATCCTCGCTGCCGCACGCGGCCAACACCGCGCACAGGGCCAAAGCCAGCAACGCGCCTACATTTTTCTTCATGATCGGGTCGAACAGGCGCGGGACTTCAAGGTGCGGACGCGACATGGGGTACTCCTGCAATTCGGCGTGGCCGCCGCGCGTTGCTGCCGGTCCGGTCGCACACGGCGGCGCGCGGACGCTGGGCCGCTGCGGCACGAACCGGAGCGGCGGCAAACAAGGGGCACATAGCCAAGCCGCAACGCTACGCCAGATCGGTAGGCCTGACAAGCGCCGATGAGCGGACCGGCTGGTCAAACCGGCAGCGACGCCGTACAGTTGCGATCTTGGTTAGGCCCTTCACCGGGCTGCCCTTTTGCGGCACGCAACGCCGCCCAGGCGATGGCCATGCCCCAGCCGCTTGCCCGCGCCGAATCCCATCCCGAGCCCGCCGTGGCGCCGGCCGCGCCCCTGCCGTTGGTCGACGCGCGGGTGTTCAGCGGCACGGGCAACTCGCTCGCGGCGGCGCGCTGGTTTGCCGGAGCGGGCGGCGACGTGCGTATGCTCGAGGCGCCGGCGGCCACCACGCTGCGCGACGGCGCGCTCCTGCTGCTGGCCTGTCCGACCCACGGCTTTACCGCGCCGATCGAAATGCTGCGCTTTGTTCGCCACTTGCCTGCGGGTGCCGGCCGCCAGGCCGCAGTGTTGGTCACCCGCGCCGGCATTCCCGTCGGGCCCTGGCAACCTCCCGGTCTGGCCGGCACGGCGCCGTTTGCCCTGGCAGCCTTGCTGCGGGGGCGCGGCTACGCGGTGCGCGGGGCCCTGGCCGTCAACATGCCGTCCAACTGGCAGGCCCTGCACACGGGTCTGACTGCGCCGGCGGTGGCGCGGGTGGCGGCCAAAAGCCGCGCCGAGGTTGAGCAATTTGCCCACCGCCTGCGCAACGGCGGCCGTCAGTGGCTCACGCTGAACCTGCTGTACGAACTGGTCTTTGGCCTGGCTCTGGCGCCGATTTCGCTGCTGTATCTGCTGGCCGGCGGGCGTCTGCTGGGCCAATGGTTTTGGGCCACCGGCAGTTGCACCAGCTGCGGTCAGTGTGGCTTGGCTTGTCCGGTGGGGGCGATCGCCATGCGCGGCCAGCCCGCCCGGCCCACTTGGTCGCTCGACTGCACCAGCTGCATGCGGTGCATGGCCTACTGCCCCAAGCGCGCCATCGAAGGCAACTGGGCTTGGGCACTGCTGTCCACCGCACTGAGCGTGGTCCCGCTGGTGTGGGCCTGGCCGTACCTGGGCGCTGGGTCTCTGACCCTTCTGGCACTGGCGACCACGGCGCTGTCGGTGGTGGTGATGCCGCCCATGACCCGGGTACTGCTGGGGTGGGCGCGGCACCCGGCGCTGGGGCGTCTGCTGCTGGCCCTGACCCCCACCCGGACCTGGCGGCGCTACCGCTATCCGGATGCGCGGTTGCGCGACCTGGCGCCGCACATGAAGAAGGCCAAGTAGCCGCCGATCACTCAGCCCTACTCAGTACGTAGGTTTGGACGAACACCTTCTCGCCCTTGAGCGCCGGTAGACCGCGGATGGCCAGGAAGCGCGCCTCGATGCACGCCACCAGGCCCGGCGAGCCGCCAGCGACGCTCACCTCGGTGACGCTGCCTTCGGTGCCCACGGTGAACGTGACGCGGACTTTGCCGCCTTCGCTGGGGTTGTCGCGCAGCGCTTGGTCGTAGCAGCGCTGGATCGCCGCATGTTTGCGCGAAATGGCGCGGGCAATTTCGGGCTTCTCGTCGATCTCCGGGCCGGTCGGCGGCGCCAGCGGCGGCAGCGGTCGCTCGCGGTGGGCAGGCGGGGCGCTGCGGACCGCCTCTTGGTCGCGCGGCCCAAAGTCGCCCGGGGCCTTGGCCACCCGCCGCGGTTCGCTGAGGGCCGCCGGGGACCGGGCGGCCGGTGCGGGGGCACTCGAGTCGCCGCCCTCGCCGCTCGCCCCGCCAAACACGGGCTTGGTCAGGGCACCTTCGCTGCCGTCGGCCGCGTCGGCATAGATCCGCGGTGCGTTCAGCCCCGGCGTGCCGGCCAAGGTGCGCTCGCGGATCGCGGCCTGCGGATCCGGCGCGGGCCTACTGCGCAGCACTGGCGTCGGGGGCCGCGGCACCTGGGGCCCGCTGCGCAGCTGCTCGTGGCGGCGCGGGGGCGGTGCCAGTGCCGGCTGTGGCGCGGGCGCTGCGGGCGGCACCTCGACCTGGGGCTCGGGCGGAGTTTCCGTTTCGCGCATCGGCACTTCCACGCTGTATTCGGTGTGCTCGTCCGCGGCCTCGACCGGCGCCAGCGGTCGCAGCCCGGGATCGGCGTAGGTGCGGTGGGCCTGCACGGCCAGGCTGCCGAGCAGCAAGAGCGACGCGGCCAGCGAGGCCCACCACGCCGGCTCACCCAGCACCCCCGCGACCAACCGGTCGAGCAGGGTATGGTGCGGCAACTGCGGCACCGTCACCGTCTGCATCACCACTTGCACCAGCAGGGTGTGGGCGCCCAGCCGCAACCGCGCCCGCGAGCCCACCTGCAGCCGCACATGCACCACCTCGCCGTGGCGCTGGGCCCGGCCCGAACTCAGCAGAACATCTTGGGGTTGCGGCGGCGCGTCCGGTCCGGCCAGGCGCAGCCCAGCCGCCACCGGGGCGGTCAACAGCACGCTGCCGTCGCGCTGTGGGGTCAGCGTCAGCGGCGGACCGGCGTAGTCGGCGGCCGGCAGCACCACCGTATCGCGGCGCGCGCAGCCCACGCGGATGGTCTGGGTCAGCGGCCAGGTGCGGTCGTCGATGAGCCGATCTTCGAACACCAGCCCCATGTGGAGCACCGGTTCGCGGCGGGTCCGCATCGGAGTGCCCGCCGCCGTGGGCTGGAACAGCACCAGAACCTCGCCCACCGCCAGCGATCCGCCCTGGTCGCGCAGGGGTACAGCCTGGCCGGCCGGCACCAGGTGGCCCTCGCCGCCGCGGCGCATTCGCAGGCGACCGGCGCCCTCGGCCGGGGCCTGAACCACCAGTTCCCCGCCCTGGTTGTGTAGCACCGCCAGCTGGTCCGGCAGCCCCGGCTGGTGCTCTAGCCGCAGCGTCGCGTCTGCCGCCGACCCCACCGTCAGGCCGCGCGCTGCGTCGACCACCCGCTCGCACACCAAAGTCCCGCGCACGACCACACCCACGCGCATCAATCTCGACTTGGCCGCCATGGTTCACCTCCCCGGCCGCGAAGTGCGGCACAGGCTTGCGACGCGCCAGACCGCGCCTGGACCTGCTAAGGGTTGTAAAGGAAATGGAAATGCCGCTCCTCGCAGCGGGGTGGCGCTGCGGACCTCGCGGGCGCTTGACCGGTCCCGCGGGGACTTCCACAATGCCCGCGTCTGCCACCCGGCGCTGCGCTTTGCCCGCGGCGGCAGGAACCTGGAGGGCCCATGGCCACCCGCTCTTGCGCGCACGGCGCCGCGTGCTCTGCCGAATCCCACAAAGTCCTTTGCCCTTTCCCGGCCTGCAGTCGGTCCCGCCGCTGGTCGTTGGGCATCGCCCTCGCGTTGACCGCGGCGGCCTGCGTTCCGCCCCACTACATCGAAACGCCCTACGCCGCCCAAGACGAGAACATGAGCGTACCGCTGCAGTGGCGGCCGACCGACAAGCTCCGCGACCTGGAGAACCGGCCCGTGCCGCGCGGACCGTGGCAGGCCCTGCGCGTCGACCCGTTCTTCGACCGGCGCGCCAACCCGCAGGTCATCGGCGAGAATGTCCAACATGTACAGCACTTTCCCATTGTGACCGCGGGCTCGGTGGGGCCGTTCGCCGCCGCCGGTGTGCGCGACGTGCTGGCGGCGCAGGGCATGCGCGCCGACGCCCCCGAGGCCCAGCGCATTCTGCGCGGCGAGGTCGTGCAATTCTTTGTCCGCGAAGACAATGTCTACAACGCCGACGTGGTCTTGCACGTCCAGGTGCAGGCGCAGGGGGGCCGTGTGCTATGGGACGCCACCGTGTCGGGCCGCTCCAAGCGCTGGGGCCGATCGATGTCCGCCGAAAATTACGCCGAGGCTTACGGCAACGCCTTGGTCGAAGCGGCCAAGAACCTGTTTGTCGATCCGGGCTTTCAGGCTGCCGTGGCCATGGGCGAGTGACGTGCACCCCACCGGTTAGGCGCCCCAATGGGTTCGCGCATGGACGAGCCGACTGACCCGCTCTGCAACGGGCGAGAATCCGCCGGGGACCCCGGTTCGGCCCCAGAGAAGGGCCGGCCGCGCCGAGCCGGCTTGCCTGCGGCTCACCCGCGGTCCGCGTGACCCGGCCGCGCAGCCAAGTGCGCGCGCGCTTCGGCCAGCAGCTCCTCCACAGCGTCGGCAAGGATTTCGCATTGCTGCAGGGCGGCGGTGTCGCCGGCCTTGGCTCGGTGGGCCACTTCCCGCGCAAAGGCGCTCAGCGCACTGGCATGCAGCGTGCCCGCCACGGAGATCAGGTCGTGGGCCGCAAACGCCAGCGCCGGCAAGTCCAAAGCCTGCCGTGCCTGGCGCAGCCGGGCCGGTGTGTCGCTGTGGCTGGTGACCAGCAAGTTCAGCAACTTCAGCACAAATGCGCTGCGATCCTGGTGCTGCGCCAGCAGCCCGCGCCAGTCGATGGCGGCCATTCCCAGGGCAGACGCGGCTGACCCTGCTTCCAGCCCGGCGTTCGGTCCAGCGTTGGTCTCGCTGTGCGGCGGCTCCACCGCGGCCTGGTGCCCTGTGCCCGCGGGCGCCCGTGCCGACCTTGGCTCGGTGGCGTGCGGCCCGCGCGTCGGCCGGTGATGGTACTTCACACACGCCAGCAACTCGCTGGGATCGATGGGTTTGGTGACCACGGCGACCATTCCCGCGGCCAGGCACTTGGCACGCTCGGCCGGCAAGGCATGCGCCGTCAGGGCCACGATGGGCAACGTGGGCGAAGCCTGCCGGACGCGCTGGGCTGCCGCATAGCCGTCCAGAACGGGCATCTGCAAGTCCATGAGCACAATGTGGAAGTAGTGCGGTCGCGCTTGCACCAGGTCGACGGCGAGCAGGCCGTTGTCGGCGAGCACGCACTCGGCCCCGGCCAACGTCAGCATGTCGTCGATGATCATGCGGTTGACCTCCACATCGTCGACGACAAGGACGGCCAATCCGCTCAAAGGCTGACCGTCGGCTTCCGGCGCCGCTGCGGACAAGGCTTGCGGCGGCGCTTCGGTCGCAACCAGGGGCAGATTCAGCGTAAATGTGCTGCCCAGGCCCAGTTCGCTCGCGACTTCGATCACGCCTTGCATCAGGCGTGCCAAGTTCTGCGAAATCGCGAGCCCCAAGCCCGTTCCGCCAAACTGCCGACTCGTGCTGCTATCGGCCTGCTCGAACGGGCGAAACAGCCGGGCCACGTGCTCCGGGGCCATGCCCACACCTTGATCGCTCACGGCCAGGCAGAGCCGATCGGCGGACTGGTGCACGCGAAGCTCGATGGTGCCGTGATCGCTGAACTTGACCGCATTCGACAGCAAATTGGCCAGGATCTGCTGGATGCGCTGGCCGTCGCCAACGACCCATTCGGGCAGGCCGGTGTCGATCGCAGCGCGCAGCAGCAGACCCTTGTCGCGGGCCGGTTCCGCGACCATGGCCACGGTCGCGTCGACCAAGTCGGCCAGGCGCAACGGCTGGGCCTCGACGAGCATCTTGCCCGCCTCCAGCTTGGACATATCCAGAATATCGTTGACGACCGCCTGCAAGTGGTTGCCGGCTTGCAGGATGCGCAGGCACAGGTCGCGGGCCTGGCTGCCCGCCGGCTCCCGCGCACCGATCCGCGCGAGACCGATGACCGCCCCAAGGGGAGTCCGGATCTCGTGGCTCATGTTGGCCAGGAAGTCGCTGCGGAGTTGAGCAAGGCGCTCGGCCTCGCGGCGGGCGCCGTCCTGGGCCAATTCCAGTGCCTTGCGCTGACTTATGTCGTGCAAGACGCCGATGTAGGTGGTGCCGGCCTGGTCGTGCAGCGTGTTGACAGCCAGTTCCAGGTGCACCATCGCGCCGTCTTTGCGCCAACCCACCACGTCGTAGCGGCGACCGTGGCCCAGCTCGCCCGCCAAGTGCCCGGGAAACAGTCCCGGAACGTGGTCGAGTTCGCCCAAGTCGGCGT
>JACRCU010000538.1 GCA_016218865.1 Deltaproteobacteria bacterium | reverse complement strand
GCGTAGACCTTCACACCGGTGGCGGCCTGAGCTTCGGCCATAGCGCCGGCCAGGTGCTCTTGGAAATCGGGGTCTTCGGTGCACAGGGTGAACTTGCCCTCCAAGGTGCGCAGCGTGACCAGGTGCAGCAGGCTTGGGTCGTAGAGGCGAATCGGCATGGTGGTCCCCGCGGACACACCGGGCCCGCTGATCATGGTGATCGACGGGAGCGCGAGTTTTGCCGCGGGTGCGGGCGAAAATAGCGGTCTGCCGCTCGCGGTCGCCAGGCTGAGGTCAATAATTTCGCTAAGTAGAAATTGCCCCCCAACGTAGTTCGGCCCGGTAGCTTGCGATCGCGCCGGCGCCGCCCGGACAACTTGCCGCCATCCCCTGGCTTGCCGACCTGGCCTTGCGGCGGGTGCAGGCGGCGAGCGGGGTGGGGTTGCTGGCAGAGGTGCGAGTTCTGGGGTAGCGAGCCCGTTCGGTAGCTACTGCTTGGTTGCCACCTGACCGGCGATCCATGCTTTCAAGGTCGTCAGGGCCACCGCGTCGCCCTTGGCGCCCACCTGACGGACCAGGTCGGCGCCGAGCGCCACCTGATCGCCTGGGCCGATGGCGAAGAGTGGCGGGTCGCAGTAGGTGAGCGGGCTGTAGTAGCGGGCGCCGCGGTACAGCAGCATCACGTAGCGTCCGGGTGTCGGTCCGCGCGCGGTGATGCAGGGGGGCTCGTCGGTGCTGCGCACGGTCAGTTCCGCGGGTGGGTTGCCTTTCAGGGCATCTTCGACCTTGACCTGCCAAAGGAATTGGCGCCGCGGTGTGTCAAGATGCTTCTCATTGGGGGGCGGCCTGTCGGCGGCGGTCACTGCAGTCACGCGAGCCACCGCGATGACATGGGCTTTTTGCACCAGCAGGGGCATGGCGGGGTCGCCGCAGGGCTTGCAGGCTTGGGCGGTCCCGACACCTTGGAGCGAAACGGCAAGGCCGGCAAGTAGGATCGCGACTTTGCGCATGGCGACTCCGTGGTGGCGGGCGTTGGTGGGCGAGGCGACTGCACCGATACGCTGCACGGGTAGCGGGCCGCCGTCAAGGTCGTTCGGACTCGACACCTGAACGCATGTTCAGTATCCTATGCCCATGCCGGCGCCGCCCCCACAACCAGCCGCCATTGCCCCGAACCCGACGGGGATACAACCCGCCGAACTGGCCTGCGTTTGCCTGCCGCACTTTGCCTTGCAGGTGCTCGGGACGCGCGAGCCCGCCTGCCTGGCCCACCCGGCGGTGATTGTCACCGAGGACCGGCCGCAGGGGCTGGTGCGCGAGGCCAACCGGCTGGCGCGGACGCACCGCATCCAAGTCGGCATGCGCTATGCCCAAGCGCTGGCGCTGTGTGCCGACCTGCGGGCCGCCACCGTCGAACCGGCCGAGGAGCTGGCGGCGGCGGCGGCGCTGGTCGAGCGGCTGCGGCGCTTCAGTCCGCGGGTGGAGCCGGCGCACCAGGTGGAGCGCGAGCGGGGTGGCAATGAATTGCCGGGCGAAGTCGGGGTGTTCTGGCTCGACGTGACCGGCCTGGGCGGACTGTGGCCCAACCTGCGCGACTGGGCGGCGGCGGTGCGGGCCGAGCTGGCGGCGGCCGGCTACAAGGCCACGGTGGTGGTGGGGTTTTCGCGCTGTGCCGTGTACGCGGCAGCGCGGCAGGGGTTCGTCGGGCAGGGCCAAGTCGGGCAGGTCGAACAGGGCGTGCTGGTGTTTGCCGACCGCGCCGCCGAGCAGGCCGCCCGCGACCGCGTCCATCTGGCCAGCCTGGGGCCGGGCCTGGGGGTGGCGCCGGCCGACCGCGATGCCCTGGATCGCTTGGGGATTCGCACCCTTGGCCAACTGCTGCAGCTGCCCGAGGCCGACCTGCGCGAGCGCCACGGCGAGGCGGTGCGGCAGCTGCACCGGCGGGCGCGCGACGTGTTCACCGAGCCACTGCGACCCAGCCACGCCCAGCAAGAGCTGGCGCGCCACCGCGACCTGGAGCCGCCCGACGACCAGCGCGACCGCTTGCTCTTCATCGCCAAGGGGTTGCTGGCCGAGCTGCTGAAGGCCGCGGCCGAGCGGCACCTGGCCATTGCCGAGCTGCACCTGCGCCTGGAGCTGGAAGTGCCCCACCACCACCGGCAAATCAACCAGGCGGCGCCGCGGCCGGGCTGCCGGCTGGTCACGACCCAGGTGCAGACCGCCGAGCCCAGCCTGTGGGAGCCACACTGGCTGGAACTGCTCCGCTTGCGCCTGGATGCCACCCAGCTGCCGGCGCGGGTCGAGCGGCTGGGCCTGCGCGCCGAGACGGTGGCTGCCAGTGCGCAACAGCTGAAGATGTGGCAGCTTTTGGCCGAGGCGGGCGGTCTGGCGCGGCGCGATCCCCAGGCGGCGGCCGAGGCGCTGGCGCGGCTGAAGGCGGCCCTGGGCGACGACGTGGTGCGGCAAGCCGAGCTGCAGCCTGCGCATTTGCCCGAGGCGCAGTGGCGCTGGGCCCCGCTCCGCGAGCTGTCGGCCGCCAAGCCCACGCCGCCCTCTGGCCAGACGCTGGGGAGCGAGCCGCAGCTGGTGCGCAGAATCCTGAGCAAGCCCGCGCTGTTGCCCTCGCGGCCCAAGCACGAACCCGACGGCTGGCTGCTGGCCGACTGGCGGCAGGGGGCGGTGACGCGCCGCTGGGGGCCCTACCGCGTCGCCGGCGGCTGGTGGAGCCGCGAAGTGCGGCGCGACTACTGGTTCGTCGAGACCGAGCGCGGCGACATCCTGTGGGTATTTTACGATGGCGTGCGCCGGCTTTGGTACTGGCAGGGCCGGGTGGAGTAGGGCCATCCACCACTCCTGCTACGGCACGTCCGACGCCGAGGGCAGACGCCGCAAGAACAGGCCCAGGCCGCTGCCGTCCTGGTCCTGCGACTGCCAGCCCACCCACAGCGCGTCCGGGCCATACGCGGCAAACGGCAGGCTCTGATCGCCCGTGACGTAGCGATTGGCCTGCTCGCGCGCGCCCAGGGCCTTGCCGGTGGTGTCGTAGCGCTGCAACTGAACGGCGGTACCTGGGTCCAGCCCGTCGGTGGTCCACACCACTGCGTAGTGTCCCGCTTCGGCGGTCACCACCGGCTGCCATTGCTGCCCCGCCGTCAATGCGTGCGGCTTGAACTCGTCGGCCAGCGGCAGCAGCGTCTTGGGGTCCAGCAGCCGGCAGTAGACGCCCCACGTACTCGCCGCATCCTGGCCGTAGGATTCCCAGCAGACGAGCAGGGTTTTGTCGTCTGCCGCCGCCAGGGCCGGCCGCCGCTGGTCGACGGTCCAGGAGTTGTTGACCACGCTCTCGTCGGTCAGCGCAGTCCCCGTGGCCGAAAACCGCCGCGCGAACACGCCCAGGCCGCTACCGTCCTGGTCCTGCGACTGCCACGCCACCACGTAGCCGCCGCCCGGCATCGCCACCGCCGCCGGGGCCGCCTGCAGCCCGGACGAGGTCGAATGCACTGCACTCTCTGGCCCTTGCGGGCTGTTCTGCGCGTCGAAGCGCCGCCAGCGCACGTCGGTGCCGTTGGCCGTGCCGGTCTGGTGGGTCCACGCCGCCACCCAGCTGCCGTCGGCGCTCATCGCCACGCTGGGCTGCGTCTGGGCGTTCTTGGTCTCGCTCGCCAGGCCGAAGGGGCTGCCCACCGCCTTGCCCTTGCTGTCGAGCACCGCGGCAAACACACCGTCGCCGCTGCCGTCTTGACCCTCGGCCGTCCAGGCGGCCACGTAGCCGGCGCTGCCCGCGGCCACCGTCGGCGCGGCATGCAGGCCGTCGGGCCAGTTGCTGATGACGGTGTCGGGGCCCACCGGCTTGCCCAGGCCGTCGAAGGCGCGGGCGCGCACCACGGTCAAGCTGCCGGTGGCGTCGGGCGACAGGAACACCGCCACCGCGCCACCGCTGCCCACGGCGATGCGCCCGGAGCTCTGGTCGCCGGCCACGCTCGAGTTGACGCGTCGCTCGGCGATGCCGGGCAAGGGTTTGCCGTCCTTGGAGAACATCCGGGACCACAACATCCCCGACTCGCCCCACACCACCGAGTAACCACCATCCGCGCCAAGGCCGGCCAGCGCCGGAGCCACCGCAGTTCCGTTTGCGTTCACGTCGGCAAGGAAGGAAGCGCCAATCGGAACGCCGGAGGCTGAGAAGCGCTGAATGCGGATGCGGGTCTTGCCGGAGCCAAGTACCGACGAGTCGGAGTATGCGAGCACCCAGGAACTGTCGTCGAGGCGCACCACATCCCCCAGGACCTGATCGCCCGAGGTGACGGCGCTCAACACAGATGGCTTGCCAAGCAACGCCCCATCCGCGGAAATGCGCTGGCCGGCGATCCCTTGGCCCTCGCCATCTGCGTTCAGCCCTTGCCAAATCACCCAGGACTTCCCATCGGTTTGGGGCACAATCCGCGTGGCCATGGGGGGGGCGCTGAGGCCGATCGCGGGCGGGGTGCTCCACAACGCCACACCACCCGCAGAATGGCGCAACATACGGACGCCGTCGCCATTGCAGAAGGCGGGCTCTGCCGCGCTGCAGCCAACGGAAATCAAGGAATCCCCCGTTCCATCGGTGGTTCCAACCACGGCCATGTGCGGGCCGCCGCTGACGGGCACCACAACCTGCAGGGCCTGGCCGACATCCGACAGATACAACTTATAGGGACCTGGCGTGTAGCTTGGGTACGACAGACTGCCGATGAACGACCAAACCACCCGCGGACTACCCTGCTCCAGTAGCCCCATGGCCACTGCCGGAGGCTGCACAGTCCAGTTGCAGAAGTTGAGGGCTTCACAGTAGTTGGACACCTTGGCTACACTCGACAACTTCGCACAGGCGGCGCTCAGGTCGCATTGCCACAAGCTCAGTTCAAATATGCTCTTGGTTTCCTTTGACCCGGACGATCCTTGAGTTACTCCTGAATAGTTGAGCACATATGTGGAGTCGACTCCCTTTCGCACCGCTGCAAATGCTGAACCTGGTCCCACACCCGGCTCTGCCAGGCAACTGCCGCTTGGCCCAGTCCAACGAACGGTGCTGCCCTGAACGGCCACATGACCAGCGCCGGTGAAGAACGCAGTGCTTCGGAGCGCCGACGCCGGAACATGCTGAGATTGCTGACCACACCCCACCCCCGGCACCATGCAACTCCCCTGTTTGCAGACGGCGTCCCAGGTGCAGTCGGTGCCGTCCTCGCACGAGGTGCCGTCCACGGCCAGGCCGACCACGCAGGCCTTCTTGGTCTCGTCGCAGCTGGCCACCTTGCAGGGCTCGCCGGGCGGCACCACCGCCGCGCAGTCCATGGGCGGGCCGCCGGCACAGGCGCCGTTGCCGTCGCAACCGTCGCCGTCGCTGCAGAACTTGCCGTCGTTGCACGGGACTCCCTTGGCCTTGGGTGCGGCGACGCAGGTCGCGCTGGTCGAGCTGGCGGCCTTGCACGTACCGGTGGCACAGGCGCTGTTCAAGCTGGAGCAGTCCTTGGCGTTGGCGGACTTGCAGGCCCCGGCCTGGCAGGTGTCGCCCTCGCTGCAGCCGTCGCCGTCGTCGCAGGCCTTGCCGTTCTGCTGGGCGGTGTTCACGCAGCCGACGTTGCTGTCGCAGGCGTCGAAGGTGCAGAGGTTGCCGTCGTCGCATACCTTGGCCTTGCCGCCGCCGCAGGACCCGCCGCCGCAGACCATGGCAACCAGGCACAGGTCGGCGGTGCTGCAGGTGGCGGTGTTGGGCAAGTACAGGCAGTTGCCCTGACCGGCCTTGTCGCAGCTGTCGTCGGTGCAGGGATTGCTGTCGTCGCAGACCTTGGCCGGACCGGGCGAGCAGGCGCCGTCGCTGCACACGTCGCCCAGGGTGCACGGATCGCCGTCCTGGCAGCCGGCCGTGGTGGCACTGTGCGCGCAGCCGGTCTTGGCGTCGCACGAGTCCGCGGTGCAG
>JACRCU010000542.1 GCA_016218865.1 Deltaproteobacteria bacterium | reverse complement strand
GCTACATGGGCACTCTGTCGATCATCGCGATCCCCGACGACACCACGCTCAAGGCCAACCAGACCCTGGTGCTGGACAACCTGTACGGTGTGCAGGGCCTGGGGCGGATACCGGCCAGCGCCGAGGCCAAGCAAGTCCTGCCCGATCAAGGCGGTTCGCAGCAGATCCGCCACGTGGTGTACCTGATTCGCGAAAACAAGACCTTCGACGTCGAGCTGGGCGACCTGGCGGGCCAAGTGACCGGCGTGGTGGCCGACCCGCAGTACGCCCTGTTCGGCGAGGAGTACACGCCCAACTTGCACAAGCTAGCCAAGCAGTTCTGCCTGCTGGACAATTTCTATACAGACGGCGACTACTCGGCGGTGGGCCACAGCTACGCGATGGCCGGCAAAGCGTCGGACTACATCGAGAAATTCTACCCGCTGCAGGACAGCGGCGCCGCCGAGCTGACCTGGGGCGTGGGCCCGGCGTCGCGACCGGGGCGCGGCTTCTTCTTCCACAACGTGCTGGCCCACGGGTTGACGGTAGCGAGCTTCGGCGAGGTGGTGGGCATGGTCGACGTGTTCTCGCTGACGCAGATCATGCAGCTCAAGTGGCCCGGTCTAGCCTTCAACCTGACGGTGCTCGACATCGAGAAAGCCCTGTGGTTCAAAGAACATATCAAGTCCATCGACTTGCCGAACTTTACGGTGATGGTGTTGCCGGTCAACCACACCTGCTGCGGCAACATGCCCGAGCACCTGTCGCCCAAGTCGATGGTGGCCGACAACGACGAAGCGACGGGCGTGGTCATCGAGGCCCTAAGTCAGCACAAAGACTGGGGCTCAACGGCAGTTTTCGTCTTCGAGGACGATCCGCAAGACGGCGGCGACTCGGTGGAGTACCACCGCAGCCCGCTGTTGGTCGTGTCGCCCTGGGCCAAGCACGGCCACCTGGAGCACGCCCACCACGCCACAGGCGCCATCCACGCCACCATGGAGCGCATCCTAGACGTGACGCCGCTGACCGAGCTGGACGCGTTGGCCGCGCCGATTTACGGCTGCTTCACCAACCAGGCCGACAACGGCGGCTACCAGCACATTGCGCGCCTGTACCCGCCCACCCTGAACAAAGAAGAGCCCAAGAAGAAGTGGAACAAGGACTTGCAGGAGCAGTGGGAGCAGTACGGCCCGAACGACGTAGACGGCAAGCCCGGCCTGGGGCGGCTACTTTGGCACCAATACCGCGGCAATCCGGCCCCTTGGCCGGTGCAACGCTATGCGCCTGAGGGCCTAGAGGTCGACAACGATTGATGAATTCACGTGTTCTTGGTGCAGCCGCCCTCGCCGTCGCCGTCCTGCTCCTCTATGGCAATGCCTGCCGCGCACCGCAATCTGCCGCCGCCGCGCCGGCCGCCAGCCCAGCGCCGGTCGCCGTGGAGCTGCCCGAGGCCATCACCGCCGCCTGCCCGGCGCGCGCCACCAACGACGAGCCTGCCCCGCGCCCCAGCGAGCCGACCTGGCGTGTGCGCAACCCGCACCTGACCTGGCAGCGCGACCCGGCCACCACGGTCAGCTTCACGTGGACCACCGACGCGGCCAACACCCAGAGCTACCAACCCAGGGCGATCGTGGCACCGGCCAGCGCAGCCTGCGGCACCGGCGAGCGCTTGTTCGCGGTCGGGCGCACCACGGCGGGCCAAGGCGAGGTCCTGGTGACGCGCGTGGGCGGCGACCGCATTCCCGTACCCGCATGGACGGTGGAAGTGACCGGGCTGCAGCCCGAAACCGACTACGTGGCGCGGGTGGGCAGCTGGACCGAGGTGGCGGGCAAGCGGCCGAGGCTGGCCAACATATCGGAGTTGTTGCACTTTCGCACTGGAGCGCCCAAGGGCAGCCGTGCGCCGTTCCAAGTGGTGCTGGCCGGCGACAGCCGCGGCGGCTCGCCCGAAATTCGCCGGCAAGCCGAGCGGTTGGCCGCCATCCCGGCGGTGGCCTGGTTCTTCAACGGCGACATGACGCCGCGCGGCAGCCAGGACGAATGGAACGACTGGTTCACGGCCATGGCGCCGATCCTGCGGCGGCGTCCGCTGATGCCGGTCCAGGGCAACCACGAGCTGCAAAGTGAGCTGTATTACTCGCAGTTTGCGCTGCCGGTCGAACCGGGCTTGGCCGCCCAACTGACCGAGCACGCCTGGAGCCTGGATCTGGGCAACGTCCACTTCGTGGGCCTGGACAGCAACACCGGCGAAGGGATCGCGCGGCAAGTGCCGTGGCTGCGCGGCAATTTGGCCAAGGCCCAGGCCGATCCTCAGATCGACTACACCATCTGCATGATGCACCACGCGCCGTGGTCGGCCTCGGCCCACGGCAGTCACGAGGGGATTCAGGCCACCTGGGGGCCGCTCTTCGACCAGTACGGCGTCGATCTGGTGTTTTCGGGCCACGATCACAACTACGAGCGCACGATCGCGCTGCAGGGCGGCAAGGCGGCGCCGCCTGGTCAAGGCGTGGTCTACGTGGTGGCCGGCGGCTTCTTTGCGCCGGGTTACCCCAACGGTCACGAGTGGTTCACGGCCACCTCGACCCACGGCGACCAACACAACTACGTGGTTCTGAATGTGACCGACCAAGCCCTGACTCTGGCAGCGTATTCGGGCGACGGCGGGCGTGTGCTGGACCAGTTCACCCTGCCCCGCCCGCCGCGTTGAGTTTTTGCCCCGGCGGGCCTAGCTTGGCACCTGCGCACTCTGCGCCGCTGTACGGAGCTTGCCGTGGCCGACGACCCCTTGATCGCGCCCGAACCGCCCGCGCCGCCACGCCTCAAGTTCGAATGCGGCGAACTGGCCGAGCACCCGCTGTTGGGGCTGCTGGGCCAGGAGGACCGCGCGGTGCTCTGCGAGTGTCTAGAGCGCGTCGAGGCGCCGCTGGGCAACTCGATTGTGGTACAAGGTGCTGACGATCAAGCGCTTTACTTCGTGTTCGATGGCGAGGCGCGGGTGGTGCGCGATGGCATCGACATCGGTGCCATCCACCCCGGCGACCACTTTGGCGAGCTGGGGATGGTGCTGCAACGCCGGCGCGCGGCCTCGGTCCAGGCCCTGACGCAGCTGCAGCTGGCCCGTCTGGACCGCGACAAGTACCTGCACCTTATCGCCGATCACCCGCAGACCGCCGTGCACCTGCTGGAGACGGTGGTGGGCGGCGTGGCGGCGCGGCTCGAGGTGATGACCGACAACGTCAGCCTGCTGCTGCGCGACCGGTCGCTGGCGCGCCGCACAGAAGTACGCATTCGGATTGGCACGCAGTGGCAGACGCTGCGCACCGGCACGCCCGTGGGCGCGGTGCTGCCGCGGCTGGTGGGCGACGCGCCGGTGGTGGCCGCGTTGGTGGATCACCGCATCGTCTCGCTGAGTTGGCCGCTCACCTCGCAGTGCAGCGTGGCGGCGCTGACCACGGCCGACGCCGAAGGCCAAGAGGTCGTGCGCAATTCCGCAGCCTTGCTGCTGCTCGAAGCGGCCTACAAGCTCGACCCGTCGCTGCAGCTCGAGATGGGCTACTCCATCGGCGTCGGGCGCCGCATCGTCTTGCGCGAGCCGCTCACCGGGACCAGTGCCAGCCTGGCGCACGAGCTGGAGCAAGGCATCCACGCGCTCATCCACAGTGGCGGCCGACCGCGCGAAGAGTGGTGGACCGTCGAAGAGGCGCGCGACCACTTCGTCGACCGCGGTTGGGAGTCGGCGGCGACCCTGCTGCGCACCTGGCACCACCCCACGGTGTCGCTCTGTTCCTACGGCGAGGTCTACGCCCTCAGCTTCTCGGCGCTGGTCGAGGACTTGCAGCTACTGCACGGCACGCGCGTGGTCTCGGACCACTCGGGCCTGTATCTGCACTACCCGTCGGTCGCCATCGCCCGCAACGGCAGCGCCCATACCGCCCTGGTCGACGTGGGCATGGTGTCGCAGCAGACCAGCGCGATGACCAACCCGCAAGAGAAGTGGCTGCAGGCGCTGGGGGTGCGCTCGGTGGGCAACTTCAACGACGCCTGCATCCGCGGCGACGTCGCCCAGATGATCCGGGTGGCCGAGGGCTTCCAAGAAAAGCGCATCATCGAGATCGCCGACCGCATCCGCGAACACCACAACGTCATCCGCATCGTGTCGATCGCCGGCCCGTCGTCCTCGGGCAAGACGACCTTCATCAAGCGCCTGAAAGTACAGCTGCAAGTCGACGGTCTGCAGCCGGTGGGCCTGTCGCTCGACGACTACTACATCGACCGCGAGCAGACGCCGCGCGACGAAAAGGGCGACTACGACTTCGAGGCCTTCGAGGCGCTGCGTTTCCAGTTGCTCCAAGAGCACTTGCAGCAGCTCTTGGCCGGGCAAGAGGTGGCGACGGCCCGCTACGACTTCCAGACTGGCCATTCGCACGCGGCCGGCGGCCCGCTATTGCACTTGCGCGACAACGAGATCCTTCTGCTCGAGGGCATCCACGGCCTGAACCCGGCGTTGCTGGCCGGCATCGACATGAAGCACGTGTTCAGCATCTTTGTGTGTCCGCTGGCGCAACTGCCCTTCGACCGCCTGACCCGCATCAATGCGTCGGATGTGCGGTTGCTGCGGCGCATCGTCCGCGATCGCCACACCCGCAACCACGACGCAGCCCAGACCATCGCCCGCTGGCCGTCGGTGCGCCTGGGCGAACGCAAGCACATTTTCCCCTACCAGGGCCAAGCCAGCGCCGTGTTCGACTCGTCGCTCATCTACGAAGTCAGCGTGCTCAAGGTGTTCGCCCAGCGCTACCTGCTCGAAGTGCCCAGCAGCCACCCCTCGTACGCCACCGCGGCGCGGCTGCTGTCGCTGCTGGACCGGTTCGTGACCATCTACCCGGACCACGTGCCGCCCACCTCGATTCTTCGCGAATTTATTGGATCTTCTGGCTTCGAATACTGAGTCAGGCACCACATGCAACGCAGTCCACACAGGCAACTCGGCCTGGACGCCGGGCTGCGGCGCCCCCGCCTTTTTGTGGGTGTGTGGGAATACTTGCGCGGGTCCAGGGCTTTCCGTAGCTTGAATACAGGAGGCCATGACCGTGACCCCAGTTGACCGCCAGACGAACCCCCGCCGCAGCATCTGGCTGCGCCGCCTGCCCTTTGTGGCCGGCCTCGGCGTAGTGGGCGGCCTGGTCGCCTGGGCGAGCCTGCGACCGCTGCCGTCGGCGCTGCCCGTTCCGCAGTCGGCCAGCGAGCCGCGCTCGGCGCAGAAGCTGGCGTTCGACCCACGCTCGGCGATTCGGCTGGTGGCGACCGTCCGCTGGGGGCACCCCGAAGCCAAGGCCGACGAGGCGGGTCCCGCCGGCCAGACGGTGACGTGGGACGGCTACCTGTCGCTGAATTGCGGCGCGATCGAGCAGGTCGAGCCGCTGGGTTTGGAGCTGCTGCGCGGCGACGATGGCCGACCGACTGCGGGCGACCGCATGGGCCCGGTGGTGATCGGCGACAAGGGCGACCAGCGCATCTACTGGCGCTCGTCGACCGGTCTGGACTGGGACGGCGTGCGGGTGCGGGTCGCCGCCTGTCCGCGCGGCGAAGAACCGTCGATGTTGCGGGTAGTTACGCCGCCTCGCACCTACGTCGCGCGCCTGGACTGGACCGTCGACGACATTGTGTCGATGCCGGTCGGCCACGGCGGGGCCTCGCTGGACGTGCACATCGCCGCCGCCAAGGATGCCGACAGCTTGCAGGCTTCGCGCATCACCGCCGCCCCGCCGCCGCCGCCCAGCCGGGAGGCACCGCTGGCCGAGGGTCGCGAGGTGCCCGACCCCGGCGAGCCCGGCGACCCAGCCGTGCCAGGCGTCCGTGGCGACGCCGTGCATTGACCACCGAACTCTGCACAAATTAGACAGATTCAAGGCGCGAGCGGCGAGCTGCCTGCCACCGGACTGGCCGCGCCGGCACATGCCAGCGAACTGGGGGTTTCGGCGCGATGGGGCGAGTGACGTGCACCCCACTTGATGCGCGCGGGAACGGCGTCTGGGACCCGATTGTCCACTGGCGCGAATCAGGCGGGAACGCGGTTCGAGCCCGGAGACTTGCCGAGGTTTTCGGTCCGAATTGGACGGATTTGGTGCAATGGGCCGGGCGGCGGGCCTGGCTCGTCAACCGTCGCCAGAACTGGCAACAGCGCGAAACCCCGCGGAACACCGGCTTCTTTTTCGCGAATCCAGCTACTTCTTGGCGAACAGCTCGGCGGGGCTGATGTTGAAGTCCAGGTAGACGCCCGCGTTGCGGTTGAAGTACGGCGTCTGGTAGGTCGAGTTCGGCGCGAGCTGGGCGTTGAAGGTTTCAAGACCGGTGGCCACGGCCAAGCCATCCATGATCTCGTACTCCAAGTTGATGTTCCAGTACATCGTGGCGCGGAAGCTCACGTTGTCCGGGCGCGGGCTGACGCTGGTGCCGTCGCCCAGCGAGGTGCCGTGCAGGGCGTACAGCCAGTCGGCGAACTCGCCGCCCAAGACGGTGACGCTGAACTTCTTGATCGGCTGCCAGGTGAAGGTCCCGATATTCAACCAGCGGTACTCGGTGTTGCGGACACCGGTGTTGACGAACGGATCGCAGGCGGCATTGCCGACGGTGCAGCCGCTCAGCCAGGGCTTCTCGAGCTCGCCGGTGGTGTAGCGGTTCCAGTAGCGGGTGGCGCGGCTGATCCAAGCCACGCGGAACGGGCCCTTGGACCACGACGTGGACATGCCCAGGCCAGTGCCCAGCATCAGGGTGCGCATCTGCGAGCCCTTGCTGGTCGGCAAAGCGATCTGCATGTCGAAGTTGATGCCCAAGCCCAGCGACTCGTTCTTGTAGGCGCGGTAGCCGAGCGTCAGCAGCGTGTCCGAGATGGTGGTTTCGTTGGCGTAGGTGTTGCTGTCGGCACTGGTGACTTCGTGGAAGACGAACAAGCTGCCGCTGACGAAGAACTTCTTGCTCAGGGCCACGCGCGGCGCCAAGATCAGCGCCTGGGCGTAGTAGGGATTCCAAGTGGGATCCACCGACTTGCTGAACGAGTAGGCCGAGGCCACGTTGCGGTAGGTCAGCGAACTGCCGGCGAACATGCTGGGGCTGCTGGCGGCAGCGCTGGCGGCCACGGCAGCCTCGTCGGCGGCCTTCTTCGCGTCCGCGGCCTTCTTGGCGGCCTGGGCCTGCTTGGTCTCTTCGACGAGGCGCGCAGCCTCGGCCTCGGCTTCGGCGGCCTTCTTGGCGGCTTCGGCCTTCTCGGCTTCGAGGCGGGCGGCCTCGGCAGCGGCGGCGGTGGCATCGGCAGGGGCCGCGACCGGGGCGGGCTCGGCCGGGGCAGGCTCGACCGGAGCAGGCTGGGCCGGCGCAGGCGGGACCGGTGCAGGCTGGGCCGGTGCCGGGTCTGGGGCCGCGGGCGCCGGTGCCGCGGGAGCTGCGGGAGCGGCAGGTGCCGGAGCGACGGCCGGTTCGTCGGCGTGCGCGGCGGGGGCGCCACCCGTCGCGGTCGCGGCCAGAACCGTGCCGAGCAGACAAGCCACGGCTCGGCCAGGAAGTGTCACATGGGGCAGGGTCACGGTCGAAGTGCGCATGGTCTTCCAGGAATTCATCGTGGCTCGGCTGGGCGGGTGGCCGCCAGAACGACGGCAAGCCAGACAGGATACCGCAGGCGGACCGGAGTGGGAAGCGGAAAATGCGCGGTGCGCCCGGCGCTTGGGCGTTGGGCCACTTCGCGATTGCGGCCAGACCCTGGCATGCGGCAGGATGGCGGTGCGGAGGCAGCATGCTGGCAGCGACTGCGGAGATCGATGTGGAGTGCACGCCCAGTGTGGCCGCAGAGGTCCTTTGGGACGTGGGCGCATACCCAGACTTCCTGAGTGATGTTCTAGAGGTCGAGGTCCACGACCTGCCCGAAGGGCGGCAGGCCGTATTCCAGGTGCGGGTGTTCCGCGCGCGGCAGTTTCGCGTGGGCCTGGTGCGCGACCAAGGCCATGGCTTGCGCTGGCACTTGATCGCTGGCGAGCACTTGCGCGACTTGCAGGGCTCGTGGACGGTCCTCGACGTGGCGCCTGGCCTGACCCGGCTGACCTATGCCCTGCACGTCGACCTGGACTTCGCGATTCCGGATGCGATTGCCCGGCGGTTCACCGAGTTCGGCCTGCCCACGGTCATGCGCCAGTTCAAGGCCCGCATGGAGACGGTCGCCGCCCTCGAAGAGCTGACGCGCTAGAGACGTGAACAATTACTATCATTCGTTCAGTGCCTTCCAGTCCTGTGAAGGCTCAAGCTGCTGGCTGGGGCGCCAGCGGGCGCCGGCGGCGACTCGCCTTGCCGATTTCCGAGCAGGAACAGCGCGGAGAACTGCCCAACTGATCGGGTCTCTGGGAGCCTGTCGGGCCAATGCGACTTGCTACATGCCCATTAAGTACAACTATATGATCTTACTGCATCCAGCCAGGCCCCCAGCCTGTTGCGTTTGTCCAACTGGCCCAAGATCGCCCAAAGTGAACTCGTGCGATTTCAGCCAGTTGTCACCGTGCAAGGCGCGGTGCAAGGATTGTGCCGGGATTGTCCCGACACGCTCCTAGGGCGAACGCCGATCCCGGGGCAGTGCCACCGTTTTGCCACAACTGGGCCAAAATACGCGGTCCGGCGCGCGCGGACGGCGTTCCAGCGTTGTCGCGCCCAGCCGGTTCGCCTACACTGGCGTACCGGGGCTGCCACCCATGCGTGGTGCGGCGAGACGGGGGAGCGCGATGAGCAGCGACGACAAGGCCATCACAACAAGCCGAGCCGTCACGTGTTTTGCGTGTGGGGGTCGCGATCGCTCCGAGTGGTGCGATCTGGACGGCCCGGACCTGCGCTTGCTCAACCAAGTCAAGGTCTGCAACCAGTACCTGCCCGGCCAGACCATCTTCTACCAGGGCAATCCCTGCCTGGGCCTCTACTGCATCGAAAGCGGCACCGTGGCGATCCGCAAGACCGACGCCAGCGGCAACTCGGTGATCGTGCGGCTGGCCCACGCTGGCGATACCTTGGGTTATCGGTCGTTCTTTGCCGGCGAGCCCTACCGCGGCTCGGCCGACGCACTGGTGCCGACGCGGGTGTGCTTCGTCGATCGGGCGGCACTGCGGCAGCTGCTCGAGCGCAACCCGGTGGTGGGCTACTCGTTCCTGAAGCACATGGCCCGCGACCTGGAAGAGGCCGAGGAAGCCAAGCTGCACGCAGCCGCGCTGCCGGTGCGGGCGCGCTTGGCGCACCTGCTGCTGGTGCTGAAAGAGCGCTTTGGCCACGCGGCGGCCGACGGCACCCTGCACATCGAATTGCCCTTGTCGCGCCAGGACATGGCCGCCATGGTCGGCACGCGGCCCGAGACGATCGCGCGCGCCGTCCGCGGTTTCGAAGAAGACCACGTGGCCCACTTCCAGGGGCGCGCGGTGGTGGTCCCCGACCTGGACCGCCTGCTGGACGAGCTAGAAAGCCCAGCTTAATTCGACTCTTTCTCGGGATCCTGGGCGCTCTCGGGGGGCCGCGGCGGACGCTGCTCGTCGTCGTGCAGCATCCGCATGCCGGGCGTAGACAGGTCGTCGAACTGGCCG
>JACRCU010000548.1 GCA_016218865.1 Deltaproteobacteria bacterium | reverse complement strand
TGCACCACCGCCGGATCGAAGAACCCCGCCTCGGCACAGGTCAAATCGCCCAGCAGGTCGGTCAGCCAGCCGCGCAGCGGTCCGCGCAGCCAGGCGCCCAGCGGCACGCCAAAGCCCTTCTTGGGGCGCTTGACGATGGTCGCCGGCAGTTTGTCGGCCGCCAGCTGCCGCAGCGCCCACTTGGTAGTGTTGCGCCGCAGCTTGCAGTGGGCCGGCATGGCCTGAGCCAGTTCGACCACCTCGGGATCCAGCAGCGGGGCGCGCGCCTCCAGGCTGTGCAGCATGGTGGCGCGGTCGACCTTTTGTAGGACGCCGTCGGCCAGATACCAGCGTGCATACAGGCCGGCCAGCGCCGATAATTCATCGGGCGCAACGCCCTTCCATGCCGCCCACGATTCGTCGAGCGCCGCCAGCACCTCGGGCCGCCGCGGCGCGGGCGACGGATCGACTTCGCCCAGGCGGGCGCGGAAATCGGCGTGCAGCACCGCCAAAGCTTCGCGCCAAGGCAGGCCGCCGATCCAGGCAAAGTGCCGCTGCGCCACCGACTCGCGCAGGCCGCGCACGAAGCGCTTGGCTTGCTGGTCCAGCGACCAGTTGGCATGGCTGGTGGGCAGTTGCTGCACCAGCGCCTGCAGGAGCGGCTGGGCGACGCCCAGGTGCAGGGTGTCGAAGGCGCTGGCCAGCCGGTGCGCGCCAAAGGTGGGATAGCCCAGGAACCACTCGTCACCGCCGTCGCCGCCCAGGGCCACCGTCACATGCTGGCGGGCGAATTGCGCCAGGAAGGTAGTGGGCACGATCGAGGCGTCGGCCAGCGGCTGGTCCAGGCGCGTCAGCAGGTCGGGGATCAGGTCCAGACACTCTTGCGCGGTCAGGACTTTCTCGTGGTGGCGCGTGCCCAGGTGCTGGGCCACGGCGCGGGCGTGGGCGCTCTCGTCAAAGGTGGGGTCGTCAAAGCCGATGGCAAAGGTGTCGAGCTCGGCCGCTGGCCGCCGCTGCGCCGCGTACCAGGCCACCAGCGACGAGTCGATGCCGCCCGACAGGAACACCCCCAGCGGCACGTCGGCCATCAGGCGCCGCTCGACCGCCCGCTGGATGCGCCGATCGAGCTCGTGCAACATCTCGCTCTGCGTCAGCTTTTGCAGCTCTGGCCGCGGCGGCCGCGGCGGATGCCAGGTCGCCACCGTCACCGTCGCCCCGCGCTGCTCGCCGGGCCGGCGCTGCCACAGGTAGAAGCTCCCCGGCGTCAGCGCGTGCACCGCCTGAACCATCGAGCGCGGGCTGGGCACGTAGTCGAGCAGCAACAGACCCGCAAGTCCGCGCGGATCCACGGCCTTGGGCACCGCCGGGTGGGCCAGCACGGCGCTCAGCTCGCTGCCGAACACCAGCGTCTCGCCGTCGTCGATGATCCCCACGAACAGCGGCTTCTTGCCAAAGCGGTCGCGCGCCAGCAGCAGCGAGCCGCGGCGGTCGTCCCAAATGGCCAGGTCGAACATGCCGTTGCAGCGCGCCAGCACGTCGGTGCCCCAGGCCTCCCAGCCGTGCACCAGCACCTCGGTGTCGCTGTGGCTGGCGAACACGTGGCCCAGCTCCTCCAGCTCGCGGCGCAGCTCCAGGTGGTTGTAGATCTCGCCGTTGAAGACGACCTGCACGGTGCCGTCTTCGTTGCCCATCGGCTGGTGGCCGCCCTGCAGGTCCACGATCGACAGCCGGCGGAAGCCCAGGATGCAGCGGGCTTGGTGGCCGTGGCGGTCCAGCGGCGACAGCCAGGCGCCGTCGTCGTCGGGCCCGCGGTGCAGCAGGGCTTGGCGCATCTGGCCCAGGATCAGCGGCGCATCGTCGTCGAAGCGCTCGGGGCGCAGCGAAGCCCAGCCGGCAATTCCACACATGGCCCCGTCCTATCCGCGCGGCGGCGCGGCGACGTTGAGCCGCTGCCGCACGAAGTAGGTCGGCTTGCCCTGCGACTCGTAGTAGGTGCGCATGTTCAGCTCGGCGAGCAGGCCGAACAGCAGCAGCTGCAGGCCGCTGAGCAAGAAGAAGATGCCGACCAGAAACAGCGGCTGATCCTTGACGAAAATCCCCGCGGCGAAGCGCTGTACCAGCGTCCACAGCAGCGCCAGGCCGCCCGCGCCAAAGCAGGCAAAGGCAAACCGGCCAAAGAAGTAGGTGGGCTTGGTGGCGTAGGCCAGCAGGAAGCGCACGGTGATGAGGTCCAGGATCACGCGAAAAGTCTTAGAAAGATTGTACTTGCTCACACCCCAGCGGCGCGCGTGGTGTCGCACCGGCATCTGGGTGATGCGCGCGCCGGCCATGGCGGCAAAGGCGGCGATGAAGCGGTGGGCCTCGCCGTACAGGTGCACGTCGCGCAGCACCTCGGAGCGGAAGGCCTTGAGCGTACAGCCATTGTCCTTCAGATCGACGCCGGTCACCTTGGCGATGATGCGGTTGGCGATCTTGGACGGGATGACCACGGTCAGGGCCTTGTCCTGGCGCTTGGCGCGGATGCCGGCCACCAGGTCGTAGCCCTCTTCCAGCTTCGCCACCAACAGCGGGATGTCGCCGGGATCGTTCTGCAAGTCCGCGTCGATCGGGCAGATCACCTCGCCGGTGGCGTGGGCAAAGCCGGCGGCCATCGCCGCGGTCTGGCCAAAGTTGCGGCGGAACTGGATGACCTTGACCCGCGGGTCGGCGGCGAGCTTTTGCAGCACCTGCATCGAGTCGTCGCGGCTGCCGTCGTCGACGTACAGGATCTCGAAGCTGCGGCCCCACGGCTCCAGCGCCGCCAGCAGCGCCTCGTGCATCGGCCCCAGGCTGTCCTGCTCGTTGTAGGCCGGCACCACCACGGACAAGAACGGGGTCGCGCTGCTGGGACTGGGGTTCTGCGGGTCGCTCATGCCGCGGGAGTCTACCGGCAAGGCCGGCGCGGCTCAAGGATCGCCGGACCGGTCGCAAACCATGCCATAGTTTCAATAGGTTAGAATATCCCCCCGGATTGACGAATCGGGCGATCTGGCGTACACTTTCGCGCCCTTCTGCGGCTACCGCCGCCCTGCAGGAACCCCAATGGCCGACGACAAGGATCTCGACACGCCCGAAACCGCTGCGGAAGCGGAGCAGCCAGGCGCGCCTGGGCAGCCGAGTGCCATCGGCCACGTCCTGCCGGTGTCGATCAAACACGAGATGGAGACCGCCTACGTCGACTACGCCATGAGCGTGATCGTCGGCCGGGCGCTCCCCGACGTCCGCGACGGCCTCAAGCCCGTGCATCGCCGCGTTTTGTTCGCGATGCACGAGATGAAGAACAACTGGAACTCCGCCTACAAGAAGTCGGCGCGTGTGGTCGGCGACGTCATCGGCAAGTACCACCCGCACGGCGACGCGTCGGTGTACGACACGCTGGTCCGCATGGCGCAGCCGTTTTCGCTGCGCTACATGCTGGTCGATGGCCAGGGCAACTTCGGCTCGGTCGACGGCGATCCGCCGGCCGCCATGCGGTACACCGAAGTGCGCATGGCCAAGCTGGCCCACGAGCTGCTGGCGGATCTGGACAAGGAAACCGTCGACTTCGTGCCCAATTACGACGGCCACGATCAAGAGCCGTCGGTGCTGCCGACCAAGGTGCCCAACCTGCTGATCAACGGCTCGGGCGGTATCGCGGTGGGCATGGCCACCAACATTCCGCCGCACAACCTGCGCGAGATCTGCAACGCCCTGATCGCGCTGATCGACGACCCGATGCTCGACTTCGCGGGCCTGATGCAGTTCATCACGGGCCCCGACTTCCCCACCGGCGGCACCATCTTTGGCCGCCAGGGCATCCTGGACGCCTACACCACCGGCCGCGGCAAGCTGAAGATCCGCGCCAAGACCCGCATCGAGCAAGAGAAAAAGGGCAGCCGCGAAGCCATCATCGTCGACGAGATCCCCTACCAGGTGAACAAGGCGCGCCTGATCGAACAGATCGCCGACCTGGTGGGCGAAAAGAAGATCGAGGGCATCAGCGACCTGCGCGACGAGTCGGACCGCGAGGGTATGCGCATCGTCATCGAGCTCAAGCGCGACGCCATCGCCACGGTGGTCCTGAACCAGCTGCTGCAGCACACCCAGCTGCAGACCACCTTTGGTATCATCAACTTGGCCATCGTCGGCGGCCAGCCGCAGGTGCTGACCCTGCTCGAAATGCTGACGCTGTTCCTGGATCACCGCCGCGAAGTGGTGACGCGCCGCTGCCTGTACGAGCTGAAGCAAGCCGAGGCGCGCGCGCACATCCTGGAAGGCTACCTGATCGCCCTGGACCACCTGGACGAGGTGATCGCCATCATCCGCGGCAGCGACGATCCGCCCACCGCCAAGCAAGGCCTGATCGACCGCTTCAAGCTGACCGACATCCAGGCGCAGGCGATCCTGTCGATGCGTCTGCAGGCCCTGACCGGCCTGGAGCGCGACAAGATCCGCGCCGAGTACGACGAGCTGCAAAAGACCATCGCCTGGCTGAAGTCGGTGCTGGAAGACGACGGCAAGCTGATGGGCGTGATCCGCGGCGAGCTGGTGGCGATCCGCGACGAGTACGGCGACGAGCGGCGCACCGACATCATCGACGACACCGGCTCGCTGTCGGTCGAAGACCTGATCGCCGACGAGGACGTGGTCGTCACCATCAGCAAGGCCGGCTACATCAAGCGCACACCCCTGTCGACCTACCGCAGCCAGCGCCGCGGCGGCAAGGGCAAGCAGGGCATGACCACCAAGGAAGAGGACTTCGTCGTCGACCTGTTCGTGGCCACCACCCACATGGACCTGCTGATCTTCACCAGCCTGGGCAAGGTGTTCACGCTCAAGGTCTACGAAGTGCCGCAGAGCGCCGCCCAAGCGCGCGGCAAGCCGATCATCAACCTCATCCCGGTCGAAAAGGGCGAGGAGATCAAGGGCGTGCTGCCCGTCCGCGAGTTCACCGACCAGGCCTTCGTGCTGATGGCCACCAAGTTCGGTACGGTCAAGAAGACCGACATGATGCAGTTCAGCAAGATCCGCTCGACCGGCATCATCGCGATCGTGCTCGACGAGGGCGACGACCTGATCGACGCCAAGATCGTCCGCGACACCGACAACGTGGTGCTGGCGACCCGCGACGGCATGAGCATCCACTTCCGCTCGACCGATGTGCGGCCGATGGGTCGCGCCACCCGCGGCGTGCGCGGCGTCGACCTATCGGGCAAGGACGCGGTGGTCAGCCTGGCGGTCATCCAAGCGCCCACGGATCTGGTCGAAGAGGCGATCGATCTGCCGCCCGAGCCCGAGGACAGCGCCGAGGTGCTCGAAGGCGACGTCGAGGTCATCGGCCCCACCGGCACCGTGCTGCTCACCATCTGCGAGAACGGCTTCGGCAAGGCCACGCCGCCCAAGGACTACCGGCTGCAGACCCGCGGCGGCAAGGGCGTCATCGCCATCAAGACCAGCGCCCGCAACGGCAAGGTGGTCGGCCTGCGCGCCGTCGATCCGGCGGGCGAAGTGCTCATCGTCACCGACGGCGGCATCCTGCTGCGCATCCCGGTGGCGTCGATCCGCGTCATCGGCCGCAACACCCAGGGCGTCAAGCTCATCAACGTGGCGGAAGGCGAGCGCGTCGTCAGCTTCGAGCACTTCCTGGACACCGAGTAGCCGGGGCAGCGGTCGGCGCGGGGTTTACGCGCGTAAACCTGCCGCTGGCGATTCCAGCGCGCCCGAGCCCGGGAGCGCGCTGGAACCGAGCGCTTTCAACAGGCTATAGCTTGTAGGCCGCCACGCCGTACCAGCCCGAGGGCACGTAGGCCTGGCCACTGATCACCGCCACGCGCGGCGACCAGCCGCCCTGGGTGGGCAAGAAGCTCTTGAAGGTCGGCTGGGTCGGCGCCGTCACGTCCCACACGCTCATACCCAGGCCGCCGCCCAGCTGGGCGAACAGCGCCCCGGAGTCCACCGTCAGCCACGCCACGCCGGCACCGGTGTCCAGGGCCGCGCTCTGGCTCAGCTTGGCCAGATCGGCCACGTTGTAGACCAGCAACTTGGCCTCGGGCAGCGCGGTGGTGCCGTCGGTGCTCGCCTGCCACAGCCACCAGTACGGCCAGGTGGCCACGTAGACCGCGTCGCCGTGGCGCACCATCGCGCCGGCCTGGTCGGGCAGCGTCACCGTCGACTGCAGATAGGCCTTGCCGCCGCTGAGCTTGAGGCCGCAGAGCACGTTCTGCACCTTGCCCTCGTCGGCCTTGCTGCCGGCCAGCGGCTGCCAGTCCAAGGTCACGGCGCTGTTGCCGTCGGCGCCCAGACCCACCAGCCAGCCGGGCACGTTGATGGTGTCGACCAGCTTGGGCTGGGTGGGCTTGCTGATGTCGATGCGGTCCAGCCAGTACTGGCCGTACCACTGGCCGTCGCTGCCCTGCAAGCTGGTGTAATGCGTTAGGATCAGCTTGGTGCCGGCGATCTGCGGCTGGCTGGCCCAGCTGACGCCTTCCAGGTCGAGCTGGCTGCCCACCTTGGGCGCGTCGGGGTCGCTGAAGTCCACCGCCAGCACGCGGGTGGTGTACTTGGGGTTCAGGTAGCAGTTGCCGATGTCGGTCTTGCCGTCGCCGCCGCCGTCGACCCCGCCCGCGTCGGCGTAGCTGCCGCCGTCCATCTCCGGGGGTTCGCTGCTGCCGGCATCGTCCTGCTTGGGCACGCCCGCGCTACCGGCGTCCGGCTTGGCCGGGTCGACCGCGGAACCCGCATCGGTCTGGACGGGCTCGGTGCCGCCGCCGTCGGTGCTGGGGTAGCAGTCGGCGCCGCTGGCCTGGGTGTAGGTGACGCTGGTACCCAAAAGGTAAAGCGTCGAGCCTTGTTGCGGCACCTCCCAGCTGTTCCACCAGAACTGGTTGTAGCCGTTGCCGCCCACGTTGGGCGCCGTCCAGGTGCCGCGGGCCTTGGGGGCGGCCGGGCTGCTGACGTCGTAGGCGCGGATGGCCTGGTAGTCCACGGCGTAGACCATGTTGCCGTTCGGGTACAGGCGCCCCCACTGCAGGTTGGTCTTCAGCTCGCCGTCGGGGTTCAGCTCGTCGGTCGAACCGGCCTTCAGCACGCGCAGCCACACCTGCCCGTCTTTCCACGAGCGCACCAGCGCCACCGGTCGACCGCCGGCAGGCACCAAGTCCATGACCTCCGCCGCCAATTCCAGCGTCGCCAACAGCTTGGGTTGATCCAGATTGGCCACGTCGACCAGCTCCAGCCCCGGGTTGGCGATCCGCACCAGCTTGTCGCCAGCCAGCAGGTTCTTCAGCTGGTACCAGTAGGTGTAGCCCGACTGGAACAGCCCGCGCAGCTGCAGGTTGCCGGTCGCGCCCAGCGACATCAGCTGCACGCCCATGGTGTAGTCGCCCGCGGACACGTTCTTGGACAGCACCGGCACCGCCAGCAGCGCGTCCGACAGGACCTGCACCTGCGAGCCGTAGTCCGAGGCGATCTTCTGGCTGCCGACCACCTTGGCGTCGGTCGGCACGGTCGTGTCGATGACGCGCAGGGTCACGTCGCTCCAGTTGGCCGCGCGGGTACCCAGCAGCCAGCGATTATTAGTCAGGTTCAGCAGTTGCGCGGACCACAGGTCGGTGCCCTCGCCCGGCCACTGCACGTGGCTCGCCACGGCCAAGGTCGCCGGATTGGCCAGGTCGATCACATCCAGGTCGACGCTGAGGGTGGTGCCGCTCGGGCCGACGTCCTTGCCCTCTTCGTCGGTGGCGCCGTCTTCGGTCGCCGTGGCGCCGACGGCGATGCCGGCCGCCAGCAGCGCTACCTTGCCGTCGCTGGCCAGCAGCGCCCCGTAGTTGCCGACGGCCTTGGTCATCTGGCCGCCCGTCGCCCACTTGCCCGCATCGACGTAGCGCACCTGCAGCCCGTACTGGTAACCGCCGCCGGTCTGCCAATTCTGCCGCGCGAGCAGGAACTTGCCGGCGCCGGTGCGCAGGGCCTTGACCACCATCGACGACGAGGTGTTGGTCCAGGGCTGATCTTCGCTAGCGGTCGCACCCAGTTTCGGCACGCCGGCCGCGTCGACCGCAATCTGGTGCAGGCGCAGCGTGTAGGTGCCGCTGGTGTTGTCCCACTTCCAGCTCTGGCTGGCGATCAGCACTTCGCCGATCTGGATGTCGGCGGTCATCACGCCGCCGGGCACTTCGATCTCGCCCAGCTTGCTCAGCGCGCCGGCCTTGCTCAGGTCCAGCACCACGATCTTGGTGGTGGGCGCGTCGATGCTGCCGCTGCCCCAGCCACCCGGGTAGGCGATCGACGAATCCGACGACGCGGCGCCCGTGGCAGTCGAGCCGGTGCCGCCGCCCGAGGTGGCCGTGCCCCCTGCCTTGGCGTCCGCCACGCAGCCGTACGGACCCCAGCAGCCCCAATACCAAGGATTCCAGCTGACTTGCGGCACCACCAGCACCAGCTTGTCGCCGATGCGCTTGCTCTGGGCGATGTAGCCGCCCAGGTCCAGCGAGGCGGTCTCGGCCGGTGTCGCCCCCAGGCTGATGCGCTTGATGTGGCTGCCGGCGGTCGCCACAGGCTTGCCCGCCACGTTGTCGAGCTTGGCCACCTGCGACACCAGCACCACGGCTTCGTTACCGTCGATGTACATCTCGCGCGGCGTGCCGGTGCTGGCCACCCGCGCCTTCAACTTGGGCTGCGCTGGGTCGCCAAGGTCGATGACCTGCAGGCCGCGCCATTGGTTCAGCACATACAGCTGGCTGCCGACCAGCTTGGCCACGTCGCCCTCTTCCACTTTGGTCGACGCGCTGTCGTTTTGAGCGCCCGCCGTGGCCGCGCCGCTTTTCGAGGCCTCGGCCGACAGGCTGGTGGACGAGCCGGGTTTGTACGACTTGAACGAGCTTTTGCCGCTGGGGGTGGTCGACGCGGTGTCGCTGTCGCAGCCGCCCAGCACCAGGGCCGCCGCCAGCGCCAACCAGGACAGGGCTCCGGTCAGCGGCCGGCTTCGCGGCGCCATCTTGGGATGCATCGGGTTCATGAGGACTCCTTGATGGCGGCCCAGCCGCCGGGCACTGCGCCCCACGCGCAACCCAGTCGGATACCAAGCAAGGATCGTGCCGGCGGCGTGTCAATGCATGCCATCGGATTTCTTAAAGAACTTTGTTAGCTTTCGGTGGCCATGCGTAGTAATTGTCTACATGTCGAATTTATCGACACACGCCGGACCGGCAATCAGGTCGTCCACCGTCTGTGCCACGGCATCGGCCTCGGCCCACGCGGCGGCGCGCGGCCCCGCGAGCACCTGTCCCAGCAGCCAGGTCCGCTGCGGGTCGCGGCGGCGCGCATCCAGCAGGGCCAGGCGATCCGCTTGCAGGTCGCCAATATACAACACCACGTCGCGGCCCAGTCGCTCGGCCAGGCGCAGCAGCGGTGCGCCGTCGGGCTTGTGGGCGCCGGTGTCCACCGCCTCGATGGCGGCCCGGGTGCCGGCGCGAGTCAGCGACGAGAACCGCTCGAACTTCTGGATAATCCACTGGATCTCGGCGAAGGTCCGCCCCGAATACACGCCGATCGGCCGCGTCTCGGCGGCCCGCGGGTCCGCCAGCCGCCGATCGCGCCGCGCCAACCCCAGCACCCGCAGCCGCGGCCGGGTGCCGAACACCTGCGCCACCGCCGCCGAGCCGACGTACTGCTCGCGCACCAAAGCCAAGGCCGCATCCAGGTTTTCGCGCTCGGTCACCCATGCCTGCTGGGCCGGTTCCAACCCCGCCAGCGCCGCCGGTCGCCAGTCGTCCAGCCGGCCGTCGGACAGAGCCGCCGCGATCCAGTGCTCGGTCCAGCGGGAGTCCGCCGCACGGCCCTCCAGGTGGGCCCGCAGCAGCAGCCGCAACAGGATCGCCGTCACCTCGGCCGGATCGTTGAAGCCGCGGTGGCGCTTGAGCAAGTGCACCGCCGCCAGCCGCAGCGGCGGCCGCGGCAGGCCCAGGTCCAGCCGAAAATACGATTCGATCCCGCGCAGATAGGCCTGGCGGTAGGTCGCGCGCACGTCGACCACCACGCCGTCCAGGTCGTAGATAATCGCCGCCTGCCGCAGCAACCGCTGCCAATCCTCCGGCGGCATCCGGGTCTGCAGCGTGGTGTCAGCCATCCAGGGCCTGCTTCACCGCCGCCAGCAGCCGCGCGTTGGCCGCGGGCGCGCCGATCGACACCCGCAGACAGCCGGGAGCACCCGGCAGATCGCCCACGTCGCGCACCGCCAGCTCGGCCCGCGCTAGGGCCGCCAGCACCGCCGACCGCCGCTCGCCAAAGGCCGCCAGCAAGAAATTGCCATGGCTGTCCAGCACATCCACGCCAAGCGCCCGCAGCTCGGTCCGCAGTTGCTGCCGCTCGGCCACCACCGCCGCCACCCGCTGGCGGGCGCGTTCGCCGTGACTCAAGGCGACCTCGGCCGCCACGGTCTGCAACACGCTGATCGGATAGGGCGGCTGCAGCTTGTCCAGCTGCGCGACCACCTCGGCCGAGCCCAGCAGGTAGCCCAGGCGCACCCCCGCCAGGGCGTGGGCCTTGGACAAAGTTCGCAGAATCGCAAGGTTGCTGTGGGTCGCCAGGTCGGCCTGCCGGGTATGCCCGGCGAATTCGGCGTAGGCCTCGTCCAGCACGATCGCGCCGGGGAACTCCGCCAGCAGGCGGTCGAGCGCCGCGGCGGCAAACAGGCTGCCGGTCGGGTTGTTGGGGTTGCTCAGCACCAGGAGCGCGGGTCCACGGCCCGCCGCGGCCAGAATACCATCCACATCCAGGGCATATGTGGCCCCTGCCCGCCGCAGAGCCACCCGCAGCGGCCGCTGCCCCGCCAACTGCGCCGAGCGACCGTGCACGTAGTAGTCGGGCTCGACCAGCACCACCGGCGTGTCCGGCGTCAGCGCGAACATCAGCCGCGCGATCAGGTCGTTGGCGCCGTGCCCCACCGCCACGCCGGCCAGCGGGTGACCGGTGGCTGCGGCCAGGGCCTGCCGCACACCCGCGCCGTCGGGATCGGCGTAGCGGTGCCACGGCAACTGCGCCAGCCGGCTCAGGATCTCGGCCTTGAGCTCGCCGTCCAGATCCTCCGGCGCCTCGTTGTGGTTCAGCTTGGTTTCGCCCGGGGTTTTGGGGATATAGCTGGTTCGGTAGGTCGCCGCCGAAGCGACCGACGCGGCCCACGGCCAACTGGGCGCGCTCATGCGCGCACCGAGGCGACCAGCGCCCGCGCCGCCTGCAGGGCCCGTTCGCGCTGCTCGGCAGTCGCCGGATCGGCCAAGCCGGCAGCGACCAGGGTGCGGGCGGTGGTGCCGTAGGCGATGCCCGCCACGGCCAAGCCGCGGTCCCGGCAGCGCCCGGCCGACTCCAGGCCCGTGCCGCCGGCCAGCTGCACCGGATAGTCGGGGCGGCGCGCCAGCACGGCCGCCGCCAGCTCCAGCGCCTCGCTGTCGGCGCCCTGCCCGTGCATCGGCCGGCCTTCGACCTGCAGCAGCCAGCGCGAACGCCCGAGCCGGGCCGCCGCGTCGGCCAGTGCCAAAACGTGCTCCAGCGACTGCACTTGCGCACCCAGACTTAGCGACAACCAGACGGTGTCCGCCAGCTGCGCGTGCATCGCGGCGATCGCCGCCTTGGCCTCGGTCAGGCCGGCGCCGGCCACGTGCAATTCCACGCCAACGGCACCCGCGGCCAGGCACTCGTGCAGGCTGGTCGCCGCCAGCCGCAGCGGCGCCGCCACCCGGATCGCCCCGAGCGGGCACGCCGCGAAACACTTGGCGCAGCTCGGACACTCGTGGGCCCGCAGCTCCAGCGGCCGCTGCGCGCAGGCCAGCAACTCGGGAATCACGCAGCCCGGGCAGGTGGCGCATACCGCCGCATCCAGCAGGGCCGCGCCCACGTGCGGGTCGCCCTCCAGGCCACAACTCACCATGATCTTGCAGTCTTGCTCGGCCCCGGCCGCCTTCAGTCCGCGCCGCGCCGCCGCGACCACCGCCGGGTCCAGATCGACATCGAACCAATCGGCCCCGGCGCGGCCGTACAGCTCGGCCAGGCGCTGGGTGCGCACCAGGTCCTTGCCACCCAACCCGCTGATGATCTTGCAGTATGGCCCGCGTTCGCGGCCAAGGCGGCGGTCGGGCATGGTGGCGCTACCCCTGCAGCCGCCGGCGAATTTCCGCAGCGCGGGCGCGGTGGTCGGCGCCGTGGCGCTCGAATTGCTGGGCCAGCGCGTCGAGCAAGCCCAGTTCGATGTGCAGGGCAGCGTCGATGGCCTCGCCGACCCGCGGGCCCACGTCAAAAGCCAGGAATCGCGTGTGGAACATGGGGAACGGCGCCTGGGCCAGCAGCGGCTGCAGGGTGGCCCGCGTCACCTTGCCGCCCACGTGCACCGGCAGGCCGCGCGCCTGCAGCCGCAGGATCGCCTCGGCCACGATGGCGTGCAGGGCCGCATCGCCCACCTGGTAGCCCAGCGACGCGCCCAGGTCCGAGCGGCCGATGTTGACGAAACCCAGGCGGCCCGGGCCGGCCACGTCCAGGATCGCATCCAGCTGCGCCAGCGCTTGACCCGTTTCCAGATTGAAAGCCCGCGCCACGCGATCACCGCTGGGCCCCAGGTCCTCGTCGGCCGCCTCCAAGAAGCGGCGCATGGCAAAGGGCGACTCGATCATCGGCGCCACCACTGCCGTGGCACCCACCTCGCCGGCCAGCCGCAAGTCGGCGCGCGCACAGGGTCCGCCGATCTTGACCATGCAGCCGATGCCGGCTGGAGTGCGCCCGGCCAGCCAGCGGACTTCTTCGGTGGCCAGGCCTTCTTCCTCGGTGCCGAGCTTGAACGCCGCCAGGCCCAGGGCCCGCGCCGCTTCGATGCGGTCCAGCAGGGGTTGGGGGACGGGATCGGCGACGGCAGGCCGGGTGCCCGCCTCTGGCATACCCGATTGACTCATGTGAACCCCATCTGATTCGCGCATGTAGGGCTGACCAGGTGCCACGTGCAACGGGCGAGAATCAGACGGGGACCCCGGGCTCTGACCCGGAGAATTGGCCAGGTTTTCCTAACGATTTAGCCGGATTTGGTCCCACGTCGGCTTCCTTGGCTAGCGGCCGGCGGCAGTCCCCGGTGTCGGCCATGCGCGCCACACCGGGAAACTGCCGCAAATCTCGGCACTACTTGCACATCAGCAGCACTTCGTCCACGTAGGCCGCCAGGGACTTGTTGTTGTCGTAGGTGTTGGTGGCAAACACCAACCGACCGTCCATGCCGAACGACCCGGGCGACATCTCGCCGATGCGCTGCGCCCAACCCGAGGTCGACTGGCAGCTGGTATCCAAGGTGAAGTTGCCGTCCAGGTTGGCCGTCAGCTCCGCCTCCGTCTTGGGCTCCTTGTTGATGACCGCATACCGCGCCGCATGGTACAGACCGGCCGGGCAGTTGGCCGTGGCCACCGACAGGTTCAAGTAGTAACTCCACACGCCGCCCAGCACCGAGCCCTGCGCCTGAGTCTTGGTGGCAATAAAGTTGAACTTCATGGACTTGGGCGGAGTAGACGTGTAGCCACTGAACAGCGACCCTGTCGGCGTCTTGGACAGGGTGGTGCTGATGGCCCAGGCCTTCCAGCCATTGGCCGCAGAGGTCGACCAGTTGGCCGCAAAGCCGCCCTGGTCGAAGTTGTCGTACCAGCAGGCGTACATGCAGGCGCCGGCCACACCGATGTCGTCGAGCTCGAAGGTGCCGGCGGTGGTCGTCGCGGCACCCGTGACCACACTGAACTCCACGTCCGAGGTGGCGCCCGCCGGCAGGTCGACCGAGAAGGTCTGCCAATCGGGCAAGGCGTTGCAGCGCTTGAACACTTCCTTGCCCGCCACCTTGACGACGAAGTCGTCGGCGCCGCACGTCTCGTCGGCCACCTTGGGTGCGCGCAGGGCGAACCACAGCTTGTCGCCAGACACCGCCTGGACCTTCGGAATGGTCAGCTTGGCGGTCTCGGACTTGCCCGACGTGGGCTTGCCCGAGTAGTTCACCGTCAGCAGGCCCACGCCGGTGTGGCCGTTGGTGGCCGCGGCAGCAAAGCCGGCGTAGCCCGAGTCGGTCGAGGTCATGCGGAACGGCTGCGGGATCGATGCCGCCACCTGGTCGACCACCGCGGCATCCTGGTTGTTCTCGCGCGGCTCGAACGACGCGCCCAGGCAGCCCGGACCACAGGCGCCGGTCAGCTTGACGTCGTCGATGTCGATGGTGCCCTTGTTCTCGGCCGTGGTGCCGGCCAGTGCGACGAACTTGATGTCCATCGGTGCACCGGCGTACTTGGACAGGTCGATCGTCACCTTGGTGTAGGTCGAGCCGGTCTCGTACTCGCTCTGCTTCACGGTGTCGCAGCGCTCGTAAACCTTGATGTTGTTGACCAACACCTGCAGGTCGTCGAAGCCACAATCCTGCAGCGCCACGTCGAAGGCCAGGTAGAACTCGAGCGTCGCCGCCGCACTGTCGCGGGTATAGAAGCGCCGCGACTTCAGGTAGGTCATGATCACCGACGGCGATCCCGCGGTGGCCGCGCCCTTCCACTCGGCGCGCTGGTTGTAGGCGCCGGTGTGCGGCTTCTTGTCGCTCGCCTTCCACACCACGTAGGGCACCGTGCTCAGGGTGTCGGTGTGGGTGGCCGCCCACGACAGCGGCACTGGCGTGTCGAACTTCTCGTCCAAGCAGGCGACGCAGCCGGGGATGGCCTGGTTGGTGCAGGTGCCGTTGTTGCACGAATCGAGCGTGCAGGCATCCTTGTCGTCGCAGTCCTTGTCCTGGCCGCCAATGCACTTGCCGCCCGAACAGGCGTCCGCCTCGGTGCACTTGTCGCCGTCGTCGCAGTTCAGCGTCACCTTGGGCGCGCACTGGGCGTAGCCGGTCTCCTTGTTCAGCACCGTACAGGTGTAGCCCGCGTCGCACTTGGGCGGCGTATCGGTGGGCGTGCACGGCACCGGCGGATCCAGCGGCGGATAGCTCTCTTTGGGCGTCGCCACGCACTTGAAGCTGTTGACGCCGGTGTCTTGGCAAGTGGCGGTGGCGCACGCGCCGGCCACGGACGAGCAAGTCTGCATGTCGCCTGCGGTGCAGAAGCCCATCTGGCAGCTGTCGTCGGGGGTGCAGCCCTTGCCGTCGGCGTCGCAGGGCGTGCCGTCCTTGACGGCGGCGTTGTCGCACTGGTGGGTCTCCGAGCCGCTGGAAATGCAGGTCGGCGTCGTGCAGGCGGTCGCCTTGACGTTCAGCTCCTTGGCGCAGTCGATCGCCGAGCCGGCCAAGCACTTGCCGGTCTTGCAGGCGTCGCCCATGGTGCAGCCGTTGACGTCGGCGTCGCACTTGCTGCCGTCGGGCTTGGGATCGCCCTGGCACGAGTAGGTCGCGGCGCCGGTGGATTTGCAGACGCCCTGGGTGCAGCCGGTGGTCACGGCCAAGCAGTCGACCGCCTTGCCGGGCTCGCAGGCGCCCTGGCCGTTGCAGGTGTCGCCCTGGGTGCAGCCGTTGCCGTCGGCGTCGCAAGTCTTGCCGGTGGGGGCAAAGCCGATGTCGCAGAAGGCGGCCAGACCGGTAGGCGACTTGCAGGTGCCCACCTGGCAGCCGTCGGCGCTATCCTTGGCCTTGCAGTCCATCTGCGGACCGGGGGCGCACTTGCCGACCTTGCAGGCGTCGCCCACCGTGCAGCCGGTGCCGTCGGCGTCGCAGGGCAAACCGTCCTTCTTAGGCACGCTCATGCACGCGTAGGTGCCGGCGCCGCTGGACGAACATGCGCCCACGCCGCAGTCGGTGGTCTTGCTGGTGCAGTCGGGCGGCGCGCCGGGTACGCACGAGCCGGCCACGCACTTGTCGCCTTGGGTGCAGCCGTTGGCGTCGGCATCGCAGGCGGCGCCCTCGTTCTTGGCCTTGGGTATGCAGGCGCCCAGGCCACCGTTGCCGGTCTTGTCGCAGATGCCGTCGGCGCAGGTGCTGGCCAGGCTGCTGCAGTCGTGGGCGCCGGTGCCGGGCTGGCACTTGCCGGCCTTGCAGTAGTCGCCCTCGGTGCAGAGCTGCTTGTCATTGCACGGATCGTTGTCCTTGGCCGCGGCGGTGACGCACTGGAAGGCCGAGGCGCCGGTCGACTTGCAGGTCGCCGTCTGGCACTCGCCGGCCACGCCGCTGCAATCGACCGCGGTGCCCGCCACGCACTTGCCGGCGATGCACGAGTCGTTGAAGGTGCAGCCGTTGGCGTCGGCGTCGCAGCTGGGCGTGCCGGCCTTGGGCAGCACGACGCAGGTGTACTCGCCTTCCTTGCCGGTTTCCTTGCAGGTCGCGTCGTTGCAGGCGGCGCCAGCGGCGATGAGGTCGGGCGACTTGCTGCAGTCGGTGGGCGGGCCAGCCTTGCACACGCCGTTCATACACAAATCGCCCGAGGTGCAGCCCAAGCCGTCTTCGCACTTGCTGCCGTTGATCGCCTCGGTCATCGCGCACAGGCCCGTGGCGGTCTGGCAGGTGTTCTTCTTGCACGGCGTGTCGTTCAGCGAGTCGCAGAACACCGGTGTCTCGTCGTAGTAGCAGAGCTTCACACCCGAAATCGACGAGGGTTTGCAGCTGTAGGCGCCGTCGCACAGGTTGTTGTTGTCGTACTTCTTGCAGTCGGCCGTCTCGTTGCAGGCGTAGCAGCCCAGGGCGACCGTGCCGCCGGCACACTGGCCCGACAGGCACTTGGTATCCTTGGTGCAGGTGTCGCCGTCGTCGCAGGCCTCCTTCTCGGGCAGATCCACCGTCACGCAGCCCTTGAGCTTGTCGCAGCTGTCTTGGGTGCAGGGATTGCCGTCGTCGCACTGCTTGGCCGTGCCCACGCAGGCGCCCGACTTGCAGGCGTCTTCGGTGCACGGATTCTGATCGTCGCAAGTGACCTCGGTGTCCACACCGGGCAGGAACACGCAACCGCTCTTGCTGTCGCACGAATCGGCGGTGCAGCCGTTCTTGTCGTCGCAGGTGATCGCGCTGCCCTTGCACTTGCCGGCGTCGCATTTGGTCTGGTCGGTGCAGGCGTCGCCGTCGTCGCAGACCGCGCCGTCCAGGACCGCGTGCTGGCAGCCCAAGCTCTTGTCGCAGGTATCGGTGGTGCAGGGGTTGCCGTCGTCGCAGGTGTTCTGGGTGATCAGGCAGCCCTTCTTCTTGTCGCAGACGTCGTTGGTGCAGACGTTCTTGTCGTCGCAGGTGACCGGCAGGCCAGTGCACGCGCCGCCCTGGCAGTGATCGGGGTTGGGGTCCGCGCCGCTCCAGGCGGTGCAGGCGTCGCCGTCGTTGCAGGGGATGCCGTCGTTGGTCACGCCCAGGCAGCCCTTGGTGTACAGGCAGCCCTGCGGGTAGGCGATGCACGGGTTGCTGGTGTCGCAGGTGTAGGTCACGCCGTTGCAGGTGCCCTTGCTGTCGCAGGC
>JACRCU010000547.1 GCA_016218865.1 Deltaproteobacteria bacterium | reverse complement strand
CGGCGCCGCTGGTCCTGGAAGGTGCGCCCCGGGTCAGCGATCTGGAGGCGATCGCCCGCGCCGGCGACGGTACGCTGTGGCTCTTGGCGTCGCAGTCCGTCAGCCACAAGGGCAAACGCACCGACCCGCGCGGCCAGCTGCTGCGGGCGCACGTGCGCGGCGACAGGCTGGAAGTCGACGGCCACGCCAACCTGGCCCTGGCCATCGGCCGCCTGCGCGATCCCGCATGGCTCGACTCGCTGGGGCTGGTGGCCCGCGATCCAGGGTACCGCGAAGGCGCGGCGGGCTTCGATCGTACCTTGGATATCGAGGGCTTGGCGGTCGACGGCGCAGCGCTGTTGTTGGGCCTGAAGCGGCCGCTCGACAGCCAGGGCCGCGCCCTCATCCTGCGCCTGGAGCACCCCGAGCGGCTGCTGGCCAGCGGGCGGCTGCGCAAAGAGGACCTGCGGGTGTGGGCGCGCGTGCCGCTGCAGGCCGGTCCGCCGGGCGCCGGCATGGCGGCCGGTATTGCCGATCTGCTGCCGCTGCCCGATGGCCGCGTGGCGCTGCTGGCCACGGCCCTGGGCGACGCCGACGAGGGGCGCGGCGACGCGGGTCTCCACAGCGCGCTCTACGTGGCCGAGCGGTCCACCGCCGATGGCAACCTGCGACCGCACTTGCTAAGGCGGATTCCGGGGTTCCATGCCGAGGGCCTGGCCATGGCGCCGGACGGCGCCGGGCTGCGGCTGATCTTCGACGAAGGCGAGGCGCTGCCGCACTGGCTGCGCGTACCGCTGCCGTGACCCTCGAACTAGATAAATAGCTAGACTGATTTAACGAACATCTAGTTGGTCGACGCGCTACGGATGATTGGCGGCGCCGGGCGTCGGGCTGGCCAGCTGGAACGGGCCGGAACCATTGGGTACGCGCCCCCAGCTCTGGGTGTCCACGCTCAGCACTCCAGGCGGCAGCGGCGCGCTGTCCAGGATGGTCTTGCCCGAAATCAAGAAGATGGTGTCGCCGGCGCCCGCGCTGACCTTGAACGAGGCCTGGAAGCAGGTCGCCGGTCCCGTGGTCAGGCACTTGTCTTGGAGCCCGACTTCCGGCGTCTTTTTGCCGCCGACGATGAGCAGGTGCTCGCCCGCAGCCAGCGACGCGCCCGTGGGGAAGGTCAGCGCCTCGGCCAGGCGGGCGCAGCCGGTGTCGTCGCGATCGGCCACGATCAGGCCCGAGAGGTCGATCGGTGTGGTGCCGTTGTTGCGGAGTTCGACCCAGTCGTCGCCCTTGCCCTCGATTTCGTTGATGACGAGGTGGCTCGCGGTGGTCGCCGGCACGAAGGCGCAGCCGTTGACTTCGCTGGCCGCATCGCCGCCGCTGCTGTCGCCACTGGTGTCGCCGCCGCTCGTGTCCGCGCTGGTGGTATCCGAACTGGTGATATCGCCTGCGGTATCGCTGGAACTGTCGGCAATGTTGGCGTCGCTGCCGCTGGGGGTCGCGCCGTCGCTGCAGGCCGCGGCCAGGGTCAGGCAGGCCAGGGCGGCGAGCAGGCGGACAAAGACAGGGCGGATGGGCATTGGGCACCGTGCGGCCGGGCGAATTTGCCCGAGCCCTCTTGCTTACCTTTTGTGGCAGGCCAACGCAACTTGCTGCGCCCAGCTTCGTGCTCCGGCAGGCAAGTGGGCGTTGCAGTGGCCGCCGTGCGGTGCCATCCTTGCGGCGTCATCGCGAGGTCCATGCCATGCTCGACGTCGGCTCGATTGCCAAGGTGGAATTGCATCGCCATCTGGAGGGTTCGCTGCGGCTCGCGACGGTCGCGGAGATTGTCCGCAGCCTGCACCTGCCCGAAGCGGCCCTGAGCGCGGAGCAGCTCGCCCAGCGCGCCCAGGTGCTGGAGCCGATGGAGTCGCTGGAGGCGGTGTTGGCGGCCTTCGACGTGTTCCAACGCTGCTTTGCCTCGCTGGAATTGGTCGAGCGGCTGGCCTACGAGGCGGTGCAAGACGCGGCGCGCGACCATGTGCGGCTGCTCGAGCTGCGGTTCTCGCCCGACTTCATGACCCGCACCGCGCGGCTGAACTGGGACAAGGCGATGGCGGCGCTGGTGCGCGGCGTGCGGCGGGCGGCGGCCGAATTCGACGTGGCGGTGGGCCTGATCGCCATCGCCAGCCGCGGCTACGGCCTGCAATCAGCCATGCAGACTGCGGAATTTGCTGTGCACTGGCGCCACGAGTTGGTCGGCTTCGATCTGGCCGACAACGAGGTGCGCTATGCCTCGGCTGAATTCGCCCCAGCGGTGGAGCGCGTGCGCGCCGCCGGGCTGCCGGTGACGGTGCACTCGGGCGAGTCGACCGGCCCGGAGCATGTCCGCGATACGCTGGACGCCCTGCATGCCGTGCGCATCGGCCACGGCGTGGCAGTGGGCCGCGACCCCCAGCTGGCCGAGCGCATGGTCCGCGAGCGGGTGACCATCGAGGCGTGCCCCACCTCGAACGTGCGGACGCGGGCGGTGCCGAGCTTTGCCGAACATCCGGCGCGGCGGCTGCTGCGCGCGGGCGTGCCGCTGACCCTGTGCTCCGACGATCCCGGGCTGTTCGCCATCACGCTGTCGGACGAGCTGGAAGTGGCGCGCCGCGAGCTGGGCTTCACCGACGTGGACCTGGCGCGGGCCACGCAACACGGCTTGAATGCTTCGTTCTTGCCGGCAGAGCAGGTGGCGGCCGTCAAGCGGCGGCACTTTGGCTGGGTGACAAAGCTTCTGCCGTGACGTCCGCGTCTGGCTCGGCCGCGTCGCGGCGCTTCATGAGCAAGAACACCGCCGGATAGACCAGC
Source organism: Deltaproteobacteria bacterium (assembly GCA_016218865.1). Lineage (GTDB taxonomy): Bacteria > Myxococcota_A > UBA9042 > UBA9042 > UBA9042 > SXRM01. The sequence continues at coordinate 2,297 of JACRCU010000547.1, read as the reverse complement.
AATTCCAACACGAACGACGTGGCCAGCCCGCCCACCATCGGCGCGGCGATGCGCTTCATGACGTCGGCGCCCGCGCCCGTCGACCACATGATCGGCAACAGGCCCATGAAGGCCGCGGTCACGGTCATCGCCTTGGGCCGCACGCGCTTGACCGCGCCGTGGACGATCGCTTCGACAAGGCCGCCGGGCTTGCGCAACTCGCCGTTCTTCTTGGCTTCGTCGTACGAGAGCTCCAGGAACAGCAGCATGAACACGCCGGTCTCGGCGTCCAGACCCATCAGCGCAATCATGCCGACCCACACGGCGATGGACAGGTTGTAACCCAGCACGTATAAAAGCCAAATCGCGCCGATCGCCGAGAAGGGAACCGCCAGCATCACCAGGGTCGCCTTGGCCGCCGACTTGGTGTTGGCGTACAGCAGGCCAAAGATCAGCAGCAGCGCAAACGGCACCACCAGCCGCAGGCGCTCGCTGACGCGCTGCATGTTCTCGAACTGGCCGCTCCAGCCCAGCGTATAGCCGGGCGGCACCGTGACAGACTTGTTCACGGCTTCCTGCGCGGTGGCGACGAACCGGCCCACGTCGTACTTGCTGGTGTCGAAGTCCAAGAAAACAGAGCCGGTCAGCAGGCCGCCGTCGTCGCGGATCATCGACGCGCCCTCGGCCAGGCGGATGTCGGCAATTTCCGACAGCAGCACCGTGCCGCCGCCGGGCAGGTTGACCAGCACCCGGCCGAGCGCCGGCAGATCCTCGCGGAAGTCGCGGGCATAGCGCACGTTGATGCCGTAGCGCGCCCGGCCCTGCACCGCCACGCCCTGGGCGTCGCCGCCGATCGCCGTCATCACCAGCATGTTGGCGTCGTCGACCGACAGGCCGTAGCGGGCCAGCTGGTCGCGTTTCACCGCGAAGTCCAAGTAGTAGCCGCCAGCGGTGCGCTCGGCGAACACGCTGCGGGTGCCCTCGACCTTGCGCAGCGCCGCCTCGATCTGCTGCGAGAGCTTGTCGATCACCGCCAGGTCCGCGCCGCTGACCTTGATGCCCACCGGCGTGCGGATGCCCGTCGACAGCATGTCCAGCCGCGCCTTGATGGGCATGGTCCACGCGTTGGTAACACCGGGCATTTGCAGCGCTTTGTCCAGGTCCGCCACCAGCTCCTCTTGGCTGATGTGCTCGGGCCAGATCGGCCGCAGCAGCGGCTTGCACCAGTCCGGCACGATATCGCTGTACCAGCGCGGCTTTTCGCGCCACTGCGACTCGGGCTTCAGCACGATGGTGGTCTCCATCATCGAGAAGGGCGCCGGATCGGTGGCGGTCTCGGCGCGGCCGGCCTTGCCGAACACGGTCTCGACCTCGGGGAACACTTTGATCACGCGGTCTTGGATTTGCAGCGCCCGCAGCGCCTCGGTCGACGACATGCCCGGCAGCGACGACGGCATGTACAAAAGCGACCCTTCGTTGAGCGGCGGCATGAATTCGCTGCCCAATTTCAAGTAGATCGGCACGGTCGCCGCCACCAGCGCCAGCGACAGGGCGATGGTGGTCTTGGGCCAGCGCAGCACCAGCCGGCACGGACCGTCGTACATCTTCTGCAGAATCCGGCTGATCGGGTGCAATTCTTCGGCGTAGTAGGTGCCCACCAGCAGCTGGGTCGCCAGCCAGCGCAGCGGCCGCGGCCCGCGGGTAAAGGGCTTCATGCGCGAAAACAGCATGCGCAGCGCCGGATCCAACGTGATGGCGAGCAGCGCGGCGATCGCCATCGCCAGGTTCTTGGACCAGGCCAAGGGCTTGAAAAGGCGGCCTTCTTGGTCCACCAGTGTGAACACCGGCAAGAACGCGGCGGCGATCACCAGCAGCGAGAAGAACACCGACGGACCCACTTCCAGCAGGGCCTCCAAGCGCACCTTGTGGAAGTCGCCCTTGCTGCCCTCGGCCTGCCAGATCTGCAGCTTTTTGTACGCGTTCTCCACCTCGACGATGGCGCCGTCGACCAGCACACCCACCGAGATGGCGATGCCGGCCAGCGACATCACGTTGGCGGTCAGGCCCATCGCCGCCATCGGCACGAACGCGAGCGCCACGCTGACGGGGATGGTGATGATCGGCACGACCGCCGAGGGAATGTGCCACAAAAACAGCAGGATGATCGCCGAGACGATGAGGATCTCTTCGATGAGCTTGTGGCTGACGGTCTCGATGGCGCGCTCGATGAGCTCCGAGCGGTCGTAGGTGGTGACGATCTCGGTGCCCGCCGGCAGCGAAGGCTTGATTTCCTCTAGCTTCTTCTTGACGCGGTCGAT
>JACRCU010000546.1 GCA_016218865.1 Deltaproteobacteria bacterium | reverse complement strand
GGCCGCACATCCTTGTTGCGGTAGACCCGCACTTGCAGGCCGCCGACGGTCTTCTGCTCCACCAGTTCCTCGTCGCGGCCTTCCATCTCGTGGTGCACGGCCAGCGACCAGAAATTGGCATCGCCCTTGGGCTCATTGGCCACACGCCCGACCCGCAGCAGCGATGTGTCGGCGGCCTGGGCGCGGAACACCGGATCCTCGGCAAACAGCACGAAACCCTGCGGCATCGTCATGGCGATGCTCTTCTTGCCTTCCGTCAAGGTGACCAGGTGGGCCGTGAGGTGGCGCACCCAGCCAAACGGCGAACGGTGCACCTCGCCAGCCCCGTCTTGGACCACGGGCTCGACGTCGATAGTAATCGTAAAGTAATCCGCCAAGTTGCGCAGTGCGGCCAGCGTGGACTCGGCCGTTTCGATGGCTTCGGTCAGGCGCTTGATCTCCTCTAGAATCTGCAGCCGTTCCTCGGTGGTTTTGACCCGCTCGAGCAGCTGCAGGAGCCGCGCCCGCGCCTGGCTGGCCACCTGCAAGCGACTCTCGACATCGGTGAATTGCTTCGAAACATCCACGGCCTTGACGCGACGGTCCAGAATTTCGCCCACCGCGGCAAACCGCGCCATGGCCGCATCAAAGTCGGTGGCCGGCACGCGCACCACCACGGTTCGCCCAGACAGGGTCTGCACGTAGCCACCGGCCGCCTGGGCCAGCTTGGTCACCTCGTCAAAGGCCTCGATTTGCCGGCGGACGCGCAAGCGCAGGTAGCCGAAGTACACCACCAACGGTTGCTCGACCTTCTTTTCGCCCTTGACTTCTCTGCCCTTGGGATCGCTGTGGGCCTGCTGCTGCTGGGCCTGCTGTTGCTGATACGCCTGCGACGGCCCTGACTTGTCGCGCGCCCCGCCGCTGCTGTCGTAGCTGACCTTGCGCGGCGGCGCGGGCGCCGGTGGCCGCGGTGGCCCGGCCATGCGCGGCGCCGGCATGGCCTCGGCCTGCGCCACGGTCTCGCGGCGCGACTCGGCTTCTTCCGAGTAGCCGCCGCTGGCGGGCGCGTTGTCGTAGTCGGCGCGAGCGGCGTAGCTTTCCTCTTCGACCATCTGGGGGCCGTAGCCGCCGCAACTGGCCAGCCACAGGGCCGCCAGACCCAGGGCCAGCAGCTTGGTGGCCGGTCCGAAGCGGCGTCCGGCGGTGGGGGCGAGCGAGTCTGTGCGCTGCCGCATGGATGTACGATCGGTCATATTGAGCGGTCTGCCCGGCATGGTGAACCTCCGCGACCGGCACCATACGCTGCTGCAGTGCCCGTGACAATATGGACAGCGGCCCCGTCGCCCACCGAGCCGGGGTGGCGAGTCCCCAAGCACAATTCTTTGCTTGCGGCCAAGACTGGTGCCGAGTACCTTGCAGAGTGGGTCGGTTTGCGAGCGCATGGCGTAGCGCGACCGGACTTGCGCGCGAGCCAACGCCCCACCGGCCAGGCAGACGCCGTTCGAATTTGGGAGGCAGCTAATGGCGCAGGACTCCGCTCACACCGATTTTGCCGTTGCGGTCGCCGTCTGCGGTGGTGCCGCGCCGGCTTGGCGCACCTTGGTCCCTTCGCCGCTCGGCGTGCTGACGCTGCTGATGGTGGGCCTGATCGCCGGTGGCTGCAGCGGCAACAGCGGCACGGCTGGCCAAACGGCCAACCAGTCGGGGTTCAATATCCCCAATGGCACCGGCACGGTCGCGAACAAAGACGCAACCAGCGGCGGGAACAAGGACACCGCCACGGCCAAGCCCGACGCGACCACCACCGGCGCCGACGCCGGCCAACCGGCAGACGACACGGTACAACCACAAGACGACGCCCAGCAGCCGCAAGACGACGCGGAGCCGCCGCCCGAGGATGGCGAGCAGCCGCAGGACGACAGCGAGCAGCCCGCGGACGACGCCGAGCAACCCCAAGAGGACGCGGAACAACCGCAAGAAGACACCCAGCAGCCGCAAGGCGATGCGGTGACGTGCGACGTCGACGAGGATCAGGACGGCGCCTGCTTCTGCGACGGCTACGATCCGTCGAGCCCCATCGAAGGCTGCGACTGCGACGACAACAATCCCAACTTCTCGGGCACCTGCCCGGATTGTTCGGTGCCCGGAACTCCGGGCTGCTCCTGCAAGTTCGGCGTCAAGCCCATCTCGTGCTACGGCGGCGAGCCGGGCTGGGTCGGCAAGGGCGCCTGCCTCTCGGGCCAGCACGTGTGCCAAGGCGGCTACTGGCAGCCCTGCGCGGGCGAGGTATTCCCCGACCCGGAGAAGTGCGACGGCAAGGACAACGACTGCGACGGCGAGACCGACGAAGGCGTCAAGTCGACCTGCGGCACCTGCGACCTGACCTGCAACGAACAGAAGATCGGCGGCGGCGGACCGATGAGCTGGAACTTGAACAGCGAGAATTCCACGGGCCTGGGCTTGACGCCCAACGGCGACGTGACGCTGGACGCCAGCCAGATCAGCCTGAATTTGAAATTCATCTGGATTGCCAACTCGCCCAACAACACCGTGTCCAAAGTGGACTGCAAGACCGTCACCGAGGTGGGCCGCTTCAGTGTCTGCCCCGACCCCTCGCGCACGTCGGTGGACCTGGAGGGCAACGTGTGGGTCGCCTGCCGCGGCAATGGCGCGGTCGCCAAGATCATCGCCGAGAAGAAGAACTGCATCGACAAGAACGGCAACGGCGTCATCGAGACGTCGACCGGCAACCAGCCCATCGGCAACGACGAGTGCGTCAAGTTCATCGCCCAGCCCAACAAAGGTTCGTATGCGCGCGCTGCGGGCGTGGACAAAGAAAACCACGTGTGGATCGGCTATTGGAACAGCATGAGCCTGGTGCGCCTGCACAAGGACACCGGCGCCACCATGGAAGACATCGCCCTGGGTTGCTCGCCGTACGGTCTGGTCATCGACCAGCAAGGCATCATCTGGCTGCAAGGGGCCGGCTGCGGCGGCCTGATTCGCGTCGATCCGGCCACCAAGGTCGTCACCAAGAAAGAGCAACTGCCGGCCCTGGCCTACCCGTCGGGCGCCTACGGCATCAACGTGGACAACAAGGGCCGCATCTGGGTGGCGTCGGGCAACTCGGCGTCGTGCTTCGATCCCAAGACCTTGCAGTGGAAGGTCGTCAGCATGCAGTGGGGCGGCGGCCGCGGCATTGCCACCGCCAACGACGGCTTCGTCTACCCGGCGGTGGACGGCTCCGGCGGCGCGGTCAAGATCAACGGCAACGTCGATCCGCCGCAAGTGGTGGGATTCATGAAGGGCGCCGGCGGGCCGGTGGGCGCGGCGCTGGACTACGACGGCTTTGTCTGGGTGGTCAACCAAAGCGGTTCGAGCGCCACCAAGCTGGATCCCAAGACCATGGCGGCGGTGGGGACGGTGCCGGTGGGCAGCTCGCCGTACACGTACTCGGATATGACCGGCTATACGCTGAACTACTTCACCGCGCCCAAGGGCCAGTTCACCACCGTGTTCTTTGGCGGCATCGGCAGCAACCCGATCACCACCAATAGCCCCAAGCAAGTGTGGCAGAGCCTGAGCGCCGAGGCCGATTTGCCGGCCGGCACCAACCTGCGCATCCGCCTGCGCGCGGCCAACACCAGCCTCGACCTCGAAGCGGCCAAGTGGTCGGCGCCGGTGGACTTCCCGCCCGAGACCTTCCCCTACGACCTCAGCGCCGCCGGCATCATCGGCAACCTGCTGCAGGTAGAAGTGCAGCTGTTGACCAAGGAAAAGAAGCTGACGCCGGTGCTGAAGTCGCTGTCGGCCAAGTCCAAGCTCATGTAAGAGGCCTGTAGGGCCTCTGTACTGCTGCTGGGTGGGTCGCACCCAAAGGCAAGGGTGGGTGCGCGTCCCCAGTCGGGTCCGTCGCACCGCTCCGCGCATTCGCGACGGTGGTTGTCGGCCAGTTCCACGCTAGTGTAGGCACTCGTACCTAGATAGCATTGTAAATCCAGTCCATTCCAATCTCCCACCCTTGCACCCTGGCGCGGGTTGAAACTCGCTTGCGCTCGGCGTACCTTGCGGCGACTTGTGGAGGGTCCCGTGGCAGCCAATCTTCTCGTTCCCAATCTGGATCCGCGGGCGCTGGCTCGCGAGCTGAGCAACCTGCACCTGATCGACGGCCGGCTGGTGGCGCCGGTCAGCGGCAAGGGCTTCGACGTGCGCAACCCGGCGACGATGGAAGCGTTTGCTCAAGCGGCCGAGGGCGACGCCCAAGATGTGGACGCCGCGGTCCAGGCGGCTGCAAAGGCGCAAAAAGACTGGGCAAGGCTGCCCGCTCGCCAGCGCGGCCGGATGCTGGCCGAGGCGGCGCGGCTGCTAGAGGCGCACAAAGAGGAACTGGCGCGGCTGGTCTGCCTGGAGACGGGCAAGGCCATCCGCACCGAGTGCCGCGGCGAAACGGCAATCCACATCGACACCTACATGTTCTTCGCCGGCCTGGCGAGCGAGCTCAAGGGCGAGACCATCCCGTATTCCCCCGACGTGCTGGCGATGACGGTGCGCGAGCCGCTGGGCGTGGTGGGCGCCATCATCCCGTGGAACGTCCCGATGGGTCTGATGGCGCTGAAGGTGGCGCCGGCGCTGGTGGCGGGCAATGCGGTGGTGGTCAAGTCGGCCGAGGAGGCGCCGTTCTGCTGCCTGCGCACCTGCCAGATCATGAATCAGGTGCTGCCGCCCGGGGTTTTCAACATCCTGAGCGGCATGGGGCCCGAGTGCGGCGCGCCGCTGGCGGCCCATCCGCTGGTCAAGAAGGTGACGTTCACGGGCTCGGTGGCGGCGGGCAAGTCGGTGGCGCTGGCGGCGGCCAAGAAGCTCATCCCGGTCACCTTGGAGCTGGGCGGCAAGTCGCCGATGATCATCTTGGAAGACGCCGACTTGGACCGGGCGGTCGAGGGCGCGGTGGTGTCGATGCGCTTTACCCGCCAGGGCCAGAGCTGCAGCGCCGCCAGCCGCATGCTGGTGCACCGCAGCCTGCACGACGAATTCGTCAAGCGCCTGAAGGCCAAGGTGGACCAGTTCGTGATGGGCGATCCGTTCGACGAGGCGACCGACATCGGCTCGATCGTCTCGCCCGGACAGTACGAAACCGTGCAGAAGTACTTGAAGATCGGCGATGCCACGCCGGGGGCGGTGGGCCACCGCTGCAGCCAGGTGCCCACGGCGCCGCACCTGAAGAACGGCCTGTTCGTGCAGCCGGTGCTGTTCACGGGGCTGCCGCGCGACTCGGCGGTGGTGTGCGAGGAGATCTTTGGGCCGGTGACGACGATTCTGCCCTTCGACGACTTCGACGAGGCCATCGACCTGGCTAATGCGACCGAGTACGGCCTGGCGGCGACCATCTGGACCAACGACCTGAAGCGGGCCCTGACCGGTATGCAGCGGCTGGAAGCCGGCTTCGTGCAGGTCAACCAGAACCTGATCGTCCAGGCGCAGCTGAGCTATGGCGGGATCAAGGCGTCGGGCATGGGGCGCGAGGCGTCGCTCGAGTCGATGATCGAGCACTTCACCCACAGCAAGACGATTCTGGTCAACCTGAAGTAGCCAGAATCTTCTGGTCAACCTGAAGTAGTCAGCCGGCCTAGGACCTGTGTAAAAACAGGTCAGCAAGCACTCAAACGGAGCGGTGCGACGGACCCGATAGGGGACGCGCACTTGCGACCCACCCAGCAGCAGTACAGGGCCCGGGCAAAATCGACTTGATTTTGCCCGGGCCCTTACTTCATCTTGAGCAGTTCGGACAGGTTGGGCATCAGCAGGAACTCGACGCGGCGGTTCTTCTGCTTGCCCTCGGGCGTCGCGTTGTCGGCCACGGGCTGGTAGAAGGCATAGCCGCCCGACGACAAAGTCTTGCCGCTGACGCCTTCTTTGATGAGGAAGCGCACCACGGTCAGGGCGCGCTCCATCGACAGGCCCCAGTTCTTTTCTTCGTCGCCCTGATCGTCGGTGTGGCCGGCGACCTGGAACAGCTTGTCGGGCATCAGCTTCAGGATGCCGGCCAGCTCGCGCAGCACGCCCGAAGCCTCG
>JACRCU010000536.1 GCA_016218865.1 Deltaproteobacteria bacterium | reverse complement strand
TGGCGGCGCACGCCCATCACGGTGGCGGTGAAGTCCTGCATCGAGGTGGCGTCGCCGGCGGTCAGAGTCGCGCCCGGCTGCTTGTAGCCGCCGAAGCAGACGATCGCCTGCTCGCCCATGCTGGTGATGATCTTGTACTTGTAGTTCTTGGCCGGCGTGGCCTCGAAGCCGGCGCCCTCGGGCGGGTAGTTGTCTTGCGACAAGATGGTGTCCTTGCTGTGGTAGCACACCGCGGTCAGGTCGCCGGCCGTGGGCGCGCACGCCCCGACTCCGCCAAAAGCGTAGCACTTGAACCCGGTTCCGCAGCCCGTGTCGCAGCTCTTGACGCAGCGCTTGCCGTTGCCGCTGCCGATGTCGATGCAGCTCTGGCCGCTGCCGCAGCTGGCGTCGCTGGTGCACGCATTGCACACGCCGCCGCTGGCCTGGCCCTTGGCCTGGGCGTTGCTGCACGAACCCACGGGCACGAACACGTACTTGTCCAGGCCGACCACCTTGCCCGAGACCGTGGGCGGCGGCGTGCCGGGTGGCGGCGAGCCGGGGCTGGGCGGCGGGATCGGCGTCATCAGCAGCGTGACGTTGCTGGCGTCGAACAGCACGATCGAGGCCGACTCGTAGCCAGTCTTGCTGGCCGAGACCATCTGCTTGCCAAAGATGTCCTCGCCCGAGAAGGTGATCTGCCCGTCGGCGTTGGTGTAGCCCTGGTACGGCGTGGCGGGGCTGGTCCACAGCATGGCGAAGGCGTCGGGCACCGGCGCGCCGGACTTGGCGTCGAGCACGGTCAGGTTGATGGCGCCGTCTACGCCCGAGCCCCAGGTGCCGCCGTAGGCGCTCATGGGATTGAAGTACGTGTAACCCTTGGCCAGAATCGACTTCAGGCCGCCGGCCGACACCTCGACATCGGCGGCGCCGACCTTGCCGGGCGGCGTCTTGACCGCCACGTGGCCCGAGTCGACAAAGCTGAAGTGGGTGGCTAGGTTGCCGCCGAAGCGCACTTCCATGCCCGGGACGAAGCCGCTGCCGTAGATCTGCACCAAGGTGCCGCCGGCCTGGGCGCCGGTGGCCGGGTAGGGCACGTACAGCTGCAGATCCTTGGCGGTGTAGGTGTAAGCACCCTTTAGGACAGCCTTTTCTGTGCCGATGGCCACGGCCACGTCGGCGTAGCCCGGCGAGCCCTTGGGGGTCACGGCTTGGATCTCGCTGTCGCTGACCACCGCCACCGCGCTAGCCGGCAGGGCGCCGATTTTGACCGCCACCGGGCCCTTGGCAAAGCCGCTGCCTTTCAGCACCACCTTGGTGTTGCCCTCGGGCGGCCCCGAGGCCGGCGCGATGCTGGCCAGCGCCAGTGAATCCGTATAGGTGTAGCCCTGTTTCTTGGTGTCGCTGCCCTTGCCGGTCATGACCGTGACGTCGACCGGACCGGCGGCGGCGGCCTTGGGGACGCGCACGATGGCGGCGTGGTCGGCAGCAGAAACGCCAAGAATTTCCGCAGTTTTGTTGCCGATCAGGACGGTCGTGTCGGACGCGGCGACCAAGCCGGTCGCGACGATCACCACCTGACCGCCGCCGCCCAGCGGGCCCGAGGCCGGGGCGATCGACAAGATCTTGGTGGCGGCGGTGCCGGCGTCGTCCAGGTACACGTAGCCGCCCGCCAGGATCGCTTGGCCGTACTTCGACTTGGCCGTCACGTCCACCGCGCCCTGGCCCGGCGGCGTCACCACCTTCAGGTAGCCCTTGCCCACCTCGGTGATGGTGGCCAGGGCTTCGCCAAACCGCAGTTGCGTGTTCTTGTCCAAGCCGGTGCCGTACACGGTGACCGGGCTGCCGCCCAAGGTCGGGCCGGCCGACGGGCTGAGCGAGGTGATGGTCGGCGCTGCTGTGTAGAAAAAGCCATTCTTGAGCAGACCGGCGCCGCGCTCGTTGACCACATGCACCGGCTGCGGACCGTAGAGACCGGGCGGCGTGGTGCACAGCACCTGATCGTCGCCGACCACTTGCACTCCGATGGCGGGCTTGCCGCCGATCAGCACTTGGGTCTTGCCCGACAGGCCCGTGCCCGAGATGGCGATCGGCGTGCCGCCGGCCACCGGTCCTTCGCCCGGCTCCACCTTGGTCAGGATCAGATCGTTGAAGTACAGGAAGGCGTTGTCGAGCTTGGCGGTGGTCGGCGGGTCGCCTGCGCTGGCCGCCGGCAGGGTGATCTGCAGCGACACGAGGCCCGCTTCGTGGGGCGGCGTCGTGATCTGCAAAGTCTGCGAGTCGACAACAAAGATCGCGTCGGCCTGCAGCGGCGTACCGCCCAGGAGCACCGACACCGTGCTGGCAAAGCCGGTGCCGCTGATGGTCACGGTCTCGCCGCCGCTGGTGCGGCCCTGCGCCGGATCCAGCGCCAGAATCGTCAGTTTCTGCGCGGTAGTGCTGGTGCCGGTGCTGTCGGCCGGCAGGCTGGCGCCGTCGCTGCTGTCGCCCGTCTGGGCCGCGTCGGTGGCCGTGCTGGCGGGCGCCTTGCCGTCTGCAGCGTCGTCCGAGCAGCCGATCGCGAGCACCGCCGCCAGCAGCGCCAGGCCACGTAACCACGGACGGACTTTCCAGTTTTTACCCAGACCTTGCATGGCGCCCTCGCTGGCAGCCGGCTACTCGCCGGGCTCTTTGAACAACGTCAAATCCTTGAGATCCAAGCCCGCCGGGTAGCCGTACGACACGTACTGATCGTAGCCGTAGGCGTCGACCGCCACGGTGCGCGCCCGCGGCACGCCGCCCTGATCCTTGACCGGCTGAGCCAGTACCTTGTGCACGCCGGGCTGCACGAACAGCCTGGTCAACTTGAAGTTCTTGTTGATCGGCTGCCACAGATCCGGGGCGATCGGCTCGCCGTCGAAGGTGACCACCACGTCGTCGCCGCAGGCGCCCGCGATCGGCGGCAGGCCGGCGTCGACGCACTCTTCGTCCGTGGCGCAGTCCGCGCCCTTCTTGGGCGAATTCGGCGCGCACGAGCGGTGCACCGCCGCGGCAATCGACACGTAGTTCTCGGCGTATTTGTTGGGCGTCAGGAACACGTAGTCCGACCGCCACTGCTCGATGGGAATCGCCAACAAGAACGCCGGGTCACCGGTGCCGGCGTCGCCCTGCTGCGCGCCCGGGCCCGGCGAGTCCTGGCTCTGCATGAAGTGCCCGACCATGATCGGCGCGGGCGAGGCGTCCTGGTGCTGGGCGATGATCTCGAAGCTGCCGCCCTCGGCGCCTTTGCCGGCCTCGAAGTCGAACCACTCGCCGGCGTTCAGCACCGGAATGTTGATGCTTTTGCCGGTGCGCGGGTCCTTTTGCGGCGGCACCAGGGCGATCTTGGTGCCGTCGGTGCCGGCGATGATCCGCCAATTGTCGCTTTCTTGCCCGCGGTTCTTCAGCTTGACCGCCACGTAGTGGGCGCCCCAGTTCTTGACCGGGAACATCTCCATCTCCAGGTGGTCGGCGCAGCAGGTGATGAACTGACTGCACTGATCATTGTTGTTGCAAGGGGTTTTGCTGTCCCAGGCGCACACGCCGCAGGTGTCGCCCTTGGCCAGCTGCGAGTCCGTGCACGCGTCGACGTTGCAGTGGTTGGTGTTGGGGGCGTTGGCCGCCTCGCTGCCGGCAAAAACCGCAACCGCTTGCGTGGCTTGCACCACGGTGCCGGTGATGTCCGAGCCGACCACATCGGTCTCGATGTTCAGCAGGTCCCACTGCTCCAGCTCGAAGGTGGCGGCGTCGCCCGATTTGTAGCTCTTGATGTCGAGCTGCACCACCTTGGGCGGATCGACCGACGTGCCCAGCTTGGTGATCTTGCCGGGCAGGGTAGCGATGGTGGTGTTGGAAAACGTAATCGTCACCTTGGTTTTACCCGAGCGCGTGGCGATGACCGTCACGAAGCCGCGCAGCACCGAGAACGACTGCTCGCGCGACATCACGATGTAGTACTTGCCCAGCACCTCGTCGGGCAGCAACAGCGAGGCGTCATTGCTGTAAACATTGACGTTTTCCAGCGGGTTGAACTGGTAGGCCGCCACCGGCGCCGTCGACAGCACCCGCCAGGGCAGCGGCGACTGCACCGTGCCGTTGACGTTTTGCGGCGGCAGGTTGAACACCCGCAGATCGCCGGGCTGCAGCGGCGTGTAGTCCAGCTCGACGTTCTGCGAGTCCAGCAGCTGTTTGCCAAGGTTGTTCTGTACTTCGATGGTCGACAGCAGCTTGTCCGAGGTGTTGGCGACCACGATCGCGTACTGGGCGTTGGCCGCGTCGAAGTACGACTGCCCGCCGCCGGGCACGAAGGCGTTGTCCAGATCGGCGGCCCAGAACGAGCAGCCGGCGTAGCTTTTGGCCTTGGCATTGAAGTCGCAGGCTTTTTGACAGATACCGCCGCCCACGCAGATCTGGCCGGCCGCGGCGTCGCAGGTCTTGCTGTCGTCCCAAGTACCTTTCTCGTTGCAGGTTTGCACGTGCAGGGCGTCGTCGGGGTTGCAGCGCTGGGTGCCCTGCTCGCACACCGAGCACACGCCCGGATCCTTGCACTGGGTGGCGTTGCCGAAGTCGTCGACACAGAGCTCGACCACCCAGCCCGAGCCGTCGGCTGCGCACTTCTTGACGTGCGACGAGGTCTGGCAGCCGTCGGTCGTGCCCGGCTTGCACACCATGCCGTCGCCCAGCACGCTGCCGTCGCCGCTGACATCGGCGTGACTGCCGGCGTCGCTCGCGGGCTTGTCGGGTGTCGAACTGCAGGCGAAGCTGAGCACGGTGGCCAGCGCGACGGCGGTCCCCGTGACGAGTCCACGCCGACGGTCGCCGCGCCAACCGAAAAGTTGTAGCCTAATCAGGCAAGTACCGGTATTCATCGCGATCAAGACGCGCCTCAGGGGATACGGGGCGACAAGCAGCCCAATTCACACAACGTACCCGACCTAGGCGGCCGCGGTCAAATCGCGCGGCACGGCAAAAAACCGTCGACCGATCGCGATTTTCGGCCACCAATCGCCCACCCACCGGGCACCTGGCGGCCAGTGCCGCGCGGGCAGCGCAACGAGCGACGAGGACAGCATGGTGTGGCATTCCACCTTGGCATGGTCGATGGCTGTGGGTCAGACGCTGGGACGCGGCCTGTTCGCCGTGCCGGCCGGCATGCGCGGCGACATGCGCGAGGTCGAGTACCAGCAGCGCCGCTGGGGCGAAGGCATCCTGCGGGCGGCGGGCATCGACCTGCGCGTGCACGGTCAGGAACACATCGACGCCAAGCGGCCTTACGTGGTGGTGTCGAATCACGCCTCGCTCTTGGATCCGCCGACGCTGTTCGCGGCGCTGCCGATCGGCATGACCTATGTGGCCAAGATCGAGCTGCTGTCGGTGCCGGTGTTCGGCCCGATCGTCCAGCGAACCGGGGCGGTGTTCGTGCCCCGTACCGACCACGATCGCTCGCACGAGGCCATGCAGGATGCCGCCAGGCGGGTGCGCGACGGCCAAAATGTGCTGGTGTTTGCCGAAGGTACGCGATCGCGCGACGGCCGGCTGCAGCCGTTCAAGAAGGGCGCCTTCGTGCTGGCGATCGCCGCCGGCGTCGACATCCTGCCGGTGGCGATCCGCGGCAGCCACGAGCTGATGCCGGCGCACTCGAACCGCATCCGCCCCGGCACCCTGCACGTGCAGGTGCACCCGCCGATTCCGACCGCGGGGCTGCAGTACGCCGATCGCGACCAGCTGCGCCACACGGCCCATGCGGCGGTGGCCGCGCTGTTGGCGGCGAATTAGACCGCAGGGCCGCGGCTTGTGGCGATCCTCGCCTTGACGCTGCACCGCCCGGACCCTACAATCCCTGGCCCTCAGGTGCCCGACATCGGGTCGCGCACCGGCCTCAGGCCTGAAGAAACCTAGCAATTCCTGGACCCTTGTCGCAACCCAGCGACTCGGCCGGCAGACCGCCCCCGCGGCGGAGATCATCTGGAGTCCCATGGCGGTTCGCATTCGTCTCGCTCGTTACGGCAGCAAGAAGTCCCCCTACTACCGCGTGATCGCGGCCAACAGCGAGGCGCGCCGCGACGGCCGCTTTCTGGAGCAGCTGGGCAGCTACGATCCGCTGCAGAAGCCGGCCGTGCTCAAGCTCGAGCAGGCACGCTACGACTACTGGCTGTCGGTCGGCGCCCTGCCCAGCGACACCGTGGCCGCCCTGGTCCGCCAGGCCAAGCGCGCGGGCGCCTAGTCGCCTTTTCGTCCCCATTTCGTGGTCTAGCCAATTCGCCCTGTGGTCAGGCAAGTGCAGTGGATTTGCCGCGGGTTGGCCGCGGCGATCCGCCCCTTGACCGCGGTGTGCCGCCAACCGTGAGGGCGCAATGACGCAAGAACTGCTCCAGTATCTGGCAGTGCTGCTGGTCGACTTTCCCGACGACGTGCGCGTGCAGAGCGAAACCACGCCCGAGGGCACCATCTTGCGTCTCAGCGTGCGCCGCGAAGACGTGGGCAAGGCCATCGGCAAGCAAGGCCGCACGGCGCGGGCGCTGCGCAACTTGGTGCACGCGGCGGCCACCGTACGCGGCGAGCGCGTCAACGTCCAGTTCGTCGACGCCTAGCCGAGGCCGCACGGCCACCGCGATTGCGCGGCCGGCAGCGACGTCGTGGCCGCGGTCAGCATGTGCAACTTCGCAAGGTCACAGTGATTCCCCAGACTCCTGAGCCTTGACCTGTGGGAGACCTCGTGCCCGAAACCTCCCCTTCGCCCGCCAGCTCCAGTCCGCCCCCGGCGCCGCCCCTGTGGTGGTCGCTGGTACAGCTTCTGCGCGCCCCGGCGGCGCCTGCGGCGGTGCTGACCACCGGCGCGCTGCTGGCGTGGCTGGGTTCGCAACTGCCGCAGCGCGATGCCCCGCACTGGCTGGCCGACGGGCTGGGCCGCTCCGACCTGATGGCGCTCGCTACCTTGGGCCTCGACGACCTCACCATCGCCCTGCCGGTGATGCTGTGGTGGATCGCCGCCGTGGCGGTGCTGCTCCTGCGCAGCGGCTGGCTGGGCGACGCCCCGGCCCACCGCGTTGGCCAGCGCGCCGTCGGCGCCATCTGGCTGACTTCGGCGACATTCTGGGCGATTTGGGTGCTGTGGAACGTGGCGCGGCCGGCGGTCACTTGGCTCGACGTCGATGTCCAGACCGTCCAGCCCGCCACCCAGGCCTGGTCGTACGACTACGGCCACCCGGCCCCGGCGCCTGGGCGCTTCGTGGGATCGTGCGCGCCGGATGCCAGCGGGCGCGAGCTCGACTGCACCCTGGACGTCCCGCAAGGCGCCGCCAAGATTCACCTTGCCGCCGGCCAGAGCGAGACCCGCCAGGGTTGGCAGTACACCTGGATCGGACGGTCGCCCAACCCGGTCGCGGATCGCTTTCAGTTCGTCGGCGCCGTGCAGCCCGGCGGCGCGCCTCTGCAAGTGCCGCTCCAGGCCGGCAAGGCCGCGGATGCGCCGGCCGTTCGCGCGCGCTGGATACCGCAGGCCTCGTCCGCCGCCGGGCCGGCGGTCCTCGCCGTCGCCGAAGGCGGCCCCCTGACGTGGTGGAACTCGCCGATTCTCTCTGGATCTTCGGCGGTCGGAGCGACGGCGCGCGCCGGCGACCGCGTGCGCATTGCCGTGGCCCCAGTCGGCTGGCCGGTCCACACCTGGTGGCTGGCGCTGGTCTTGGCGGCCGCGGCGGCGGTGACCGGTGCACGACTGCGCCGAGCGGGGCAGCCATGAGCGGCGAAGCCTGGATCTGGCGGGGACTTGCACTGCTCGCCGCGGTGCTGCTGGCCGCGGCGGCGCGCACCGGGCAGCGGCGCTTGGCGTTGGCCGCGGCGGTCGTAGCCTTTGGCGCGGGTCTCGGCCACGTTGCCGCGCCCGGCGCCGGTCTGGTCCTGGCGGGGGTGGCGCTGGGGTCCGGGTTGGCGCTGTGGAATGGTCGCGCCGCGGGCTGGCCGGCCTGGGCGGGCGTGGCGGCAGCGGCGGCGCTCGCGGTGGCCAACCCGGCGCCCGTGCTGCTCGCCACCCAATTCGCGCCGCTCGGTGGGGCCGGGTTGCTGTTGCTGGCCCTGGGCTGGCAAGCCATCGGCGTCGCCAGCGCTGCGCCCCTGGGTCGCGTGGCCCTGGTGCTGCTGCTGCTGTTCTTGCCCTGGGGGCCCGACGATGTGCCCGTGGCCCTCTGGCGTGCTCCGATTCTTCGCACGCTCTCGGGGTCGACCGCGGCCGCAGCCGTGGCGGGCGTGGCCTGGACCCGGCACCCCGGTGACCTGTGGGCCCATTGGCCCAACCTGTTGCTAGTCGGCGGCGGCGCCTGGCTCGCGGCGTGGGCCGCGCTCAGCGGCGCGACCCAGCGCTGGCGCGGTGCGACGGGCGTAGCTGTGCTTGGTGCCGCCGCGCTGGCCTTGGCCTGGCAGTCCGACTCTGCGCCGGCGCTGCCCAACGGCGTCGTTGCCATTCAAGATGCTGTCTGGCAAGCCGATTTTGGTCTGTTTGCCCTGGCCGCCTGGCGCTGGTTGGCCGTCCTGGCCGTGGTACTGCGCGGCCGCGACGGCCCGGTCCCAGAGGCTGCGCCGGCCTGGGACGCCGCCGTCCCTGCCCTGGCCGGTCTGACGATCGCCGCGCTGGCGCTGGCCACGGGCGACGCTGCGGCGGTCAGCTTGCCGCGCGACCCAGCGATCTGGTCGCTGGCCGCGGTCCTTCTGGCTGGCTCGGCGCACCTGGCGGCCGGCAAGGATGCGCCGCGCTGGGCCGGCCTCGCCGTTCTGGTGCAGTGGCTGGCGGCCGCGGGCCTGTGCAGTGGCGCGGCCGGCGGTTGGTCGCTGGCCGGCCTGTTCGGCTAGAACGTCCATCCGAAACCTCCGAGGCCCCGCGCAACGCAAACTCGGTCTGACCAAAACGCAATGATGCTGGGTGGGTCGCCAGGGCAAGAACTGGGCGGAGGGGACGCGACCGGCCGCGACGCTGGTCGGCAGGTTCGACTTTACGATCGGTGCTCGGGCGGCCCGCGCGGAGGGATGCGAGCCCTTGCGCCGCCGTGCCCGGGGCTGACCAAAGTTGGCCGTGGAGTCCAGAAATTCAGTGTACCTTCAGTGCGGATGGCCCTGTCCCAGCACTGCCGCCAGCGAGGCTGGGCGCGCATCGGCAAGCACGGCGGCGCCCACTGGGGTCCAGCCGGCGTGGCGCAGTGCGTGAGCCGCGTGCAGCAGGGTCTCGCCGCTGGTCACCACGTCGTCGATCACGAGCAGCCGCCCGCGCCCCGGCCTCGCGGAAAATACCGGGGGCGCACCGCGTTCCAAGCGCCGCGGCGCCGCACGATCGGTTCGGGTCAGTGCCACCTGCACCGCAAGTCCGGACCGGCGCGCCAGTTGATCGGGAAGGTGCCAGCCCCGCTCGGCCAGGCGCTGCACCTGCGGCGCGACCGCGCACACGGCGTCCGCGTCCAACCGCTGGGCGAGCCGACCCACGTGACGCCGCCAACTGCGGGCGATGCCGTCTAGCGGCAAGGGCTGGCGGCGCCCCTTGGCCCCGGCGATGGCGTCCGCAACCGCGCCTGCGTACACGTAGAATCCGGCGATCGGCCAGCCGCCTTCGGCCGGCCCCGGCCCTGGCTCCACCGCCACGGCACACGCCGCGCACCACGGGCTCCGGTCGCCGACCCGCGCCGGCAGGCCGCAGGCCCAGCAACGATTCGGAAATACCGCACCGATTGCCCAATCGATCGCCTCGCGCCACTGCATCGCGCCTCCCGGGCACGTAGGTGCCCAGCAAGTTGATCGACGCGACGACCGATTTTGCCGCGGCGCGCGGGCAAAAAAAGCGCCGAGGCGCGCCGTGCGCGATCGGTCCGTACCGGTCCGGAGTCACATAGACGTATGAATTGTATCTCGATATGCCGGCTAAGGCCGAGTCCCGTCGCTGCACAGCGTCAGGATCTGCACGCCGGCATCGGTGATCGCGATCGAGTGCTCCACGTGGGCCGACGGCTTGCCGTCGTTGGTGATCACCGTCCAACCGTCGCTCAGCGTGTGTACGGCGTCGCCGCCCAGGTTGACCATCGGCTCCAGGGCTAGGCACCAGCCGGGCTGGATGCGCGGGCCGCTGCCAGCGGTGCCGTAGTTGGGCACTTGCGGGTCTTCGTGGAGCGCCTTGCCCACGCCGTGGCCGCAGTACTCGCGGACGATGCCGTAGCCGCGCCGGTTGATCACCCGCTCGATCGCCGCGCCGATGTCGCCGAGCCGCGCGCCGACCTTGGCGGCCTCGATGCCCGCGTCCAGACTGGCGTACGTGGTCTCGACCAGTTGCCGCACCTCGGCTGCCACCGGCTCGATCATCACCGTGATCGCCGCGTCGCCCACCCATTCTTCCAGGGTGACGCCGCAGTCGATGGCGAGGATGTCGCCCTTCTTCAACTTGCGGTTGTTGGGGATGCCGTGCACCACCTCGTGGTTCAGCGACAGGCACAGCGAGGCTGGGAACCCATGATAACCCTTGAAAGTCGGCTTGCCGCCGCGGGCGCGAATGAACGCCTCCGCGGCCTTGTCCAGCTCGCGCAGGGTCACACCTTCTTGGGCCATACCGCGCAGCATCCGCAGGGTGTCGCCCACCACGGCGCCCGCCAGCCGCATTTTTTGGATTTGCGCATCTGATTTCCGATTGACCACCAGCTACCCTCGCGACATGTGCTTGATTTGGCCCTGGCAAACCCAAGGCTCGCCTACGCTACTGTCCCCATGCCGGACGTGGCAAGTGTTCGGTGCAAAACTATGTGGTATATTCGTCATGTCTGCCGCGGGCTGGGGCGTACCTAGCTTGCGCGATCGCCGGCCGATTTGACGCGACGCCCCGGCGAAACTATCGTCGCACTGTGTGGCGGTCGTGCCGCGCCGATCGGGAGCCCGTCCTTGCCGAAATCTGAAACGGCGCCGCATTCTGACGTGGTGTCGAACCCTGCTGCCCGCAGCGGGAGCGACGCCGTCCTTGCCGCCCACGTGCGCGATCTGCTGCTTGCCGCGCGCGCCGCCGTGCCGCGCATGGCCCAGGCCACCACCGCTCAAAAGCACCGGTTCCTGGAGAAGACTGCCGAGTTGATCGCGCAGCGCTGCGACAGCTTGGCGGCGATCAACCAGCTCGACCTAGCCGAGGCCGAAAGGGTCGGGCGCCCGCGCGCCATGATCGATCGCCTGCGCTTGGATGCGCCGCGCCTGCGGGCCCTGGCCCAGGCGGTGACCGAGGTGCTGAGCCTCGCCGATCCGGTCGGCGCGATCACCCACGGCGAAATTCGACCCACCGGGCTGGAGGTGCGCCGCCAGCGCATTCCGCTCGGGATCATCGGCATCATCTACGAGGCGCGGCCCAATGTGACTGTGGACGCCGCGGTCCTGGCACTGAAGGCCGGCAATTGCGTCGTCCTTCGCGGCGGTTCCGAGGCCAAGCACAGCAACGCCGCCCTGGTCGATCTGCTGCGCGAGGCGCTGGCCGACTCGGGCCTGCCGGGCGACGCCGTGCAGACCCCCGCCTACCTCGATCACCAGCTGGTCGACCTGCTCGTGTCGACCGTGCCGGGGCTTGACGTGGTGATCCCGCGCGGCGGTACGGCGCTGATCGACGCGGTCATGCGCAGCGCGCGCGTGCCGGTTATTCAGCATTATCAAGGTGTTTGCCACCTGTTCGTCGAGGCCAGCGCCGACCTGGCCATGGCCGAAAACCTGGCCGTCAACGCCAAAACCCAGCGCCCCGGGGTCTGCAACGCCATGGAGTGCTTGCTGATCGACGCGGCGATCGCCGACGCGGCCGTGCCGAAATTGGTGGGTGCGCTGCACGCCCGCGGCGTCGAAGTGCGCGGTTGCCCACAGACAGTCGCCCGCAGCGGCGGTCTGGCGGTGGCGGCGACCGACGGCGATTTTGGCTTCGAATTTCTCGACTTGATCTGTGCCGTCAAGGTCGTGGGCGGCCTGCAGGGTGCGCTCGATCACATCACCCGCTACGGCAGCCACCATACCGAGGCGATCGTCACCCGCGACCTCGACGCCGCGCGCGCTTTCGTCGGTGGCATCGACGCCTCGTGCGTCCTGGTCAATGCCTCGACGCGCTTCAACGACGGCGGCTGCCTTGGCTTGGGCGCCGAAATCGGTATCTCTACTACAAAATTACATGCTTACGGGCCCATGGGCCTGGAGGCACTCACCGCCGAGCGCTTTGTCGTCTACGGCCAAGGCCAGGTGCGCACGTGACGCAAAACAACCCTCCCCAGCACAACGGTGCAGCGCTGCCCAAGTCGAACGTCCCCACCCTGGAGCGCTCGGCCGAAATGGCGCGCGCCGCCGCGGTGGCCATCTGGGATCGCAAAGGCTTCAATGTGGTGGCCATGCGCGTCCTGGAGCTCGCCCAGTACACCGACTACTTGATCGTCGCTTCGGCCACCTCGGACCGCCACGCGATCGCCATCGCCGACAACGTGGAAGATCACCTGCAAAAGACCCTGGGCGAAAAGCCGATCAGCGTCGAGGGCCGCACCTGGGGCCGCTGGGTGCTGCTCGACTACGGCAACCTGGTGGTCCACATCTTCCAGCGCCCGGTGCGCGAGTACTACCAGCTCGAGCGCCTGTACGCCGATGCGCCGCGGCTGCACCTGGAAGAGCCCAAGTGGGTCGCCGAGGTCAGCCCCGACCAGCTCATCGAGGAGTCGTTCGACTACGCCGGCGAGCTGTGGAGCACCGCCGCGCTGCCGGAAGGCGCCGTCGACAGCATGGACGACGAGGAATCTGCTGACGATTCCCCCGCTTCGGACGCCAGCCTCGCCGATGACTTCGACGACGATCGCGCCTGACCGCCCATGCGCCTCGTCGTCGTCGCCCCTGGCCGGCCGACCCACCCCGCGGCGATCGCCTGGTGCGCCGACTTCCAGGAGCGCATCGCCCGCATGGTGCCCTTCGAGCGCCGCGCCGGCAGAGCCATCCGCCGCACCCGCGCCGGCGTCGACGCGGCCGCCCGCACCAAGGAGTGCGACGGCATCCTTGAGCTGATTCCTCCCCAGAGTCATGTGGTTTTGCTCGACGTGGTCGGCCAGGGCCAGAGCAGCGATCAACTGCTGAGCTGGCTGACGGCCCGCGCCGATCAGGGCGTCCGCGAGATCTGCTGTGTGCTGGGCGGCCCCGACGGCGTCGACGACCGCGTGCGCGCCCGCGCCCAGCTGCGGCTGTCGCTGTCGGCGATGACCCTGCCGCACGATCTGGCCGAGGTCGTGCTCCTGGAGCAGCTGTACCGGGCGCTGACCCGGCAAAAGGGCCTGCCGTATCACCGGTAGCGAGAAAACGCCGTACTTGTCCTAACTTGCGTGGTGGCCTACGACCGGGGCTTGGCCATCGGCGGCACGGCCTGCGGTACGCGCGCGTGCCAGGCGTTCTCGTTGGTCAGCGGCGTCATCACGTGGCCGCCCACCGGCATGGTGTAGACCTCGGTGTCGCTCATGGTGCGGGCGGTGCCGTCGGGGATCGGCTGGCCCTGCTCGGTTACCGCCGCCGAGGCCGACAGCACGAAGTACTTGCGCTGCGGCGACATCGCCAGCCACTCGATCACGTGGTTTTTCGCCGAATTGTCGTGCGGATTGTTGGTGTAGTTGATCCAGTCGCTCGGCTTGAGGTCCGGCCCGATCTTGGCCACCGGCAGGCTCATCACGTCGGTCCACAGCTTGTTGCCGGTGCCGCCGCATTTGGACTGGCCCACGAAGTACACGGTGCTGCTGTCGGCGCTGAACCACGGTTCGTACTTGACCTCGCCGTGCTGACCGGGCTGCAAGAACGGGCAATAAGCCTGCAGGTAGGCGCCGGCGCCGGCGCCGCTCTCGACCAAATTGGCAAACACGCCGGGGGCTTCCGAGCCGACCTCGTATTTGCGCACCCGCAGCCAGCGATCCCAGATCGCGAACGTCACGACGAGCTTGCCGTCCATCGACACCGCCGCCGGATCGCTGTCGTGGTACTCCGAGCTGCTGCCCACGCACTTGACCCCGTCGAAGTTGGGGCAGATGTAGTCGACTTTCGCCAGGTTGCCGGCGTGCCACACATAAAGAGTCTGCGAGCGGATCGTGGGCGTCAGGAAGACGACCGTCGAGGCGTCGGCGCTCACCCGGAAGTAGCCCTCGTAGGTGGTGTCGCCGTTGATCACGTCTTCGTCGGCATCCGGCGCCATGCGCGTCAGAGTCACGTCGGTGAAGTCCTCGCCGCCAAAGGGTCCTTGCCGGTGGATGTCGTACTGGCACTTGCCGGTACCCAGGCACTTGGCGCGCTGCGAGTAGAAGAGGTACTTGCCGGCAAAGGCCAGGTGCTTCACATCCTTGAGCGTGCCGAACTTGCCGATCTTGACGCTCAGGTCCGGCGCCACGGTGCCAAGAGCATAGCTGTACAGGCCCTTGTCGTCCGGCTGCCCCGTCGCCACCGCCATGTACTGCAGATCATCCGAAATGAAGCATCCGAAGGCGCAGTTGTAGCTGCCGGCCGCGGCGAAGGCCACTTTGGTGAGCTCGAGCGCCGGCAACGCGGCATCCAGCGGGCTGACGCCCGCCTTGAACTTGCCCACCGCGCCCGACGCGGCCAAGTTGAAGTTGCCGCTCAGGATCTGATCGTCCGGGTCCGGGCTGCCGGGAATCCGCGGAATGTGTGCGTAATTGACCCAGAACTCCTCGTCCGGCTTGGTCGGCTCCTGCGGCACGTCGCTCGCCGCCGTGTCCACCTTGGCGTCCGCGCCATCCTTGCCGCCCGTGCTGGTGTCGCTGACCGTATCGGTCTTGACGGTCGAACTGTCGCCGTCCAGGCTCGCCGTCGCGGTCTCTGTCGACGAGCATCCGGCGATCGCCACCGCGCCAGCCCACGCGCCC
Source organism: Deltaproteobacteria bacterium (assembly GCA_016218865.1). GTDB lineage: Bacteria > Myxococcota_A > UBA9042 > UBA9042 > UBA9042 > SXRM01. Next base: position 2,075 of record JACRCU010000536.1, on the reverse strand, counting down.
ATCGCGACCAACCCGCTGAACTTGCGCAACAAACTCCACGCCACCATCGCCGTCTCCTTGCCCCAGGCCATCAGCCCTGCCGTCTCCGCATCGCGATCAGCGCCGGCCGACCGCTCACTGCAGCTGTCACCCTAGAAAAACCTAGCAGAAACGTCAACTAGCCAACCGGGCCCGCTGGACGCCCCGCCCGCGGCGTTTTTCGCGATCGCCGGGACGGCCGTGCGGTCGGCCCAGCCCCGTACCCGCCGAAACAGCCGCCCAGCCACAAAGAACCTCTTCATATACAGCTCATTACATATCCGACCCGCCAACAGGGCCCCGCGGTGATCAGCGGCGGGTCGCCCCGAACCGCTCGGCCGCCTGGGCGGCGTGCAACGTTTCCAACTTGACACAATCCGTTGCGGCCCCTATTCTCCTCCTCGTCAAGCCGCTCGGGGCCACGCGCCCCGGCCACAGCGGCAGGGCCCACGAGAGAAGACAGTCCGACACCTTGGCCTAGCCCCCGCGCTTGGCCGTTGTGGCCCGCCGACCGGCGTCGCCAGAGTCCGACATCCCTCGCGAAAATCCGCTCTTTCACGTCACAAGCGCCGCTGCGGCCTCGAATCCGCTGCGGCGTACCGCGCCATCCACCTGGTTCGCCAGCGTTCACGCGCGGCCAGCTCACTGCCACAGTGTCAAAGCCTTCTTCCTGGTTCGGCATCGGATTCGTCCGCTGCCGTTCGCCGTCGCCCATCGCACGGACCGTTCTGGTTCGTCGCAGGCCGCCGCGGCGACCACCCCGAAGAAACCGCTCCACCGCCACTTGACAGCGAAGCCGAGCAGCATCACAATGCCGCTCCCGTCGCCGCGGCGGCCGGTCTGTCCGGTTGCCTAGCGACATCCAACGACCACCTGAGTTCTTCGTTTCCGCGAACTTCCGGGTCTCGGTCGTGTCCGCCATCGGCGGGCTGACGTGAAAAGCCAAGCTGCCGCAGCCAAGACGAAGTCGGTGACGATTTCGAAAAATCTTCGCAGCGGGCCTTGACAGACAGATGCGATGGCCGTAACCTTTCGGCCCCCGGGAAGCCTCAGCGGTTTCCTGACGCGAAGCGAAAAGCAGAACAGCCAGGCAACGCTCCTTGGAGTCAATCCCAGGGGTATCGGCCAGCAAGTGGCGCATTCGCAGCACCGCAAGGTCGTTCGCTCTTTGAAAACTGGATAGCAAGCAAAGATCACATACGCGTTTGTGGGTTCAACAACAATGTCGCGTTCCGGTCGCGAGACCCTCGGGTCAAAAGACGGGAGCGTGAAACATTTCTCAGAGAGTTTGATCCTGGCTCAGAACGAACGCTAGCGGCGCGCTTAACACATGCAAGTCGAGCGAGAAAGGGGCAACCTGAGTAAAGCGGCGCACGGGTGAGTAACACGTGGGTAACGTACCTTCGGGTGGGGAATAACGAGCCGAAAGGTTCGCTAATACCGCACAAGACCACGGCTTCTGCGGAAGCTGAGGCAAAAGGGGGCTGTCGCGAGGCAGTTCTCGCCTGAAGATCGGCTCGCGTACCATTAGCTTGATGGCGGGGTAAAGGCCCACCATGGCTACGATGGTTAGCTGGTCTGAGAGGACGACCAGCCACACTGGAACTGAAACACGGTCCAGACTCCTACGGGAGGCAGCAGTGGGGAATATTGCGCAATGGGCGAAAGCCTGACGCAGCGACGCCGCGTGAGTGAAGAAGGCCTTCGGGTTGTAAAGCTCTGTCAGAGGGAACGAATCCTGCGGATGACCTCCGTAGCTGACGGTACCCTCGAAGGAAGCACTGGCTAACTCTGTGCCAGCAGCCGCGGTAATACAGAGAGTGCAAGCGTTGTTCGGAATTATTGGGCGTAAAGCGCGTGTAGGCGGTCCAACAAGTCTGGCGTGAAAGCCTGAAGCTTAACTTCAGAAGTGCGCTGGAAACTGTCGGACTTGAGTACTGGAGGGGGAAGGGGAATTCACGAGTGTAGAGGTGAAATTCGTAGATATTCGGAAGAACATCTGTGGCGAAGGCGCCTTCCTGGACAGATACTGACGCTGAGACGCGAAAGCGTGGGGA
>JACRCU010000533.1 GCA_016218865.1 Deltaproteobacteria bacterium | reverse complement strand
GCCGCCAAGAGGCCGACTGGCTGGTGGGCATCAACTGCACCCGCGCCCCAACCCTGGTGGCGCGGGCCCGGCAGCAAGATGGCGTGTTTTCGGTGGGTCGCGTGCAGACGCCGACACTGGCGATGCTGGTGGGGCGCGAGCTGGAGATCCGCAACTTTGTGCCCAAGGACTTCTGGACCTTGCAGGCCAAATTCCACAGCGAGGACGACAAGACTTGGACTGGTCGGTGGTTTCGCCCGGAGCAGAAAGCGGGCGAACCGGCCGAGGCCGGCAGCGGCGAGCGGCTGGCCACCCCGCAAGAGGCCGAGGAGCTGCGCCAGCGCCTGCTGGGCAAGCCCGCCAAGGTCCTCCAGACCGAGAGCAAGAAGGAAAAGCGCCGCCCCGAGCTCCTTTACGACCTGACTGCGCTGCAGCGCGAGGCCAACCGCCGCTTTGGCTACACGGCCGAGCAGACCTTGGAGATCGCCCAGCAACTCTATGAAGCGCAGCTGATTTCGTATCCGCGTACCTCGTCGCGGCACCTGACCAAAGAGGATGCCGCCAAGGCGCCGAGCTGGGTGGCCGCGCTCGATCGCGGTGCCTATACCGAGTACGTCGCCGAGATCAAAGGCTTCGGCAAGGGCAACGTGCCCGCGCTGGGGCCGCGCTTCGTCGACGACGCCCAAGTCGAGGACCACTCCGCGCTGGTGGTGACCAACAAGGCGGTGCGGATTCGCGACGGCGCCCTGGACCTGCCGCAGGACCAGGCGCGCATCTACGACCTCATCGCCCGGCGCCTTTTGGCGGCGTGGTATCCCGACCGCATCGAGCAGAAAAGTACCATCATCACAGGGGTTCTGGTCGACGCGGCTACGACGGAGCACTTCCGTACCCGCGGCACGGTAGTGGTCGATCTGGGCTGGTCCAAGGTCGATGCGGCGCCCAAGCGCGAGAAAAAGAAGGGCAAGGACGACGCGCCGGGCGAGGAAGGCGACGACGACGCTGGCGAATTGCCGGTGTTGACGCGCGGTCAGAAGGCGACCACCGACGATGTGACGGTCAAGGCCGGCAAGACCTCGCCGCCGCGGCCGATGAGCGAGGCCGACCTGTTGGCGGCGATGCAGGGCGCCGGCAAGCTGCTGGACGACGAGGAACTGCGCGGCGCCATGAAGGATTCGGGGCTCGGCACGCCGGCCACCCGCGCCGGCATCATCGAGACGCTGCTCAAGCGCGGCTACGTCGAGCGCCGCGGCCGCGCCATGGTGGCGACCCAGCGCGGCATCGATCTCATCGCCTCGATCCAGGTCGCCGCACTCAAATCGCCAGAACTCACGGGCAGTTGGGAAGCAGCGATGGAACAGATCCGCCGCGGCAGGGCCGAGCGCACCGCCTTCATGGCGCAGATTCGCCAGTTCGTGGCCCAGCTCGTCGACGGCATCCGCGGCGAGGGCCAGCGCAGCGCCAAGGGCCACACCTCCACGCTGGGGCTGTGCCCGGAGTGCGGATCCAACTTGATTTCACGTAGTTTTGGCGAGCGCAGCCGCATCGCCTGCAGCGCCCTGGCCAAGCCCGACTGCGGCTACGGCTACGAGTGCGACGCGAGCGGCGAGCCGACCGCCGGCCGCTGCCCGCATTGCCAGGGACCGCGCCGCCAGGACCGCCAAGGCCAGGTGCTGTGCCTGCGCTGCGGGCGCGCGGACAAGCCCGACCCGCAGCGGCCCGCGCCACCGCCGCTGATGAATTGTCCGCAATGTCGGCAACTTCTGCGGGCGATCTGGTCCGCCAAGAAGGGGCAATGGCTGCTGCGCTGTGGGCCGTGCAACAGCTGGGTCGACCCGCCGCCGGCCAGTCAAGTCGGCACAGAACCAACGGTTTTGCCCTGCGACCGCTGCCAGGCCCCGGCGATGCCCATCTGGAGCAGCCAGAAGCGCGCCTGGCTGTGGCGGTGCAGCCGTTGCCCGGGTTGGGGGTGGGTTGCAACACCCTGAAATGCATAGATTCGTCAGAAAAACGTGCCGCGAACGAAAAAAAGTTGAACCGCACAGATCGAAGCTCGCCGATGGGGCGTCTGAAGGGCATGGGGAACGGAACCCCGCCAAACGAAGGAAGGAAACGGACCCAGGCAGCAACGGTGTTGCCCGCAGCGTCCGCCCGACCTCGAGACACCCGGTCCCACGGGGACCACGGAGAGCCATCATGAAGAGCACCCTGACCATCGCCCTGACCCTCGTCGCCAGCCTCGCTTTCTCGACCGCCGTCTTCGCCGGTCCGACCGACAGCTTCAGCACCGCCAGCGCGGCCCCCTCGTTCGGCGCTTCGGCCTTCGCCGGCTTCACCCAGCAGAAGGGCGCCCGCCCGGCCTCGGCCGTCTCGGGTGCGGTGTCGGCCAAGCTGCTGAACGAATACGGCAAGCCCGCCGCCCACAGCACCGGCGTCAAGCCGGACACCAAGGGCCTCTCGGGCTTCATCGCCCCGGCCGCGCCCAAGGTCGCCGGTCTGGTCGGCCAGAAGGTCAACACCGCCCTGCTGACCGGCCTGGTGAGCGCCCCCAAGAAGTAACCCCCTGAGCAGGCCCCCTGCCCACCGCGCGGACACCGACGAACGGGTGCCCGCGCGGTGGCGTTTTTGATGGCGGCGCGGCCGGTGCACGGCGGCTCCAGGGCTAGCGTCCAGTGGGATCTCGCGTTAGACTGCACTGGCAACCTTGCGAGTCCAGGATCGCCGATGACCCCCACGTCGGATCGCTCGTCCACCAATTCGATCGCGCTCGACCCAGCCGCCCTGGCGTCGCTCGGCGACCTGCTGGACCACGATGTAGTGGCGTGGGACGAACTGGTGAACACCCAAATTGCCAACGGTGCCCGCCTGGCCGACGAAGTGCGGCGCGCCCTGGCCAGCGCGGACTGGGAGCTGCTGGGCCGGGCCTCGCACACCCTCAAGTCCTCTAGCGCCCTGTTCGGCGCCCGCGATTTGGCGCACACTTGCCAGCAGGTCGAGGCCGCCGTCCACCGCCGCGAGACGACCCATCTGGCTGGCCAAGTTGAAGAACTCCTCGCCTTGTTTGCGCTCACCGACCGCGCACTTCGCCAGCTGCTCGGCAACGTTCCGTAGCAACCCGGGCCGCGCCGCCGCCACACTGGCGCCCGGTCGCCTTCGCCGCGGCGGGTGGGCCACTGTCGATCCGGCGCTGTACGGCGCGCGCGGTCGCCGCAGCTGCCAGGCCAAGCGCGCATTGCTGTTGCGAGTCTGCCCATGAAAGTCGCCAACCGCCCGCCCTGGATT
>JACRCU010000003.1 GCA_016218865.1 Deltaproteobacteria bacterium | reverse complement strand
GGTGCGCGCGACGCGGGTGCCCGACGGCCAGGCGATTGCCGACGTGTCGCCGCGCCTGTATCGGCTGCGCAAGGCGGTGGTACGGCGTCTGCCGGCCGCGCTGGCGGACCAGTTGGCCCGCTGGAAAGCGCGGCGGGGCTGATCCCGCGCGGCACCGGCGCCGGCTTCACGCCGAAGCGGCGCGTTTCGATCAGGTAACCGTGTCGAATGAAACAGGATCGCCGTCAGCCGTCGCTGACGGTTCCTCGACCACGAAGGTCGCTTCGGGCTGGGCGATTCCTTTGAGCCGCAGCAGGCCGCCTTCGCTGCAGTGCACGTGGTCGCGCACCCGCTCCCAGGTGCCGGACGCCAGCACGATTTGTCCAGCCTGGGCCGCGCCTTCGAGCCGCGAGGCCAAGTTGACCACGCGGCCCACCGCCGTGTAGCTCATGTTCTGGTCGCTGCCGAAGTTGCCGACCGTGCACGGCCCCGATGCGATGCCGATGCGCACCTGCACGCCCAGATCGCGAGCGCGGCTCCGCATCTCGACCGCCATGTGCACGCAAGCCAGCGCATCGCTGGACAAACCCGCGCTGTCTGGATCGCCAAAGAAGCCCATGACAGCGTCGCCGATGAACTTGTCCAGGGTCCCGCCGTGGCGGCTGATGACGCTGGCCATGGTGGCAAGGTAGTTGTTCAGCCAGGCGGCCAGTGCTTCGGGGTCCATGGCCTCGCTGCGCGGGGTGAAGCTGACGATGTCCGCAAAGAACACCGTGATGTCGCGGGATCTCGCGGTGATTTCGGCGCTGCGCTCGCCGCGAAACAGCGCCGCATATACCGGCGGCGACAGGTAGCGGCCCAGTTGTTCGGACAACAGCTTCAGGCGGTCGCGCGCCCGCTTGAGCTCGATGTGGGTCCGGACCCGCGCCAACAACTCTTCGGTGCGAAAGGGCTTGCTGAGGTAGTCGACCCCGCCGGCCTCGAAGCCGCGCACCAGGTGCTCCAGGTCGTTCTGCGCCGTCAAAAAGACTACGGGTATCGGCGCGGTGGTCGGGTCGGCGCGCAAACGGGCGCACGCCTCGAAGCCGTCCATGCCGGGCATGTTCACGTCCATCAGGATCAGGTCGGGCGCCGCCTTGGCCACCGCCACCAGAGCGTCGGAGCCGCTGCCGGCGGCCGACAGCCGATAGCCCTCTGGGCGCAGGATGGCCGCCAAAACCTGCAAATTGCCTGGCGTATCGTCCACAATGAGCACGCGCGGCGCCGCGGCATCGCGGGTCAGGGGCACGTTCATGTCGCCTCGCCGGCGGTCGAGCCGCCGCTGCTGTCTTCCATCTGCCAGTCGCGGCTCAGCGCCTCGAATTCCCGCATCGAGCGTTCGATTTCGTCCAGGGCGCAGTCGGCGGCGGCCTTGCTCAGGCGCCGACCAAACCGGCGCGCCAGGGGATCGTGGCGGCGCTGGCCGAACTGGATGACTTTGTCGGCAAACGAGGCGATGCCGTCGAGGTCGCCGCTGCCGTGCAAAGTCGCCCACTCGTCGCGCAGTTCCTGCAGCAGCTCCGCCGATCCGTCGGCCGAAGCGATCACCTGCGAGGCCTGGGTGGTGACGGCGGTACTCGCCTGCGGTGTGGCCCCCGGCAGGTCGGGCGCGAGCGGCAGGTGCCGCGCCAACTCGGCCAACAAGTCGGCGCGGGTCACGGGTTTGAGCACGAAGCCGTCGACCACGGCCCGCACACCCGAGTGGCTGCCGTGGATGCCCGAGGCGGTCAACACCACGATCGGCAGCTTGGCGGTCGTCGCATCGCCGCGCAGTCGGGCAATCAAGTCCTCGCCGCTCAGCCCGGGCATCACCAGATCGGTCACGACCAGGGCCGGCCGCTCGCTGCGCACGATTTGCAGGGCCTCTTCGCCGTCGCCCGCGGTTTGCACGGTCAAGCCGGTGTCGCGCAGGTATTCGCGGAACACATGGCGGTTGGGCGCCGAGTCGTCGACGATGAGCACGCGGTTGGCGACGAAACGTTCGCGGCGCTGGCGCTGCAGCGGCCCGGGGCGAGCGGAGCTGGCCGACACCTCGACGGCGGGCAGCAACACCGTAAAAGTACTGCCTTGGCCTGGCACACTCTGCAGTGTGATGCGGCCGCTCATGAGCTCGACGATGCGGCGGGTGATGCTCAAGCCCAAGCCGGTGCCGCCGTACTTGGCGTGATCCTGGCCGGCGCTCTGCTCAAAGGCTTCGAAGATGCGGGCTTGCTGCTCGGGTGCCACGCCGATGCCGGTGTCGGACACCTCGAAGCACAGCCCGACCGAGCCAGGCGCCTCGGGAGTGTCGGCGCGGCTCACCGTCAGTTTGACGTGGCCGTGGTCGGTGAACTTGATGGCGTTGCTGAGCAAATTCAGCAGCACCTGCCGCAAGCGGGTTTCGTCGGCGATCAAGTCTGCCGGCACCGCCGGGTCGATTTCCAGGCGCAGCGCGACACCTTTGCCGGCAGCGCGCGGCCGCAGCAGGCGCTCCAGATCGGCGAGCATGCTCGGCAAGTGCAGCACGACCGGCTGCAATTCCATCTTGCCCGCTTCGACCTTGGCCAAGTCGAGCACGTCGTCGATGAGCCTCAGCAGGGCGCGACCGCTGCTGGCGATGATCTCGGCGTGGGAGCGCGCCTCTTCGTCGGCCAGGCGCTGGGCCAACAGGTCGGCAAACCCCAAGATCGCGTTCATCGGCGTGCGGATTTCGTGGCTCATGTTGGCGATGAAGGCGCTCTTCGAGCGGCTGGCCGCCAGCGCCGCGTCGTGGGCCGCAGCCAGATCGCGCTGCAGGGTGCGCTCGGTGGTCACGTCGACGCTGTAGGCGCACGTGCCGCGCAGGGCGCCGGTGTCGTCGCGCAGGGGCGAGATGGTCGAGCGGAAGGTGCGCGGGCTGCTGTCGCGCACGGATTCCAGTTCTACCACCCGCACTTCGCCCAGCTGCTCCACCTTGACCACCACCTCGCGCCAATTGGGCAAGACGCCGCTGCCGCGGGCCGAAGCGACGCTGTGACCCATCACCAGTGCCCTGGTAACGCCTCGATAAGCCTCCCATTTGTGGTTGACCGTCAAGAAGCGGCCATCCTGGTCCGTCACCGCCAAGGCCCCGTCGAGCGAGTCGATGATGGCCTGCAGCAGCGAGCGCTGTTCCTCCAGCTCGGCCAAGGCCTTGCGCCGGTCGGTCACGTCGATCAGGCGGCCGTCGCGATAGCGCGGCTGACCGGTGGCGTCGCTCGACAGCACGGCCACATTGTGCACCCAGCGGATGGTACCGTCGGGCCGGACGATGCGGTGCTCGATGTCCAGCGGCTCGCCAGTGGCCAGTTGCCGGGCAAGGGCATCGTGGTACCGCTGCCAGTCGTCGCCGTGAACGAAGTCGCGCCAGCGCGGCAGGTCTGGGTCACCGGCCACCATCGGCCGGCCCAGGAGGGCGCTCATGCCCTTGCTCAGGTACTCGCTGCTGCCCTCGGCATCCAGCGGCTCGCGGTACACGGCCCCCGGCAGGTTGTCCGCCAAGTTGCGGAAGCGCTGCTCGCTGATCTGCAGGGCGGTCTGGGCGCTGCGCTGCTCGGAAACATCCTGTATCGACGCCAGCATGTAGCCCGTGCCCTCGACGGTGTACGGGACCAAGGTGATGGCCACGGGCAGCGGCGAGCCATCCTTGCGCACCGCGAGCAGATCGCGACGCCCCAGCATGGGCTGCACGTTGTGGTTTTCGGCGTAGCTCTGGCGCATCTGGATGTGCTCGGCGCGGACGGCCGGAGGCGCCAGATCCTCGACCGGCCGCCCCTCCAGTTCGCTGGCGTCGTAGCCCAGCATGGTGCACAAAGCACGATTAGCAAAGGCGATTGCCCCGCCCGTCTCGACCAGGAGCACGGGGTACGGCGTGTCGCTCAACACCGTGCGAACACGATCGCGGCGCTCTGCCCGCAGCGCGGCGTCCGCCTTGGCGCTCTCGTTCTCTGCCGCGGCCAGTCGCCGGACGGCCTGCGCCTGCAAGTCGGCGAAGCTCGCCGCCAGCAGCAGCAGCCCCGCACCCTCCAAGTAGCCGTGCAGCGAGTGGAACGTGTCGGTGAGCGGCAGCCAGCCAAAGCGGCGGCTGGTGCTGGCCCACACGCCAAGCGTGGCACAGGTCCACGCGGCCAGCAGCCAGCGCGGCTCGCGCGCCCCGGCCAGCACGTGCCGACCGGTGACGCCCAGCAGCAGGAGCATCGCGACGGCATTAGTCAACTGCGCGGTCGCCTGGCTCCACGGCTCGGTGATGCTGGCGGCCAGCACGGTGACCGCAACCACCCCGTGACCCAAGGTGGTCAGCACCGGCGCACACCGGCAGAGTGACCCACCCGGCAAGAAGGCGCGCGAGTACAGCAATGCGCCAAGAACACTTGCCGACTGGAGAATCAGGAAGTCGTGTCGGAACCACCAGCCGCCCAGCTCGGTCGGCAGGTGCAGCCCCATGCCGTCCACGGCCACCACCATGCCGCCTACGCCGAGCATGTGGAAGATCATCCACAGGGATGCGGACGCTCCGGTCATGAAGGCAATCACCAACACGCCCAGAACGAGCGCGGCACACACGCCGATGACCGCGCCGCCCTTCCAGCCCCTTGCGGCCATCGCCCGCGGGAAGTCGGCCTCGCTGCGCAGCGTCATGGGCACGGTCACCGGTGCGGAGCGCGACGCCACCCGCAGCCACAGCGTGCGCGGAGTCGACCCGACCGGTACGCGAAACACGAGCGCCGAGCCGTAGAATTCACCTTGCCTATGCCGGTGTTGCGCGCCACTCTGGCGTTGCACGGGCCGGCCCTCGGCATCCGCAAAGAACAGTTGCACGTCGTCGAGGCTTGGGAAGGCGATCTCGAGCATCCACGGCTGCTCCACAGGGGAATCGCTGCGCACGCGCACGCGCGCCCACCACGCCGAGTTGGAGTAGCCCATCGAGAAACCGTTCGCTGCGGCTGGGACAAAGGCTTGCGAATACGGTGGCTTCTGAACTTGCGACCACGACAGCTCGCCGGCGGGGTCCTCCAGAACGTCGACAAAGGGCGACAGGTTGACGGCGGCGTTCGCGTCGGACACCGCGGCCACCGGGCTGGCCCATGCCCACGGGCACACCGCCAGTGCTGCTGCGCAAAGTACGGCAGTCCAAAGCCACTTTTGACGCAATGCTGCCATGGCTCTCCGCATTGGGATCGCGGTTGGGGCGGCGGGACGGCGCGGTTGCGCTGGCCGTCATGGGGGGAGTGTCCGTGGAGCCGTGCCGGTACGGGACCGCACATCGGGGGCAAGGTCAGCTTCGCACAATGCTCTGCCCGTGCCAAGAATTGTGTTCGCGGCCCGGACCGAACCACTGAGCTGGACAAGGGGTTATCGAGTGGATTCGAGCTGTTGACCGCGGGGGCCAACCTACTGCGTCGGCAGGTTGGGGTAACCGCACCACCCGGCAATCTGGACTGCGCCAAGGGCCTCGCTCAGCTGCCAAACACCTCGGCCTCGATGGCCTCGATGCGGCTGGCCAGCAGCTCCCACTCGCTCATCGCCGCGTCGACTTTGACCTTGAGGTCCGCCTGCTCCTGCAGCAGCGCCACCACCTTGGCGCCGACGCCGTACAGCTCGGGATCGGCCTGCAGCAGCAGGATGTCGGCCAAGCGCTTCTCGTCCTTGGCGATTCGCTCTTCGGTGCTGGCCAGGCGGGTCTTCAAGTCCTTGGTACGGCGGTGCGCCTCCTGGCGGCGGGTGGCTTCGTCGCGCTTGCGCTGCTTCTCGTCCTCGCGGCTCTCGCTTTTGGCCTCGCCGACGTCGTTGGGCAGGCCGTTGTCCTTGCGCGCGTCCAAGGTCGGCCGGTCCACCGCGCCGCCGGCCAGCAGCCGCTCCAGCTCGCGCGGATCGCCGCCGGCCTTGTGGTACAGCCAAGCGTCGTAGTCGCCGTGGTGCAAGGTCGCCTTGCCGCCGGGCTCGATCTCCAGCACCTTGTCGGCCACGGCGTTGATGAAGTAGCGGTCGTGGCTGACGATGACCACCGTGCCCTCAAACTGCGCCAGGGCTTGCTCCAGCACCTCGCGGGTCATCAAGTCCAGGTGGTTGGTCGGCTCGTCCAGCAGCAGCACGTTGGGCGCGCGGAGCACCATCTTGGCCAGGGCCAGCCGAGCCTTCTCGCCGCCCGATAGCACCGCCACCTTCTTGTCGACCATCTGGCCGGAAAAGCCGAGACCGCCCAGCACGTTGCGCACGATCGGCACGGTGCGGTCCAGCGCCGCCCGCCGCGCCTCTTCGTAGACCACGCTGCCGGCGTCCAGCTGCTCGAGCTGGTGCTGGGCGTAGTATTCGCGCACCACGCCGCCGCCCACAATCACCTGGCCGCCCTGGATGTCGGTCACGCCGGCCAGGACTTTCAGCAGCGTCGACTTGCCGGCGCCGTTGGGCCCGACCAGTGCCACCTTGTCGCCGCGCCAGATGGTCAGGTTGCAGTCGGTGTAAACCGGCTTGTCGCCCCAGCTTTTCTGCACATGCTCGGCCCGCAGCACTTCGCGGCCGGTGCGCGCCGGCTCGGCGAATTTCAGGCCGATGGTTTGACCGCTGGGCCCGTCGACCTCGACATTCTCGAGCCGCGCCAGCATCTTGAGGCGGCTCTGCGCCTGCTTGGCCTTGCTGGCCTTGGAGCGGAATCGCTCGACGAAGGCCGCCAGGTGCGC
>JACRCU010000535.1 GCA_016218865.1 Deltaproteobacteria bacterium | reverse complement strand
GGGGGTCGTGCCAAAATCGTGCACCGTCACGGTGTGTTGCGAGGTCAGCGCCGCGGTCGCCTTGGCTTCGCGGGCAAACCGCTCGGTCATGCGGGCGCGCGCTTCGTCGGGGACATCCGGCCGGATCACCTTGACCGCCGCCGGCCGCCCCAGCTGCACGTGCTCGGCCCGCCAGACCTGGCCCATGCCGCCCTGGCCCAGCGGCGCGAGCAAGCGGTACGAGCCCAGAACGGTCGAAGGTCCGATTGCGGACATGCGCGACTCCCCCATGGCGCCAGACCGGCGCCGCCGCCGTTGTAGCACCGCCCGCGGCCGGCCGCCACTGGGCGCGCGCCATGGCAGCCATTTTCTACATGTTGAAATGCTTGGGTTTGATCGCCGACTCCTACTGCGGGGCCGTCTGCTCGGCGACGCGCCGGTTCGAACGCGCGAAGGCGGTCTGCAGCTGCCCGGCGTCCAGCCCGGTCTTGGCCTGGATCCACGCGAAGTCCAGGTCCTGCACCAGCGCCGCCATCCGCTGCGCCCACACCTCGCCCAGGTCGGCCAGGCCCTTGGCGTTGGCGTCGGTGGCGCTCGACTCGGCGCTCAGCAGCGGCAGCGACACGAAGGCCAGCGTCAGCAGGCAGGCAAAGCGGTAGTCGTCGCCAAGGGTTTCGCGCCCGTAGCCCTGCACCCCGTTCGCCAGCAGCGCCGCGTGGTAGCGGTCGAGCAGGCGCTCGGCGTGGGCGCGCCGCACGGTCGGATCGCAGCTGAGGACCAGGAAGTAGGCCAGGTCGAATGCGCCCTTGCCCTTGCGCGCCGCCTGCCAGTCGATGAGCGCAAACCGACCCGAGCCGTCGCTACCGGGGAACAGCATGTTGCCGACGCGGGCGTCGCCGTGCAGCACCGTGGTCGGCGCCTGCTTGTCGTGCCGCCACACCTGCCGCAGCAACTCGCCGAACAGCGCGCGGTCCGGGCCCTGGAACAGCTCGGCCAGGAAGTCGATGGCGCTGTCGGGCACCACCGCCAGGAAGTCCGTGCGCGGGTCGCTGCGGTCCCAAAACGCCGCGTGCAGGCTGGCAAAGGCGTCCACCGCCAGCTCACACAGCTCGGGCGGGCAGCCTTGGCGTTCGCTGACTTCGCGACCGCCTTCCATGCGCTCGATCAGCAGACACAGGTTGCCGCTGGGCCCATGCGCCGCGGCGAAATAGGCAGCCGGCATCGCGATGTGCGGGTCGCCGGCCAGGTGCTGGTACACGCCCGCTTCCTTCTTGTGGTTCTCTTGCAGGATGAAGATGGCATGGTCGCGCAAGTTGTTGGGCGGCGGCGCGAATTTGGCAACCAGGGCGTGCCGCACCTCGCTGCCGTCCGGGTTCGCCACCCGCAGGTCCACGCGGGCGCACTGCGAGCGGAACGCTTCGCCGGTCTTGAAGGGCGCCACGGCAAATTCGAGCACCTGGCTGCCGCGCCGCAGTAGACCCGCTTTGGTCAGGACGCCGATGCACCAGCGCCGCCGGCGCAGCAACTGCTTGGGATCGCGCGGAAAGGGCAGCGGAACCCGCAAGGTCCGATCGATCCACGCCACCGCCATCAGCAGGCCGACGATCAGCCGAAACAGCAGCTGGGTGGCGCGCAAAGCTAGTTTCCGGTGGGCGCGCACGACGACACGCCGGCGCCGACGACGACGTGCCCGATGTTGTTCAGCGCCTTGGTGGTGATCCCGGTGAGCGGGTCCAGCGACCAGACGCTGCTGTTGATCTCTGCGGAAGTCTTGGCGAACAGCCAGAGCTTGCCGCCCCACTGGGCAAAGGCCCAGGCCTCGGTGGTGGCGAGGCTGGCGGGCAGCGGCCAGTTCTTGGTGATCTGCGCGGTCTGCTTGTCGATCTGTCCGACGGCGGGCGGGTTGGCGTTGGGGAAGAAGCCGAACAACTGCGCCTGGCCGTTGCCGGTGAGGTCGGGGCAGCCGTACGCCGCCGGGATGGTCGCGACCGCCTTGGTCTTCAGCGTCGCCACGTCCAAGGTGCCCAGCTTGCACGGACCTGCCTGGAAGGACAGCGCTTTGGTGCCGCCGATCCACAGCGTCTCGTCGGCGATGGCGGGCGCGTCGGACGAGAAGCCCATGCCGAAGACTTCGAAGCCATTCAAGTTGGGCTGGTAGGCCGTGCCGGTGCAGCTGGCGTCCAGGGTCGAGACCTTGAACACGCCGGCGCCGCTGGTGAAGCTCTGGTACAGCACATAGGCGTTGGCCTTGCGGTCCACGGCCATCGAGAACGGCGTGTTGCCCACCCCGGCCGGGCAGCCAAGCGTGCCTACCAGCTTGAACTGGAGGGTGTCGGGCGAAAAGCTGAGGAGCTGGTTGCCCTTGGTGACCACGTAGATGATCTTGGCGCGCTCGGGGCACTGGTCGCTGGCGGCGGTGTCGGCGGGCTCGCTGCCCGTGTCCTCGGGGTCCAAGAGCTCGCTCCAGTCGATGTCGGGCTCGCTGCTGGTGTCCGCAACCGTGGCCGAACCGGTGTCGCTGCCGCCGCCGCTCTGGTCCGGACTGCTGGCGGCGTCGCCCTTGGTGGTGGTGTCGCCGCCCGCGTCCGTTGGGGTGGCGCAGCTGCACAGGCTCCAGGCATCGCCGGCCGGTGCGCAGTTCTGGATGCCCTGCAAGGTGGCGGAGCAATAGCACAATTGCGTGGTGTTGGGCACGCAGCCGGCCATCATACCGCCGGCACCGCCGGGCGAGGCGCTGCACGCGGCGACGACCGCCAAGCTGAAGAACACGAAGAGGCGAGCCAGCATACGGACTCCTACCGCGGGCAGGGAAGACTCCGCTACCATGCCGCTCCGGCCCCGGCAACGCAAGCGCGCGCGGGAGCGAAAGATGGACCCCATTTTCTACTGGCCGAGATTACAGTGTTTCCTTGGCGAGCACTTGGAGGGGCCGGCGGCCGCGGCTATCCTCGCCGCCATGCCGTACCCGCGCCGCCACCTGCTCGTTGCCGCTGCCCACCTGGGGGCGCTGGCGTGTGCCCGGCAGGTGGCGGTCGACGCCGCTGCCCCGGCGGCTGCCACTCCGAACCCCGCTCCCAAGGACGCCAACGTGCCCATCGCCAAGCCCAAAGCCCGCGTGACCGTGGACCTGACCCACGATGTGGTGTGCCCGTGGTGCCGCATCGGTCATCACAACCTGCGCACCGCGCTGACGGATCTGGCAGACGTGGACGTGGAGGTGCGCCTGCACCCGTTCCTGCTCAACCCCG